>CAYJFK010000113.1:233-1821 GCA_964369475.1 uncultured Oscillospiraceae bacterium | reverse complement strand
ACACAAGGTGTTGACATGGCACCGAGCTACGTTCAAGCAGTGTAAGAGCAAAAGGCAGTGTTGATTATCTTGAAACGAGATTTCGAGGAGAGATAAAGGACATATGAGTTTTGCCAAGAGATTATTTTAAACGGAGGTAACACAATGAGATTTTTCTACGGACTAAAGCACCCCATCCTAACAGCGGTAGCAGCGCTGACAGTATTTACACTTGCCTACGGCGCACACACCACAGAGCAGGCGACACAGGGCATTGACATGGCGCCGAGCTACGTTCAAGCAGTGTAAAAACAACTTATCATACAAAATTGTAAGAAAGGTGTGGTGTGTAAATGAAAAAAGACACAGTAAACCAAGCTTGTACTATGCTTGCCGCCGCGCTTATGACCTCATTTGCGGGAAGTATATATACGGGAATTGGTGCACAGGCTATGAATATAATGACAGGCGTAGCCGGTATTATATAGATAGGGTTTTGCCGATATTACCCCAAGGGATGTTCATTAGTAACATTCTGATCTATAAGTTAATGAGGTACAATTTTACCTCCAATAATAGCAAGGTCTGCGATTTAATTACTCGCAGACCTTGTTTTTTGTTATATTTAGATGTGAGTATATTTTTTATACCGATTATTATCACGCATTGCAAGATAAAATAAAAATAGCGAGTAAGTGGTCTTTGTATCTCTCAGGGGCATTATCCCTGCAAAAAACCGATCGCGTTCGAACTTTTCGCACCCAAGAAACCCACGAATTTTACTATATATGAGGGGTTTTTTGCAAACTTTATTTAAATAAGAAGAATCAAAAATTAGCTCAATCTAACTTTTTTTGTTAATTTTTTTTTAAAAATTTCTTAATAAATCCTTTCATGTCTGTTGACAATCAACTTATTTTGTGTAAAAATGTATATGGCATTTTTGCCAAAAATATAATTTAGAGGAGCGATAACATGCGTAACAATCGCAAAGCTGCAATTGTCATGGCGCTAATCATGGCTTTAAGCCTTGTAGCAGGCGCTGCTTCCTACACCGTCCAAGAGGGCGACAGACTATGGAAGATAGCACAAGATTTCGGAACAGACTATATGAGTCTTGCAAAGGCAAATGGAATTGAAAACCCAAATCTTATATTCCCCGGCCAAGTAATCACATGGGGTGATACGGACAAGCCCGTAGAGCCCGAAGTACCTGCTTCTGTGGGCGTTGACTATGAAGTGTCCGCAAAGGGCTTCATGGGCACAGTTTCCATGAAGGTCACGGTAGACGGCACGGACATCACAGCTGTTGAAGTGCTCTCGCACAGCGAAACAGCAGGCATAGGCACAAAGGCAATAGACGCTCTACCCGCAGCATTCGTAGCGGCAGATTCGGCAGAGGTCGACTCGGTTGCAGGCGCAACTGTAACGAGCGAAGCGATGAAAACGGCTGTAACGGAAGCTCTTGCACTTGCAAGCGGCGTAGCACCGGAAGAGGAGCCTGCACCTGTAGAGCCCACTCCCGAAGAACCAACACCTGTTGACAGCATCGCAGACGGCACATACGTAGCATACGAGTACGGCGTAGTCGAGGCAGAGATGTTTGCGG
>CAYJFK010000113.1:0-133 GCA_964369475.1 uncultured Oscillospiraceae bacterium | reverse complement strand
GGCGAAACAATCGTACAGAACGTAACACTATTTGAGACACTATTTGGCTACTTTGACACAACTGTCGACATGGTAGTCGACGGCACATACGTAGCATACGAGTACGGCGTAGTCGAGGCAGAGATGTTTGCGG
>CAYJFK010000112.1:0-2117 GCA_964369475.1 uncultured Oscillospiraceae bacterium | reverse complement strand
GGCCCGCCCCCCCCCCCCCCCCCCCCCCCCCGCCCCAAAACGTAAGACCGGAGCAAAATTCAGCGATTCTCGCTGAGTTTTGCTCCGGTCTTGATTTATTTTATCAATCATTCTTGCCGAGAATGGACTCTATATCAGGCATTGCCGATGTATCCATTCTGCTTACAATATCGGCCATTTCGTCTATATCTCTTTCAAATACAATTTTAACTGTAAAAAGTTCATCTTCGAACGACAGTTCACACTTTCCGCCCATGCGTTCGATTATATCAATTGCAATAGGCAACGTCAGCCCTGTCGCACCGCCGTCTTTGTCCTCGTAGGCTGCTTTTTGATTAGTGAGCAGCTCAATTTTGTGAGACATATCCTCCGTTGTCAGGTTGTGAATTTCTATATTACATGTCCTGTCTTTATCGTATGTCCGCATTAGTATCTTGCCGCCACTCGTGCCGTGCTTTACGGCATTTGCCATTATTATTTCAAGCACTCCACGAAGCTTTTCCCTATCGCACCTTGTAAAAAGCTTGCTGTCCCCCGGCATAAATTTTGCCGCCTCTCCGTAGAGATCGGCCATTCGTGCCATTTCAGAGTTTAGCTCTACTCGATCATAGCTAATGTCAACATCGCCCGAGGCAAGTTTTGAGTATAACATCATGTCGCTAAGCCTGCTCTCAAGTCGCTTTGTGTTGCGCTCGGCGATTTCGGCATAGCCAAGTATTCGCTCGTTTATTTCGTCGTCGTTTTTAATGATCCTAATATACCCGAGTATAGAAGAAAGAGGTGTTTTTAGCTCGTTATACAATTTTTCCACAAGCGAATCATATTCCTCCTCGTCTGCCTTTGTCGGAACAGATGCAGATATTATGGGAGGGCTTTCCTCTACCTCCACTTGAGTTGTTTTTACAGCTCGTTCGCTTTCCACTGCTATATCTGCCACCTCTTGCGACTTTGGCAGAGCGCTGAGCGACAATACAAAAAAGAGAATTAAGCATGAAACTCCAACTGCATACGGAAGATAAGAAGGTGCCGCCTCCCCTTCCATGTACACGTGAAGACCCCCATCACTTGCTGACATTTCAAAAAGATATCCATTACCTTTTTGGCTATACGGTATCCCTGCGGACGTAATGCCAACACTTGCATTACCCGTACCGAAAAACAGCTCGTTTACAGCATCGACCTCGTCGCCTAAAAATACCGCCATGTGATAGTTGTCGGCATCTTGCTCTACATCGCTTACATTACTTCCGCTTGCAATTATCTCTGCTTGAAAATTATCCGCCGCAGCCAGCAGTTCGCCTTCCACGTCAAAGAGCATGTTTCCGCCGTACAATCCTCCACAAAAGACGACCAAGCACAAAACAAAGGAAAAGAAAATCCTTCCCCTTGCCTTTTGACCTGCCGATCTTACCCCATTTGTCTCCATTAAAACACCTCCGAGTAATATGCTCAAATAGCGCCCAGCACTATCTTTCTATTCTATCACAAAACAGGTAATATTTATCAATTATTTTTAAAAAAACTTCCCCAGTTTCGCATTTTTTTATAAACAGATTGACAATTACACCCGTGGCAAATACAATTGCATGGTATTTATAACAGATTCCAAGGAGAATACTATGTGGTTTACGCTCGCTTTAGCATCGGCAGTCTTTGCCGCTCTTACTTCGATTTTTGCAAAAATGGGAATAGACGGGGTTAACTCCAATCTTGCGACAGCCATTCGCACGACGGTAGTTGTGGTGATGGCTTGGGGCATGGTTATAATAACAAATGTCTCTGCCGGAATAGCCGATATAAGCAAAAAAAGTTGGATATTCCTTATCCTGTCCGGTCTTGCCACAGGGGCTTCTTGGCTATGCTATTACAGGGCATTGCAGATCGGCACCACAACATCTGTTGTAGCGGTCGACAAGCTTAGCATTGTTATAACCTTGGTGCTCGCAGCACTTTTGCTAAGGGAAAGACCTATAATCCGAACTCTAAGCATAAAAAAGGGGCAGACCTGCGGTCTGCCTCTCAGACTGGAGAAAAACCTAAAATCAAGTCCCTTCGGAAGGAGCGGGAGCGGCGAGGGGGCACCATCAGGGTGCCCTCTGGCGTTAAATTCCCGCCCC
>CAYJFK010000111.1:0-2255 GCA_964369475.1 uncultured Oscillospiraceae bacterium | reverse complement strand
GGGGCGGCTCTCCACGCAAAACGCTTTTGATTATAATTTTAGTCGGTGCGTTTTGCGTGGGTCTTTGCGGCTTTGGTAGGTGGCTTTTGTTTTGGCGGTTTTTTCGTAGAGGCAGTGCGTGGTTGTGTCTCGTAGCGTGCATTGCCGCAAAGACTATCGCCCTTTAGGGCGATAGAGCCGCCCGAGCGTGCGAGGGGGTACGGTGGGGGCTTTTAATTTACGAAAAAAGCTATTCGAAAGGTCTTGTTTTATGGCAGTGGAGTTCTTTTTGTAAGTCGGGCAAGAGCTATTTGCCGTAACGACAGCACTCGCAGGGCTTTTCTTGAGCTTTGCCTTCTTATGCGTCCCAAAATAAATTTTACATCGAGCTCTCTTTGTGGTATAATATACACCTAACTGTCACAAAAAAGGAGGGGGCATAGCTTGTCTGTGCCGTATAATTATGGATGAACAAACAAGGCGCAAGGCGCTTACGGTATTTTTTATCATAGTTGCCCTTGCGGCATTTGCAAACGGCATGAGCGAGTCGACCCTCTCCTCCTACTTTAAGGAAACATACGATGTAACGGCAGTGCAGAGAGGGTTTATAGAAATCCCTCGAGAGACCCCCGGTGTTTTGTGCGCCATTATTGTTGCGGCATTATCGTCGCTCGGCGATATACGCATTGCATTTATTGCACATATCCTTGCGGCGGTAAACCTTGCTGTAATGGGGCTTTTTACCCCGACTTTTGGGGTAATGCTTATATTTTTATTCTTCTCCTCGGTCGGTTTCCACCTAAATTTGCCACTGCAAGATGCAATAGGTCTCTCGCTCTGCGAACAGTCGCAGGTCGGGCGGAGAATGGGGCAGTTTGCCTCTACAAAGTCGATATTCTCCTTTATAGCGGCAGGCCTTGTACTGGTCGGCTTTAGGGTCGGTTTTTTCGACTTTAAGCGCGACATAAAGCTAAACTTTGTTGTTGCGGCTATATCCTACACCTTGGCGGCCATAATGATGCTCTATTTATTAAAGCTCGTCGCACCAAAGAAAGCGCCTAAAAAGAAGTTTCAACTTATATTCCGCAAGCAATATAAATTTTACTACATGCTAACGATACTGGGCGGCGTGCAAAAGCAGATTATAATTGTATTTGGAACATGGGTCGTGCTCGACATACTTGGCAAGGGCGCAGACACAATGGCGATGCTATACATAGCGGCAAACTTTATTAGCATATTCTTTATGCGAGCGCTCGGCAAATGGCTCGACAAGTTCGGAATAAAACTAATGCTCTTTGCCGATGCATTTTCCTTTGTCGGGGTCTATCTGCTCTACGGATTTGCCGTTTTATGGATCACAACGGGCGATGTACCTGTTGAGATAGCAACGGCAGTTATATACGCGCTATTTATAGCAGACCGCCTATCCATGAACATGGGCATGATAAAGTCGGTCTACCTCCGCTCGATAGTTTGGAACCCCAAAGAGGTCTCGGCGACGCTGTCGACAGGCATAACACTCGACCACATTGTAACGATTTTCGCAGGCATGGCAGGCGGCTTTATTTGGGAATATTGGGGCAGTCACTGGGTATTCTTCATGGCGGCGGCATTTTCGCTCGGCAATGTTGTTATAGCGGTTTTGGTACAGCCCCAAAGGGAAAAGGAGCTTGCAATAGAGATGAGAGAAAAGCTTGCGGCAGAGGTTTAGGGCGGCTTTAAATGGTCGTTGCAACCGAGCATAGGAAAGACTTAGCAAATAATAATTAAAAATCACTTGGATTAAGCCCAAAAGCTTTCTTCCAAGTGATTTTTTTCATTTTATAAACAGTAGCATGTGTTTATAGCGAGGTTTTTCACAACCCTTTTAATATGCCCCTTTGGAATAGGTCACTTCGTAGCTGTGAGTGTAGATTTCGAATACAATGCCAAATGGGTCTTCTACATAGCACATTTTGTATGGCTTTTCATTTGGGTAGTATTCCTTAATAGGCATACGCTGTTTGCCGCCATTTGCAACGATTTTTTCTATCATTCCTTCAATGTCCGGGTCTTGTACCGAAAAGTGGAAAAGGCCTGTATTCTTAAACTGAAAGGGTTGTTTTTGCTTGTCGTTTTCTACAAACTCGAATAGCTCAATACCGATTGCATTGGATGTTACCATATGGGCAATCTTAAAATCGCCATGATCCTAGGGTGATAGATATAATCCGAACCCGTTTTTGAAACCACAGGGCGCCTTGTGGACTTCGTTACTCCACAGCGGCAAGGCA
>CAYJFK010000110.1:0-2618 GCA_964369475.1 uncultured Oscillospiraceae bacterium | reverse complement strand
TCCCGCCCCGAGGGCGTTAAAATCAGCTTTAGCTGATTTCTCAGCTTGGAGAAAACGCTTTTTCTCCAAGCTGTTTTTAAATTCTGCACTTTTACAGCAAGTGTAGCGTGGGACAATGCTTAAAGCTTCATATAAACTTCATGCAAGCATCCTCTCGTCCTTATGCTACATTAAAATTATGTAAAGACTATGCATCCTCTCCACCATACCACATCAATAATTTTCACCCTTGGGAAAGACCTGTAATCCGAACCCGTTTTTGAAGCCACAGGGCGCACTGTGAGCAACGTTTACGCATCATGCCAAGGCAATAAGCATTGCCACAATGCTCCGCCTCGTCACATCACGCCCTGTGGCTTCAAAAATCGTCCCGACCTCAAAACGGCCTGTGTTTTCGTCAGTCGAGGCAGACGACGAAGGCAATGCTTGTTGCCTTGACGAGGAGGATAACGAAGAATGGCGGAAAAACAGGCCGTTTTGAGGCAGGTTCGGATTATAGGTCTTTCCCTTACAAAACAATATTTTAAGTTAAACTTCTCCAAATATCATACTTATATATGCCTTACACTCAAATCGTTTTTTGTACAATATCAATATATTTTTACTCAAAATTTAGCTGTCTTGTCAAATGCTACAAAAAGAGCTAAAAATTTGTACATAAATATTGAATATTCCTTGTGAAAAAAATGCTCAACCACTTGCAATGCATAAAACAATCTATTATAATTATATTGTCTGATTTCCGCCGCAAGGTTGTGGCAAAACGAGTGTATGATTTAGTCAGCACTCCTTAGCACTCATCTATCGGGTGCATTAAAGATTTTTGTATTGCGTACAAATATCTTTCGAGCAAATACCCTACATCGAGAAAGGATGGACAAAATGGTAACACTCAAAATCGACGGACGTACCGTTACGGCCGACGAGAATATGACCGTTTTGGAAGCAGCACGTAAGGAGCACATTAAAATCCCTACACTCTGCTACCTAAAAGACCTTAACAAAATCGGCGCATGTCGTATGTGTCTTGTAGAAGACAAAAAGAGCGGCAAGATGATGGCCTCTTGCGTTATGCCTGTTGCGGAGGGACTTGACATTGCAACAAACTCCGAAAAGGTTATGAACTCACGCAAGTTCGTACTCGAGCTAATTCTTTCCGACCACGACCGTGTATGTCTAACATGCGTTAGAAGTCAAAATTGCGAGCTTCAAGCTCTTGCAAGCGACCTCGGCATTGAAGGCACACACTACGAAGGTGGCAGAATTCATCGTAATGTCGATGATCTATCGCCCTCCATCGTGCGTGATAACAACAAGTGTATCCTCTGCCGTCGCTGTGTAGCGGCTTGCGAGAAGACACAGGGCGTTGGCGTTATCGGCATGGTAAACCGTGGATTTGAAACACAGGTAGCCCCAGCTTTCGACGAGAATCTCGGCGAAACAGATTGCATTAACTGTGGTCAGTGTATCGCTGTATGTCCGACAGGCGCTCTAAGAGAAAAGGATTCGACAGCAGAAGTTTGGGCGGCAATTAACGATCCCGAAAAGTTTGTTGTATTTCAGCCTGCTCCTTCGGTGCGTGTTGCACTTGGCGAGGAGTTCGGTATGCCTATCGGCACACGTGTAACGGGCAAGCTTGCAGCTTCCATGCGTAGACTTGGTGCAGACCGTGTCTTCGACGTTGACTTTGCGGCCGACCTTACAATTATGGAAGAGGGCACAGAGCTTCTTCACAGAATTAAAAACAATGGCGTACTTCCCATGATAACTTCCTGCTCACCCGGCTGGGTTAAATTCTGCGAACACAACTATCCCGAATTTATCCCCAACCTGTCGACCTGTAAGAGCCCCAACCAAATGCAGGGCGCTATGACAAAGACATACTTTGCAGAGAAGAACAACCTAGATCCCAAGAACATTTTTGTTGTGTCGGTTATGCCTTGCACAGCTAAGAAGTTCGAGATCATCCGCCCAGAAATGGGTCGTGACGGTTACAGGGATGTAGATGCAAACATCACAACAAGAGAGCTTGCAAGAATGATAAAGCAAGCAGGTATAGATTTCGTTAACCTACCCGACGAAAAGTTCGACGCTCTGCTCGGCGACTCGACAGGCGCAGCTGTAATTTTCGGCGTAACAGGTGGTGTTATGGAAGCTGCTATCCGTACGGTTGCAGACATCCTAACAGGCGAAGATTTACAGGCAATCGAGTACCACGCAGTTAGAGGACTCGACGGCATTAAGGAAGCTACCGTAAACGTAGCCGGCATGGACATCAATGTAGCTATCTGCCACGGCACAATAAATGCAAGAAAGCTACTCGATTCGATCAAGGCAGGCGAGAAGACCTATCACTTCATCGAAGTTATGGGTTGCCCCGGCGGCTGCGTAACGGGCGGCGGACAGCCGATAGTTTCTGCACAGGTTCGTGAAGTATGCGACCCGAGAGCACTTCGTGCCAAGGCAACATACGACGAGGACGAGGCAATGACAATCCGTAAGTCGCACCAAAACCCCGAGATCAAGCAGATTTACGCAGAGTACCTCGGCGAGCCCGGCGGCCACAAGTCGCATGATCTACTTCACACACATTATGTAGATCGTTCCGATTGGTAAGA
>CAYJFK010000109.1:0-3055 GCA_964369475.1 uncultured Oscillospiraceae bacterium | reverse complement strand
TTTGGCGGAGAGAGAGGGATTCGAACCCTCGGTACCTTTAAGGGGTACACACGATTTCCAATCGTGCGCCTTAGACCAGCTCAGCCATCTCTCCATAAAGCCGTAAGGTATTCCGAACGGCTTAAATAGTTTATCAAAAATATTCTCTCATGTCAACAGTTTTTGCTGAAATTTAGACAAAAAACTCTATTAAGCAAAATCCATACCCCACATAAAAAATTGCCAAAGGCAATTTTCATTATATTCAACCAAAAAAACCTTCAGGTTTTTTTCACCATAACTCTTCACTATTCACTCTTCACTCTTCACTAACTAACTCCTCACCCATACGCCTTATCCTGCCCTGCGTGACCGAGCATCATGGCGGCCAGCATTAACTGGTGCGCCTTGGCGGCGTTTGTGCTCGTCATGCTTACCGTGCGGCTGTCGACAAGCTTAACATCGGGGATAAGCGCTGCGCACATCGCTTCGGCTGAGGAGTGGAAGCGGATTTTATATGTCGTGCGGGCGGGAATTTCGGGGACTTTTGCCTTTTTAAGCTCGGCGACTGCTTTTTTTGCAAGCTCTTTTATGCGCCCTTGAGCAACGCTTGGGGGAAGCAGTGTCGCTGTGAAGCGGCTTATGTCCTCTTTTACCACGGCAAATTTTACATCGGGCGATACCGTCTCGTATGCTTCACGCTCGGCAGAAGTGTCTCCGCTCATCATTATTACAGGCACACCAAAAGAAGTAGCGGCCGCTGTGTTCATTGCCATTTCGCCTATCTCTTTGCCGTTGTGGAAAAGTGCCGAGATCTGCACGCCGTACATCGTGTGGGCGAGTATGCCCGTACTGCCTGCCATTGCGTGCACGCCTATCATTATAACGCCGTCGAAGCTCGTATCAAGGCCTGACATCATGGTCATGGGCTTTATTCTGCCGCTGATAAGCTTAACCCTTGGGTCGATTTCTTCTATTAAAATGTTGGTCATAGAAGAATGTGCGTCGTTTACCAAAATTTCCGTTGCGCCGCCCTCGAAAGCTCCCTCTATGGCGGCATTTACGTCGGCCGTCATGAGCTTTCTAAAGCGGTTGTATTCGGGGCTCTCGGCCATAACGTCGGCCGCCTTAACGACACCCGTTATGCCTTCCATGTCTACCATTATATAAATTTTCTTTTTCATCTTGACCTCCCGTAAAATATAAAGTATGCTATAAGCTGAGGGGTGATTATTTTGAACAAACTTTTAAAACACAGCTTTTTCAGATATGCCTTTGTGGGCGGCAGTGGCTTTGTTGTTGACTATGCCATTTTCCTGCTCGTACTGTCAGGGCTTGAAGGGGCGCTTGCCGAGCCTGCCGCAAATATTGCCGGTATGGCGGTCGGTGCTATTTGGTGCTTTTTGTTAAACAGGCTTTGGAGCTTTAAATCCAAGGGCAAAATTACCGTAGAGGCAGGGCGCTATCTGGCGCTCCTAATCTTTAACATGGCGGCAAGTAGCGGACTGCTTGCAATTATAACAAGCACCTACGGCTTCGACCCGAGATTTGTTAAAGCGGCGCTTATGGTCGTTATATTCCTGTGGAACTTCCTTATATCGAGGTTTTGGATCTTTACAGTTCCAAAAAAGACCAAAGAACAAAAGGCCGCTGAGAAAGATGCCGCAAAGGCTGCAAAATCTGCCGAGCCTGCAAAGCCTGTCGATAAGACGACCGACACCATTAACTAAGAACAAATAAGGGCGAGGGGCTTTAAGCTCCCTCGCCCTTAGAGCGTAATATCTATCTTGCCGTGCTCCCCTATTTGTTTTAGAAGGGGGCTTTTTTGTTTGATTTTATTATACCTATTGTATAATAAAGCTAAAATACTACAAAAACAGCTCTATCTTGTCTAAAATTAAACCCTAAACAAGCTTGTTTGTTAGCGTTCCGATGCCTTCGATTTCGACCGAGAGCACCTCGCCTTTTTGTAGCCAGTCCTTTTCCGCCTTGCCGCCGATAACGCCCGACGGTGTACCTGTGAAGATAATATCGCCTGCCTTTAGCGTTAGAAGGCTCGAGATGTAGCTTATTATTTTGCTAATGTTAAAGATTAGATCGTTTGTGCTCGAGTCTTGGCAGACAGTGCCGTTTCTCATAAGTTTTATTGCAAGGTTGTCGCCGTCTGTAACATCTGCCGTTGCAATGACAGGGCCGATCGGTGCAAATTTATCGAGCGTTTTGCCCGAAATCCACTGACCTGTGCGGCGCTGGAGGCTTCTTGCCGACATGTCGTTTCCGCAGGTGTAGCCAAATACATGACCCTTTGCATCTGCTTCGGAGATATTCTTGCCGCCCTTGCCGACGACAATTACAAGCTCTGCTTCGTAGTCGTATTCGGTCTCGACCGGGATTAGCTCTATGTCCTCGCCACACGCTGCAAGCGCATTGTTAAACTTGCTAAATAGGCATGGCACTTCGGGAATTTTCGAGCCTGTTTCCTCGGCGTGCTTTAGGTAGTTTAGCCCAACACAAATGATCTTCTCAGGCTCTGTTACGACAGGCGCATATGTAACCCCTGCGACATCGACAGTATCAAGCCCCGATAAATCGAGCTTGCCGAGCCCCTCTATCCCCAAGTCGATGGCCTCTTGCGTAGTCTGCGGATACCCCTCCTTGCCTGTCATCAGAGCAATCTTATCCTCGATCATCACCCCAAGTAAAACTTTGCCGTCCTTTTTGATATTAGTCAGTTTCATTAATAAGCCTCCCTTTTTTTTATAATTTAAGCGTTAGCTTAATTCTTGTTTTTTAAGTAATAAGTAATAGTGAATAAGCCTTTTTTTAAGTAATAAGTAATAGTGAAGAAGCCTTTTTTAAAGTAAGAAGTAATAGTGAAGAAGTAATAACTATGGTAGTAAATTGCCAAGGGCAATTTACATTATATATAATATTAAAATTGCCGAGGCAATTTTTTCCATAGCTCTTACTTCTTACTTATTACTTATTACTTAAACAGCTCTTACTTCTTACCTAAATTAAAAACCTCCCCATGCACTCTATCCGCTTCGTACCTGTCTCTGGCTTCGGGCATGGT
>CAYJFK010000108.1:0-3169 GCA_964369475.1 uncultured Oscillospiraceae bacterium | reverse complement strand
AGAGCGCCGGCAAAGACAATAACCCAACCGTAGTATAGTTTTTTCATATAATAATTTCCTTTATTTTAAGTAAGAAGTAATAGTGAAGAAGTAATAAGTATGGTAACTTAATTGCCGTTGGCAATTAAGTATTAAATATTATATAGAAAAACCCCAAAGGGTTTTTCCACCATAGCTATTACTTCTTACTTCTTACTTATTACTTAATCAATATTAACCCTGAGCGTAGTTATCAAAATAGCCTTGTATCCAAACGATGGGGGTGCCTTTGTCGCCTGAGCCGCTTGTTAGGTCGCAGAGTGAGCCGATAAGGTCGGTTAGGCGTCTGGGGGTTGTGCCTTGGGTTGCCATTTGGCCTACTAAGTTGTCGTCCTTTTCCTTGATCGACTTTAGTATAGCATCTCTAAGCGCTGCACCCGATAGCGTTGCAAAGTCGTTGTCGGCGAGGTACTTTAGTTTTAGCTCGTTTGGTGTACCGACAAGGCCTGCTGTGTGGGCCGGGCTTACAACAGGGTCTGCAAGTTCCCAAATTTTGCCTACGGGATCTTTAAATGCGCCGTCGCCGTATACCATAACCTCGACATGCTTGCCTGTAATCTCGAGCAGTTTTGCCGAAACTTCCTCTACAAAGGGTTGAGCATCTTTGGGGAATAGCTTAACGGTTTCCTCTGTCGCCCTGTTCGAGCCCAAAAGGCCGTACTCGGGGTTGCAGCCGCTGCCGTCGATCGGCGCTGTCATGATGTCTGCAAGTGTAAGTATGGTCTCGCCACCTGCCGCTTTAAGTCTGCGAACTGTGCGCTCTCTTGTGTGAATGTCACAGCAGAGAACATTTTTTGTATAGCTAAGAATTTCGGTCGCCTCGTTTGCAAAGATAATCTCGCACTTAGCGCCCTGTTCTTCGATTATCGACTTGTAGTATTCAACATAGTCAACACCTGTAAAGTAGTGTATCGTGTCGCCAAAAAGCTCTCTGTAACGAGCCTCTGTTAGTAGATCTTTGCGAGGGTCTATGTCTGCCTTGTCGAGCATGTCGAAGTCGACAAGGTGGTTGCCCACTTCGTCGGAGGGGTAGCTAAGCATTAAAACGACCTTCTCTGCGCCCTTGGCTATGCCCTTTAGGCAGACAGAAAAACGGTTACGGCTTAGTATTGGGAAGATAACCCCTACCGTGCCGCTAAATTTTGACTTTATATCCTGTGCGATTTGGTCTATATGGACATAGTTACCCTGTGCCCTTGCGACTACCGCCTCTGTAACAGCTACAACATCTCTGTCTTTAAAGGCAACGACCTCTGCTGCGCTACAATCCATAACAGACTGTACAACTATCGAAGCGAGGTCATCTCCTTCTCTTATTATGGGAGCACGAACCCCACGAACTACTGTGCCGACCGCTCTTTCCATCTTAACCTCCGAATATATATAATATAAGCTCTACTACTTGAAAGTGCCGAACATATATATTATACTATATATTACAACATTTTGTAGAGGTTTAATAGTTATACTCATATAAGGAGTGCTTATGTCAAAGGTCAACTTGGAACTTTACAGGATATTTTTAGCGGTAGGGGCGGCCGGCAGTTTTTCTGCGGCGGCTCGTAGTCTTTATATCTCGCAACCTGCAGTAAGTCAGGCGATGCGCCAGCTCGAAGGTCAGCTTGGGGTTAATTTGTTTATAAGGCGTGCAAGGGGGATAGAGCTCTCCGACGAAGGGGCGGTGCTGTATCATCATGTGCAATCTGCCATTGCGCTTATCGATGCAGGGGAAGAAAAGCTTGGCAGAATGGAGCGCCTTGCAGACGGCGATCTGCGAATTGGCGGAGGGGATACCATAACAAGGCATCTGCTACTGCCGCTACTCGGGCGCTTTTCCGAGCTTCATCCGGGCATTGCGCTCTCGGTTAGAAACGGAACTACACAGGAGACATTGCAGATGCTTAGAAACGGCACTGTCGATGTCGCCTTTGTTAATATGCCCTGCGACGAGGAGGGCATAGCGCTGACCCCATGTATGAAGGTGCACGATATATTTGTGGCAGGAAACGGCTACAAGCGATATGTGCAAGGCATAACACCCGATGCACTGACTTCGCTCCCTCTCATCATGCTCGAACACAGATCGAGCTCACGTCAGGCGGTAGACGAGGCAATGCTCCACATGGGGGTGCGGCTGTCGCCCGAAATCGAGCTTGGCAGTCACGATCTTTTGCTCGACTTTGCCAAAACAGGGCTTGGCATAAGCTGTGTTATAAAGGAGTTTTCGACCTTTGCAATGGACGACGACCTTTTTGAAATCCCACTAATCCCCCCAATGCCCGAACGCAATATGGGCATGGCGGTGCTTGAAGATATTCCTCCATCGGCGACGGTAAAGGCTTTTATGGAGCTTATACAGAAGGAGCTTGGGGGGATTTGAGGTAAGAGGTAATGGTGAAGAGGTAAGAGGTAATGGTGAAGAGGTAAGAGGTAATAGTGAAGAAGTAAGAGGTAATAGTGAAGAAGTAAGAGCTATGGTAACAAAATTGCCGGTGGCAATTTTGTAATTGTACTCGGGGTGTGCGGCAAAGCCGCACCGGCGCATACCGCAGTTTGACGCACTACGCCTAGGGTGGTCGATGTAATCCGAACCCGTTTTTGAAGCCACAGGGCGCCTTGTGGACTTCGTTACTCCACAGCGGCAAGGCAGCAAGCATTGCCACTATGTAGTGCCTCGCCACAAAACGCCCTGTGGCTTCAAAAATCGCTTTGCGACCTCAAACCGACCTGTGTTTTCGTTAGACAAGGCAGACGACGAAGTTAATGCTTGTTGCCTTGACGAGGAGGATAACGAAGTATGGCGGAAACACAGGTCGGTTTGAGGCGAGTTCGGATTATATCGACCACCCTACGCAAACAGGGCGGCTCGCTCGCTCCTGTGGGAGCGAGTGCCATTGCGGCAGGGGCATTATAACACAGATGCAACTTGGTGCGGCTGATATGTCGCACCTTTACTTGCGGCTTATTTGCAGCCGCAAAGGCGCACGCAAAATGCCACTGCTGAAAAATTTTAATCGAAGCATTTTGCGTGCAGAGCCGCCCGAGCCCACGTAGCACGGTAAGCCTTTAGTAAGTAATAGTGAATAGTGAATAGTGAATAGTGAATAGTGAATAGTGAATAGTGAATAGT
>CAYJFK010000107.1:0-3744 GCA_964369475.1 uncultured Oscillospiraceae bacterium | reverse complement strand
CGGGTGGGGGGGGGGGCGGCGGGGGGGGGGCCGGGTTGGGGGCCCCAAGGTTGTTGGGCCCCCAATCGGGGCGACAAAGCGAGGGGTGACGATAAATCGTCACCCCTCGCTTTGTGTACCTCTACCAACACCCCTTAGCAAACCTTGCCTATCAGCTATTCTTCTTGAAGCTCGGCAAACTTTGCCATCATGGTGGGGTTACCCTTTGTCAGCTTTTTTATTGTTAAATCCTGTGCCTTTGTGTTGGCGGTATTCAAATGCTTTTCAGATAGCGTTAAATTATCTCGCATCTTATGAAGCAGCTTTATTGTGTCGTCGATATTCTTTATCGCATCGGTAAAGCGCTCGCTCGCCCACTGAACATTCTTGCCAAAGCTCTCCTTAAATGCCTGCATCTGCCCTTCAAAGTTCGATATATCTATATTCTGATTTTGCACCTCTTGCAAAGCCTCCCTATACTGTGCCGCATTTTTTGCCGCATTGCGCAGTAGCGTTATCATGGGAATGAAGAACTGCGGACGGATTACATACATCTTTGGGTATTTGTGCGATAGATCGACAATGCCGCTGTTGTAATATTCATTATCGGCCTCGAGTAGCGACACAAGCACAGCATATTCGCACCCCTTCTCTCTCCTATCCTTGTCGAGCTCCTTTAAAAAATCATCGTTCTTTTTCTTTGTGGCTGTCGTGTCCATCTCGTTTTTCATCTCGAACATAATCGAGATAAACTCCACTCCGCTCTCCGTATACTCCCTGAAAATATAGTCGCCCTTACTGCCACTCCTTGCGTCGTTGTCCTTTTCAAAATAGGCATTTTGAAAGGCGGCAGGGCGAATTTGATTAAAGGCAATCTCGCAGTGCAGTTCCAAGCTCTCGCCGAGCATCTTTGTCGACTGCCTTGCCTTTAGATCTTTGTAAAAATTAATCTGTTCGTCCTTTTCAAGAAGCTTCCCTTTGTAACTCTCCTCCAAAACCTTTATCTTAAGCTCGGTCGCAGACTCTGCGCTCTCAGCTTCAAGCCTTAGCTTTATAATCTCCTGCTCCTTGACCGACAAAGCAGCCCTGCCCTTTGCCGACTCCTCACTAATCGCAAGGCTCTTTTCTGTCTCGGCCTTTGTAATCTCACCTTTAAGCCTCTCGATCTCCTGACTCAACCCCGAAATGCTCTTTTCCAAACTTACCTTAGCATTTGCATCTGCAACTTGTAGCTCTGCCGCTTTCTCCTTTTGCGCCGCCAAAAGAGCCCCTTTTAGCTGCTCGATCTCCTGCCTCGCTTCTGCAAGGCTCTTTTCACGCAGACGCTCCGCCTCGACCTCGACAAGCTTTACCTCCCTCTCCTTTGCCTCGTTTAGCAGTTTCTCGTGTCCTTCGAGCTCCTTTTGAAATTCCGCATCTCTAACCTGTCCAAGTATTGCAATATATCCCGACTCGTCAACCGTAAAGGCCTCGCCGCATTTCGGGCATTTTATCTCATTCATTTGTACACTCCCCTTTTAACTTATTATAGACCCATATAAGTCATATTCTTCCTATGTCAATTATACAAATAAAGCGGAGGATATTCAATCGTTTTAAAATAAATAAATTTTACTCGCCACATACTTTAACGACCCTTGACACCGACATATCTCAAGCGTTATCATTGTAACTATCAAGACGATTTTAGCATTATAACGACCTTATATAAAAAAGGAGCATATATGAAAAAGAGCTTTGCACCACTAAGTCACAGCCGTTGCACCACATTAATATTAGGCTCTCTCCCGGGTGAATTGTCGCTTGAAAAGGGGCAGTATTACGCCCACCCTCGCAATGCCTTTTGGAAGATAATGTGCGAAATTTTAGGCGAGGAATTTTCCGAGGACTATAACGCAAGATGCGACATGCTACTTAGAAATAACATCGCCCTGTGGGACGTTATAGCCTCGGCCGAGCGAGAAGGCTCGCTCGACAGCGACATCCGAAGTGCCCTTGTAAACGACTTTGATACATTTTTAAAAGAGCACCCCCACATAACAAAAATCCTAATAAACGGCGGCAAAGCCAAAAGCCTTTGGAATAAGCACTGCAAAGAAATTTCACTACCCGTGATTGCCCTCCCCTCGACCAGCCCTGCCAACGCAAGAATGAGCTATGCCGAGAAACTTTCGACATGGCAAAAGGCCCTTTTGCTGTAATTTTTCTACTTGATGCGCACTCCCAACATACCTTACACAGTATACCCTCTACGCAAAATCCTCGATAAACTTAACAACTACCCTTGCCGCAACGTCTGTGTCCTCCACAGTTACAGACTCGGCAGGGTTGTGGCTGATACCCTCTTTGCAGCGAACAAAGAGCATTCCAATATCTGTAATATTTGCCATCTCCTGCGCATCATGCCCGGGGCCGCTCGCAAGCTTAAAGGGGGTGACACCGCAGGCCTTAACGGCCTCCTCGACCTTGTCTATAATGGCGTCGCTGCAATATGTCGCAGGCACTTTGTTAAGTCTCTTAATGCTAAAACTACTTGCCGAGTTCTTAGCGCAAATGCCCTCTAAAATCTGCTCTGCACGTTTTATAGTTTGCTCTATGCGCCCCTCATCGATGCACCTAATGTCGAGGGTAAAAATAGCCTCGGAGGGTATAACATTTATCGCCCCCGGAAAAACGTTTATCTTTCCGATAGTGGCAAGCAAATTCTGCTCCGACTTAACATAACTCAAAAGCTCGTATATAGCCTCCGACATAACAAAGACCGCATCGTTTCTAAGCCCCATCGGCACGGTGGCGGCATGACCTGCCACCCCTTTTATGCTAATCTCATACCTGTGCGAGCTCTGAATTGCCGTAACAACGCCTACCGCCAAATCCTTGCTCTCGAGAATAGGGCCTTGCTCGATGTGCACCTCCAAATAGCCGTCGACCTTCTCTAAAAGCTTGCAAGAGGCAATATCTTGTGGGTTTAGCCCAAAGTCCTTAATAGCCTCTGAAAGTGTCTTGCCGCTATCGTCCCTCTTTTCCAAGAGCTCGCCCCCAAATGTGCCACATACCGCCTTGCTTCCGAGATAGGTAGTGCCAAAGCGCACCCCTTCTTCGTCGCCAAAGGAGATAATCTTAACATTACAAGGGACATTCCCCGACTTTATGGCATTCTCCAAGCTGTACAATGGCAAAACGACACCCATAGCGCCGTCATACTTGCCACCACTGCGCACAGTGTCTTGATGCGAGCCCAGCACAAGTGTCTTTGCATCTTTGTCGCCGCAGTTATATGTGCCAATTAAGTTGCCCACATTGTCAAGCTCGACCGCAAGGCCGATCTCCTCCATCCACTTTTGAAGCAGTTTGTTGGCCCTTTTGTGCTCCTCCGTTAGATATAGGCGTGTTATGCCCTCTCCCTCGCAGGAAATCTCCGACAGTTCTTCTAATTTGTCGTATATTCTTTTGCCAAGTTCAAACATATAAATCCCCCTCTTGACTTCATTATTTATTATAAATTGCCCAATATGCCATATAAGTATATAATAATCGATTATCTATGTAAACTGTCCATTGTGCTAAAAATCACCTTGCTTTTTTGTGCAATTCAGGGTTACAGACGTTACTCTAAGGCGATTTTCAGACCCTAGTGCAGGCCTAAAGCATGGTTGGCACATCATGAAAAAGAAAATGCTCACATAAAAAAACATAGGGCAGAAAATCTGCCCTCAGCTTGGAGAAAAAGCGTTTTCTCCAAGCTGAGAAATCAGCTAAAGCTGA
>CAYJFK010000106.1:0-4087 GCA_964369475.1 uncultured Oscillospiraceae bacterium | reverse complement strand
AAGACGGCGGCCTCTCACGCCGCAATCAGGAGTTCGACTCTCCTACGGGTCACCAAAAGAGGACGAAAGTCCTCACATATGCGCTTTTAGCTCAGTTGGTAGAGCAACTGACTCTTAATCAGTGGGTCCTGGGTTCGAGTCCCCGAAGGCGCACCAAATGGTAGGCGGAGGCATTGGCCTCCGCCTTTCATGCTGTTGTAGCTCAGTAGGCAGAGCACTTCCTTGGTAAGGAAGAGGTCGGCAGTTCGAATCTGCTCAACAGCTCCAAAAACCGAGCATCTCTCAAGCGAGAGGTGCTCGGTTTTTTTGTATAGTCTCAAAGCATATCTACGTAAAATTAAAAATTCTGTTTCACTATTACAGCATTTTTAATGAATACTAATGTTGATTGCATTATGCTTTTGTGTTATAATTATGAATATTGATAGAACACACTAAATAACTATTGGAGGCATTATGAAACGTCAGATTATATCGCTTATTATTACCATATGCATAATGACAATGCTACCCCTTTCATCACAGGCAGCTGCCGATATTTGGGACGGTGGCACAGATATTTTGTGGCACAATAGTACCGATAGCGAGTTTACCATTAGAACAGCTGAACAGCTTGCAGGCCTTGCAAGGCTTGTTAACGCAGGAACAGACGATTTTTACGGAGATACCATTACATTGGCTGAGGATATTAACCTTGCAGGCTCTGCGAGCAAAAACCCTTGGACGCCGATCGGGCAAATAAATCCATTTAAAGGAACATTTGATGGTGGTGGCCATAGCATTTCGGGGCTTTATATAAAAACGGCAACTGAATATAATCATGGACTCTTTGGTTACCTGCTTGGCGGTACTATAAAAAATCTTACAGTTAGCGGCACACTTGACATTTCAACAACAACTGCGGTAATCAATATTGATAAGAATGCAGGTGGCATAGTTGGGCTTGTCGAAAGTGGTTCGGGCAGCAGAGCGACCATAAGTGGCTGCACGAATAATGTTACGGTTTCTTCTTCGAGCACACGTTCTCATATTGGTGGTATCGTCGGTTATGTCGAGGATAGGGCTAATATCGAAAAATGCACTAACAATGGGGATATTACATGTAGTAGCAATCAAACGGCAGTTGGCGGTATTGCAGGGAAAATTGAGGGCGGCACGATTTTTGGCTGTACTAACAAAGGCAATATCGATGGCGGAGTAAATATTTATGTAGACCAAGGTACAGGTGGAATAGTGGGCTTTAGCAAAGGTGATGTGGTCTTCTGCGAAAGCACGGGCAATGTTGTGGGCAGAAATTATGTCGGCGGTATTGCAGGTGTTAATGAAGGTAAAGTAGAGGACTGCACAAGTAGAGGAGCGATTACAGGCGGCAGTCAGTTAGGCGGCATAGTAGGTCGCAATGAGGGAACTGTTTTGAGTTGCACCAAAAGCGGGGGAAGTATTATAGGCAATGTCTCCTTTGATGATATTTATGACGGACAAAGCAATATTGGCGGAATAATTGGCTATAATACAGGTTTTGGAAGTGTTGAAAACTGCACGAATAGTTCGAATGTAACCGGTGTGGCCGGCATTGGGGGTGTAATTGGTAGTAGTTACGATAATGATACCGACCCTGCTTCTACCGAGGTAATAGGCTGCTCGAATAGTGGGACAGTTGTAGGCAGTAGCTTTGTAGGTGGAGTTGTTGGTAACAGTAAGTTTGATGTAACTGATTGCTTTAATACAGGAAATGTCACGGCGACGGGAGAGAGTAGTGATGTCGGCGGAGTGGTCGGGAATATTTCAACAGGAACGGTTAAAGGGTGTTACAATAAAGGAGATGTTACAGCGTCCAAAAAACAAGGATATGCAGGTGGAGTAGCAGGGAGCGTTAGTACAGATGGGAAGGTGATAGACTGCTATAACGAAGGTACGGTTTTAGCTGAGGGCGAGAACTCTGCATCGGCCGGTGTTACCGGAAGTACCTTCACCGGTGGAATAGTAATAAACTGCCACAACATCGGCGTGGTTACTAATAGTGGATTAAGCGGGCGTGTTGCAGGTATAGTGGTCTCTAACGGAACGACAAACATAGTAAACTGCTATAACACAGGCACGCTTAGAACAACAAGTACAAATGAGGACAGTTTCAATAGTGCAGGCGGCATTGCAGCCTTTAACGGTGGCGGTAAGATAATAAACTGCTACAACACCGGATCGATTAGCCTTGCAGTAGATGGGCTAATAGGTGGAGTGGTGGCGATAAACAGATCTGGATATGTAAATATCACTCCAAGTGAACTAAAAGAAGTCTATGGAGTTGTGGAGAACTGTTACTATATGACAGGCAAAGGTGCCGAAACAGCGGTAGAGAGCAATTACTTTGGTAACTTCGTGACAAATGTCGGCTCCTTTTCCTCGGCAGACTTCGCTATAACGATTGACGAATATGTAGACGCGACCCCAGAAATCCCTTCAACAAATCTCCACATCGCACTAAATGCAGGAGCTGCGATCTATAACAAAACGGTCACTTCTGCTACCGAGAAGGCCTATCGCTGGATTGGTGGCGGTATGCCTACCCTTACGAGTGAGCCGATTTCAGGAGATGCCACGGGTGATTTTATTGTAGGTGTAGAGGATTTGGTAGCTATTGCAGGCGATAGTTACAACATGGCGGTAACACAGGAAAACGAGCACCTCGACATAAATGGCGACGACAAGATAAACTTTGCCGATCTTGCAATGGCGAGAAACAGCAAGAATTTTCTTAAATAGAAGACAGTAACAAAGTGGCAAGTTTGCACTTGACAAAACAATAAAAGCGGCCGCCATATGGCGACCGCTTTTTTAAATAAAGTGCTTTAATTTTCTCGTTATTAAAGAGTTTTGCTACACGCTTTTTTCCATTAAATAATTGGTAAGCGCTACATCACCACGCTGTACTATGTTTTCCCTAACAACTTTATAACCCATGCTCTCGAAAAATGGGCGAGCAGTTATAGAAGCGTGTGTCGTAAATGTAGTTGTTCCTTGCATCGCCGCAAGGCGCTCGAGCTCGCTAATAAGAGCTCTGCCTACACCCATATTAATATGAGTCTTGGCAATGTATATCCTCTCGAGATAACCTGCCTCGTCCATATCTGCAAATCCGATAGGAATTTTGTTTGCCTCTGCAATAATTGTGGTGTTCTCGAGCAGTGAATCTGTCCAAACATCTTGCTTAACCCCACCGATCCATGCATTTAGCTGATCCTTGTTGTAGTCCTTAGCATTGACCGTATGAACGGTATCACGAAATAGCTTAAGTAGCTTTAGACCATCAGCCTTTTTAAAAAAACGAAGGGTAAAAGGCGGCTCGTACTTTTCTTCAAAGCAAATATCGATGCCCTTGCATATAGCATCAAATGGCAGTTCCTTCTTATAGCTAAAACTTACGCACCTCTTTTGAGGCTTACCGTAAGGAGCTAAACTCGATACTAAACTAATCGCATCTGCCGAACTTAGATAAATAGAAATGTAGTGCTTTCGACATGCAAATGCGACATACTGACTGCCCTTTCTGAAAGTTGGAATAGCAGATTTAGCTGAATAGTAATCGCTATACTCAGCAGTAGGATGATTGGCGGTGATATAATCTACAGTCCTTTTAATCATACCGCCTATGATTGGATTAAGTTCCATTAAATAGTGTTCTATTGGCATTGTTTCCCTCTTTTGTGTTACTATATGCGAAATGTCGTAGAAAACGATATCATCGTTAACCTTCCATTGATTTTAGCAGATGTAGATACACTTGTCAAGGCTTTTTTGAAACTATTTATTAAAATATACCCAAATAGGTTAAGTTGGTTTTAAGAGTAACAAACGTGACAATTATATTAGCTTTGCTTTATTGTGCAAATACAAAGAATGTTACACTGTTAAAGCTGATATTACGCATTTAGCATTTATAAAAAAATACACCAAAGCAAGGTCAGCACTTTAAAGGAAGATAATAACTTTAGTCATAATGAAAAACAGTGGTATATACTAATGTATAGACCACTGTTCAGACTGGAGAAAAACTCAAGCCCCTTCGGAAGGAGGGGGAGCGGCGAGGGGG
>CAYJFK010000105.1:3729-4968 GCA_964369475.1 uncultured Oscillospiraceae bacterium | reverse complement strand
AACCAAATAATTATATCATATACGCAAAAAAACGTCAATCGTTTACAATATGCAATATATACTGCATTTATGCTTAATTTTTTAAACGCCAAACATTTGCAGGTGTGACGACATGATAATCGAGTCGGTCTTTGCAGAGGGCGGCATAAGCCTAAGCGACAGATTAAAACAACATCTTAGAATAAGCAAGAGCGTATAGCCCCTTATGGCGTATGCCGTTCTAAGTGGCGCTTATATCTGTGTTTCACGATGTATATGCCAAGGACATTTCAAGGAAAATTTGTAGTTTGTTTGAGGTCAAGAAGAAAAACGGCGACTTTAGGGGGTGGCTTGCGCCATACGGTTATGTTAAATCGGCGAGCGATAGAAATACCATTGTAATAGACGAGCAGTGCGCCGCCGTTGTGCGTAGGATTTTCTCCATATGCTTTGACAAGCTGACCGTTGATATAATAGTGAACTTCTCCCACCCTTTGTCGCAGTGCGCTATTATTGGCTCTGCGCCTATCTCCACACGACCTGATGTGTTAGAAAGATTGGCATTTTTCGCTAATAAAAGGCTCGCTTTTGTACTCAGTAAGACTTGAGTTCAAAGCGAGTCTTTGTTTGTGTTCAGCCTTAACTCCGTTAAATATTCAAAAAACCATACAAGGAAAATGCCGTTTATACCTTGGTCACGCAATATACTTATTTCTATGTTACAATTGGTGTCGCATTGCAAATTTTCCCATTTCAATGCGATCTTGAGGTATATTTCAAGAGAAAAGTTTCATTTTTGTTATATAATTATATTTATTTCTAAAAACATGTGCAAATATAACTAATATATAACTGAGCGCTGTTATACTACTTCAGGAAGATAACGATGAATCATTCTGATTTTATGCTTTTTGGGTATATATGTTTTTGCTTTTATTCTAAGGAAACGCAGAAAGTAAATTTTTGAGTGATTTGCAATTAATTTGTGGAGGAAAGAATAATGAAGTTTAGGAACCTTGTTGCACTCATGCTTGTGGCTGTTATGGTCTTTTCCATGATCACACCGTCCATGGCTAGCAATGCAAGCGAACTAATCCCGCCAATAGTAGATGTAAGCGGTGGCACAGGCGACGAGCCTGCTGACAATCAGCAACCATCGGGCGAGAACGACCCTGCAGACGAGAACGACCCTGCAGATGAGAACGATCCTGCGGACGAGAACGATCCTGCGGACGAGAACGATCCTGCGGACGAGAACGA
>CAYJFK010000105.1:0-3629 GCA_964369475.1 uncultured Oscillospiraceae bacterium | reverse complement strand
CCTGCGGATGAGAACGATCCTGCGGACGAGAACGATCCTGCGGATGAGAACGATCCTGCGGATGAGAACGATACTACCGAAGAAGAGCTTCTTCCTGTTATCGTTCCACAGCCACTATTGAATGTTATGCCTGCAAACGAACTTCCTGTTGACATCGAAGATCTTATTACAATTGATGCAACTATAAGAGTTTCGGGCTACGAGGATATCGAGAGCGGCGATGAGATTGACCTTGTTGTGGGCGACAAAGTCAACTTTGTTATTGAATGGTATGTAAATGACGACGATACCGATGCTACAACAGGCCAAAACAATGTCGTTATTAACGGCGGAGACTTTTTTAGAATTGATCTATCAGGCCCTATCATGCAGTTCCTTGGCGAAGATCATTATCTAACAGCAGAGTCTGAGACAGCAGAGGATTACATGCCTCTATACATGAACCCAAGCGAACAAACAGAGCTTTTAGGCCACTGGGCAATAATCTCGACAGCGGCCGGCAACTACATTCACTTTGTTGCACACGACAATATCACGCAATACCACGGTCGTAGCGGCGGCTTCTATATCGAGGGCGAAGTCGGCCAGTTCGACAGCGAGAACGAAGAAGAAATAATCAACATCGGATCGCTTGAAGTAACATTTAAGTATGGTCAGACACCTCCAAGCGAGCTTGACGGTGTTAAGATTGTTATAGGCAAAACAGATGCCACAGATCCAACAAAAGAGATCTCGGCAGGTACAGAGTTCCAAATTAAGAATAATCTTTACACATTTACAAGCTATGTTGCAAATAAAACAGTAATATTCGATCACATCCCTAACGGCACATATGAGCTAACAGAGACGGTCGGTCATTATGGCAACTACGATGTTGAGTCGCTAGTTCTTGCACTTGCAGACGAGGCAGTTACAGGCATTACAATAGTAGAAGGCGAAAAGGGCGTATATACTATTACTATTGATGTTACAGAAGAAGAAAACGGCAAAGTTATAGAGCTTGACGCAACAAACGAGCGTTCGGCTGTTAGATTTATGCTTGGCAAGAAAGACGTTAACACAGGAAGTTCTATCGGTTGGACATCGGGCGAATTTTCACTATTTGTAGACGGTGTTGAAACTGTAAAGGCAGAGCGCATTAAGTACTCGAGCTTATATTACTTCAACGGTCTTGAAACAGGCGTAAAGTACGAGATAAGAGAAGTATTAGCACCTGAAGGCGGATACGACAAGAATACACTTGCTTTTGCGGAAGATCTATTAAACAACCCAAGCCTTGGATTTACGCTAACACTTGAAGATGGCGTATACTACATTGTTTTCGCAGAGAACGACGATTTTGTCATTAGCGCTACAAACGATCTACTTGGAAAAGGTCATATAGTTATAAACAAGTATGATCGGGAGACAGGAGATCTAATCGAAGGGCACACAACTATCAATTTGAAAAGACTAAACGAAGATGGAAATTATGAATACTACCGCACAGCATCCTTCAATACAACAACAAAGATTCTTTCCTTCTCCAATGTAATCCCCGGCACTTACCTTATCGAGGAGCACACAGCCGCTCCTGGATATGACAGGCACAGCCTTGTTATTGAGGAGATAGAAGGCGTTCTTGAAAAGGTCGAGGGCGTTGGTTATCTTGTAACAGTGACAAACGAAGGCACTGTTGAGCTTAATGCTTACAACACAAAAACAGAAAACGGTTACATCTCGATAAACAAAGTTGATTCGCAGAGCACAGGAACTAAGCTACCTTCGACATTTACTCTAACAAAGATATTTGAAGATGGCTCGGTAGACACAAGCTTTACAGTTATGACACGCACAACAACAGAGTGGCTAAATGCTACATTTGTAAATCTTCCTGTTGGCATCTACGAGATCGTGGAGACTGCTGCAAAGAGCGGATATGATGTTAACAGCTTGGCATTCATCGACTTAGATGAAGAAAACCCTGTACCTGATTCCCTAACACAAGATGCATTCGAGCTTAACAAGTACCGCATTGTCGTAGAGGCAGGCGGAGTCTACATGCTAAAAGCTACGAACAGCAAGACTGCCGACAAGGGTGACGCTCTAAGCAAGACTGCCGAGGGCAAGGATTCGGAAGATTTTGATCCCGACGGCGACGGCACTGCTTTTGAGACATCGAGATACGGCGTTATCGAATACACAATCGATGTCGGATACGACCTTGTACTTGCAGCTGCAAAGCATAACGACGTTGCAGAGTCGACATATCAGAATGTTGTTTTGTACGACGAGCTAAGCGAGGGCCAGTATTTTGACACATCGGCTTTCACTGTCGGTTACGAAGAATACTACCCAACAGACGCTACGGGCACTAACATCTATCGCAGCGGCACAACTGTCGATCTAATTAACTACTTCGAAGTTATCCACCAGTCGGCAGACGAGACATACGCAGAGTTTAAGTCTCGCATCGAAAGCATGGTAATTGGCGGCACACAAAAGCCTGTTATCGCTTTCAGTAGCGACAACAAGAACCTAATTGTAAACCTTGGCACATTTGGTAGCAATGGACTTCCCGTAGCAACAGATGAAGACGGTGCAATAACATCAGACGCAGGTCTATCTGATTACCTAAAGGACAAAGGACTAAACAGTGGCGAGATCGATGCATTCCTCAAGTCCTTCGGCTTCGAGAGCGATGCTAAGGGTCAGGCACTTGGCTACACATTCACACTAAAGGTATATGCAGCTCCAAGCGAAGAGGAATACTCGAATGTTGTTGACCTTGTAAGCTTTACAAAAGAAGAATCGGCTTTGGTATCGGGCATCATAGTAAGTAATGTCGGTGCTCACATCACAGGCGAAAAAGACAAGGTTACCATTACAAAGTACACAGAGGATTCTTACGGAAGTGGCAACCAAATCCCTCTTGAGGGTGTAGAGTTTAAACTTCTAAAAGAAGTTACAGATGCAGATACCGGTATAACTTCCTTTGTGGACTATATGGTAGACGGTGCTCTTGTTACCGCTACAACAAATAGCGATGGTGAGGCTACATTTGAAAAGCTTCCCGAAGGCAAGTACCGCATTATAGAGGTTAGAACCGTTACAGGTTACGACATCGATTCCTTAGTGGTCTACGACTTTACAGGCGCAGCTCTTGAGGGTGCTGAGTTTACACTTAGCTACGAGCTAACCGAGCAAGCCGAGATGAAGTTTGACGCAACAAACGACATTCTAACAGGCGGCGGCGAAGGTAGCGGCGATGGTGGTCGTATCCCACGTGACCCAGACGAGCCAAACGAGCCCGAAGAGCCTACAACAGAAATCCCCGATCCCGAAGTTCCACAGGGTGAACTTCCTGAAGTGGATATCCCCACAGTAGAAGTTCCTCTTGCAACCCTTCCCGAGGAAGAGGAGATTATCATTCTACCTGAGGAAATACCGCTTGCAGAAGCACCTGACACAGGTGATGACAGCAATCTTGCTCTATTCTCCTTTGCAACAATGCTATCGGGTAGCCTACTTGCAGTTCTCGCCTGCCTTGAAATTAAGGCACGCAAAGCGAGCAAGAACGAGAAATAAAGAAATTTATATCCCTTGGCAATTTGGTTAATAAAGAACAAGGCCGCCCGTTGGGCGGCCTT
>CAYJFK010000104.1:0-5072 GCA_964369475.1 uncultured Oscillospiraceae bacterium | reverse complement strand
TGCCTCGCCACAAAACGCCCTGTGGCTTCAAAAATCGCTTTGCGACCCCTGACAGTGTGTGTCTTCGCCAGTCGAGGCATACGACGAGCGCAATGCTTGTGGCCTTGCCGAGGAGTATAACGAAGAATGGTGGAGACACACGCTGTCAGGGGCGGGTTCGGATTACATCTATCACCCTAGGGTAGCGGTATTGCAGTCATAGAGTTATTATATAATATTGAATGAAATGTTAATATTTTTCAAAAAATTTGCATGTTAACGGCTTTTTCACTACACCTTCACCACCTGTACACAATGGGGGTGTAAATTAGAGACATGAAAGGAGCTGACAATATGTTTTACGGAAAAGACGATTTAGAATTTTATGAGAACGAAATTGATGTCACAGGTTACTTTAGTAATAATGTCGAAACAGATCAAGAGGTGAAGATAGAAGCACCTATCAACAACGAGAAGAATGAGAAAAAAGAGAAAAAAGAGAAAAAAGAGAAAAAAGAGAGAAAAGGCTATACGCCATTTATGAGATTTATGGCAAACATGGCGGCCGCCGCTATGATTTCGGTTGGCTCTGTTGCAGGATATGTAGCATACACAGGCGGTAATGCGAGCGGTGGACAGACAGGGCAGATTATATTCGAACCCGTTTCATACGGAAACGAGCTAACGGTGCCTGAAATAGTCGAAAAGGCGGCGCCTTCTGTTGTTACCGTCATAAGCAGCGAGTATTTTGGAAATTCTCTCGGCTCGGGAGTTATTATGACGGAAGATGGTAAAATTCTTACCAATAACCATGTTATAGAAGGTGGCAGCAGTATAACAGTACGCCTTGCCGATGGCACAGAGTACGAGGCGACCGTCCTAGGTGCAGATGCGCCGACAGACCTTGCCGTACTTCAAATAGATGCGACGGGGCTAACTCCAGCCGAGTTTGGAGACTCTGATAAGCTTGTAACGGGCGAAATTGCCGTTGCAATCGGTAGCCCGATAGACTTAGAGTTTGCAGGGTCTACAACACAGGGCATTATCTCCTCGACCAGCCGTTCGGTAGAGGTAGAGGGGCGTACAATGGAGCTAATTCAAACAGACGCAGCTATAAACCCCGGTAACTCGGGCGGCGCACTTGTAAACGGCAATGGCGAAGTTATAGGCATTAACACCGTAAAGATCGCCACGACCGATATAGAGGGGCTTGGCTTTGCCATCCCAACAAACCTTGCTCTGCCGATAGCGGAAGATCTGATTAATGACGGATATGTAACGGGTAGACCGTCGATAGGTATTTCGGTACAGGACATCTCGGCGGCAGAATCAAGATTTTACTCCGTCCCTCAAGGCATCCTTGTATCATTTGTGCAACCTGAATCGGGTGCAGGTCTTGGCGGAATGCTTGCGGGCGATATTATAGTTGCCTTTGGCGGCGAGACCGTGCAGACATCGCTCGATTTAGAAGATGCAAAGACAAACTTCTCCCCCGGTGAGACAGTTGTTATAACGGTATACAGAAACGGTCAGGAGATCGACCTAAATGTAGTTTTAGGCGAATCGGTAGGATAAAGTAAGGTAAGGCAGGCTTATCATTATATAAAATGGGCTGTCGCAGTGGTTAACCGCTAGCGACAGCCCATTTTATTAATGGACAATTTATCTCATATATGGTATAATTAACAGACTGGGGAAAAACCCAAAATCAAGCCCCTTCGGAAGGTGGGGGAGCGGCGAGGGGGCACCATTAGGGTGTCCCCTGGCGTTAAATTCCCGCCCCGTGGGCGACAAAATCAGCGCCAGCTGAATTAGACGATTGAAATATTGGAGGTGGGGTATATTAAAAGGCAAGGCTTACTAATTATATGCATGGCTTTACTTGCGGTTTTTCTTATATCTTGCGACGATACCCCGCTAGACAGGGGGACATATTCGGCAAGCGTTACTCTTTTTGGTGAGGAGCTCGGCGGTATTGACGATATGCTTTACTACACGGGAGATTCATGGCTCATCTCGTCAGATGGGTTGGATACGCTACTGGAAGATGCAACTGTCGAAAGTAGCAACACCGAGCTTAAAGTTACAGCGGACGGCATTGAGACGATATATTACAGAGATGGCATTTACGGCGGCGGAAAGCTAAGCGAAGTACCTGTTATTCATGAGGGGGCTTGGTATATACCGTCAGACGGCATACCATACGGCTTTTTGGTCGGAGTGACAATTACAGAGGGTGCTGTTACAGTAGTAAACTACGACACCGCTCTTGAAGTGGCAGCAGAGCTTGCAAGCGACTTTGGAGGCTCTCTTATATTCACTGGGGACAAGGCATACGACAGGGTCTATTTTAAAAGCGAATTCCCTGTATGGACACTAAACGGGACTCACATAATAGACAGGGAAGGCGAGTCTCTTTACGGCCCATATGAGGGATGGCTTAGAGACGAGGGCGACTACTACTTGCAAGAGACCGAACAAGGATTTTTAGGCTGGCTTGGCAAGGACGGCGAGAGCATATTCGATCCGATTTTTACAGATATTTCCGAGATTGAAGATACAGGATTTATTAAACTTCGCCTTGATACAGGTATGTACGCCATAGCAAATAAAAGCGGCGTTATACTATATCAGCCACTCGACAACATAGGCGGATTTATGGATGTGGGAACATTTGTCTATCCAAACGGTAGCAGTCAAGGCGTAATTTCGGGGACGATAGACCAGTATATCTTGCTATACGGAGATATTGGCTTTGTCGTGATGAGCGAGGGGCTTTACGGTGCGATCTCCTTTACGGGAGAGGTGCTCGTTCCATTCCTATACGAAGCACTTTTTCCTGCGCCCTATGGAGATCGCCCCGGTTGGTACGGTAAAACGGCAGAGGGATACGATCTTCTAATGCCGCTCCCCTCCGAGACAAGTCCTGTGCTCTCTCAAAGCGAGCAAGCGGCGCTGTCGGGCGCTACACTTGTTTTGCTCCAACGTCAAGGCGAGGGTGCACGAATTGCAAATGTGGCAACCGGCACAGCATATTCAATTCCAAGAGAAACGGCAGATTCCCTCTTTGGCGACTCGCCGCTCTTCACGCTTGTAACGGTGCAAACGGTCGGCACAAAGCTCGCTGCGTCAAACTATCCAACACCTGCTTACGCAGTAGCACCGGTCCTCGAAGTTGCCGATGAAGTAGGGGTAGACGGAGCTGCCCTCTCTTACCCGTCACTACTTGCAACCCGTCTGCTCTACTCGGGTGGTCAACTTGGAATAGAGCAGTATACGGTAGATTCTGTTTCGATAACCGAACAGGGCGAAGCATACTTTACCATGCAAACGGTATTTGATATTACCCCTCAAGAGGGGAGTGTGGCATGGGGAGTGCCGGCAGAGGACGGTATAATACACGATATATCTGCAACGCTCTCTGTCTTTGTCGGGGTCGACGACGACGGAACACAGCTGCTATGCGCAGTTCGTCAAGGGGAGGAGCTCTGGTACAACTCGCCCTTCACAAGCGGCCCTCTTGAAGTGGAACCACCACAGACCCCCACACGATATGAGCCGGAAGTTAGAGAAGATATATATTCAGCCCTTGCCGAAGGATGGATAGAACAAAGGGTCTTTTACGAAGACGAGGACACATCATGGATTTCCGCAAGAAGTCTTGTTGAAAATGTCTATATAACGACGGTATACACAATGTCAGCGCAAGATGGAGTGCTTACAGAACATTATAAGCTTGAAAACGGATTAGGCTGGCCTGAAGTTTTTGCCGTGACCGAGGACGGTCTTTTTGTAACGACATGGCAACATGTATTTGCATCGTCAGGCAGCACAGGTGATATGGGAATAATTACTAAAGACGGATTTGAGCCCCTGCTTTCTGATTCGGTGCTAATAGGCATTAGAGGCAATATAGCCTATCTCCAGTCAGGATATGAAGTGTACGAGCTAAACACGGCAAACAAGGCGACAAGGCTTTTAACAGCGACACCTGAAAACTACCTCCAAGCCTACGGTTCGCCCATCGTGCAGGGAATAACTAACGACACAATACACGTAGCATGGCCGACATCGCAGAGGCTAATTCCCGACTACGAGGTCTACAAAATCAGCACATCGTCGGGCGAAATGGAAATGGTATACCCATAAATATAGCGGTGGAGCGCCCCATACAGGGGTGAAACTCCAAAAAACGGAGGAAATATGAATTACTACAACAGACCACTCGATCACATCAGTCTAAGTGTGCCAAATTTAGAGGAGGCAGTTAAATTCTACACGGAAGTCATGGGATTTAAAGAGACAGGACGTTTCAAAGGCGGCATGGAGTTTGTCTTTATATCGGATGGAAGTACATCATACGAGCTAATCGAAAGGCCATCAAACGCAAAGACAACATTTGATCACATCGCCTACTGCTCGAACGATATTAATGCAGACTACGAGCATTTTTCTAAGCTTGGAATAACAACAACCGAAATCGGATTTATCGACTATATGTTCGACAACGGTGTTTACTACTTCTTTATAAAAGGTGCATGTGAAGACAAAATTGAATTTTGTCAAAAGAAATAACTAAAAAGGCAGTGACAAAGAAAACTTTGTCACTGCCCTAAGACTGGAGAAAAACCTAAAATCAAGCCCCTTCGGAAGGAGGGGGAACGGCGAGGGGGCACCATTAGGGTGCCCTCTGGCGTTAAATTCCCGCCCCGTGGGCGTTAAAATCAGCTAAAGCTGATTTTTCAGTTTGGAGAAAACACTTTTTCTCCAAACTGAGCTGGGAGGAGTATCTAAAGGCCGATAGAAGGGGCTGTGACGAAATGAAAAATCGTCACAGCCCCCATATTGATTGAAATAGTGGTAAAAAAAGGCATAAGCTGTGGAAAACTATAGCTTAAATCTGAAAATTGAGTAAAACAAAGCAAGGGATATACCCATTTGTGGAAAACTTTATAAAATTTCATGGGAATTAAGCTACAACTTTTTCGTGTAGCAGAGAACCAGTGCGATTTTGCTGTAACTTATTATGGTATTTGTTGATATTGTAACCCATAGCAAGGATAAAGAACTCGGTAGAAACCATAGTATAACCC
>CAYJFK010000103.1:0-5072 GCA_964369475.1 uncultured Oscillospiraceae bacterium | reverse complement strand
TTAAAAGCTCTTATATATGCCGCAATGCTTGGCGGCAAAGACCGCTTAAAGGCTTGTCTATTAAAATAGCAGTATCCTTAAAAGCTCAAGCGCAAGATAGGCAAAAAGCACCGACATGTCTACCGGCGCACTTGCAAATGATGCGTTTTTGTTTATTGCATTTCTTATCGGTGCAACGATTGGCTCTGTTGCCGCACATGCCATTTTGTAAAATGGCTCGATAAAGGCAATGCCCTGAAACCACGAGCCGATCGCCCTTACAACTAAAACTACCTGTATAAGCGAAATAAACCACGATATAGCTATTAACAGTCTTGGGATCATGAAAAGAATACCCCCGAGGACTCGAGATCGTCGAGAAGATCTCCCATAATATTAACATTGTATGGGGTTATTATAAATGTGCTGTTGGCAACCTTTTTAATCTGTCCGCCGCCTGCATAGGCAACGCCCGACAAAAAGTCCACAAGCCTGCGGCTAACGTCCTTGTTTGTCTGCTCCAAATTAAGAACGACTGTGCGCTTGTCAAGAAGATGATCGGCAATGCTCACCGCATCGTCAAAACGCTCGGGCTTTACAAGTATAACTTGAAGCTGTGCTGTTGTGTGAATGTTAACGACCTTACCCCCCGACTTTTTGCCCTCTACAATAGAGAGTTTTTTATCCTCTTTTGGCTCGGGAGTAATGTCCTCCTTGCCATCTCGCTCTGTTGGGAAAAAATCGTCGTCCTCGTCTTCGTCCTCGTCCGTCCCGATAAAATCCTTAAACTTATCAAAAATTCCCATTGCTACCTCCATTTACTCGAAGTATGTAACTTCTTTATTTATTATAGTTTCTATGTCCGAATATGGCAGTGCCGACCCTCACCATGGTGGAGCCGCATTTTATGGCCTCTGTATAGTCGCCCGACATGCCCATAGAAAGAGTTTGCATGTCAATGTTTTTATTATCCGTTGTTTTTGCCTTTATGTCAAGGAATAAGTTATACATTTTTTCAAAATAAACACAAGTTTTTGAAATATCCTCGTCAAAAGGGGGAATTGTCATAAATCCCTTAACAATTATTCCCTCTTTTTCCGCAACTGCGCAGACAAGCTCTGCCGCCTCCTCAAAGGAAACGCCCCCCTTGGAAGCCTCGCCGCCTGCATTTATCTGAATTAGCACATCTTGACTTATGCCAAGCCCCTTTGCCTTTTTGGAGATCTCGTCAGCGAGCGACATCCTGTCGACCGACTGCACCGTTTTAACATGGCCTATAACATTTTTAACCTTGTTTGTCTGAAGCGCCCCGATAAAGTGCAAATTTGCCGCCTTGTCGATGTCCTCGACCTTTGTTACAAACTCCTGAACAAAGTTCTCACCAATGTCGGTAATGCCTGCCTTTACTGCCTCGTTTATCGCCTCGACCCCAAATGTCTTGCTAACCCCAACAACAGTTACGCTCGACGGATCTCTGCCACAAAGAGCGCAAGCCCTCGCAACATTTTCCCTAAGCAGTGCTACATTGTCAACTATTCCCACAATCATTCACCCTTCTTTTATATATATAGGTTATATCTATATCAAATCAATATGTACATTTGATGTAATCTGCCTTTTAAAATGCCGCATGGCCGCACCGCTGTGATACTGTACTACCACGCTGTCGCATGGCCGCACCACCGCACGCCGCCGCAGGCGGCCGTGCCCTCACGCACCACCACACGCCGCCACGGGCGGCCGTGCCTTCACGCACCGCCACACGCCGCCACAGGCGGCCGTGCCCTCACGCACCACCGCACGCCGCCGCAGGCGGCCGTGCCCTCTTGCACCACCGCACGCCGCCACGGGCGGCCGTGCCCTCTTGCCACTACACGACCACACCACACGACTGCTCGGCTATCAATTTACAACCTTGCCGTCGTATAGATCCTTGCCGTTTACCACGACTTCATCGTATAACTTTAACGCCCCCGAAGAATTTGCCGACCATTCTACTATCGTAAAGGTATCTGTCGTGTAGACTACCTCTATCGGCTTAAAGTCCATCTCCATTCCGTTAAAGACATAGACCCCCGTAACCCCGTCTACCACTCGTCTCGACTGGTTGTTTATCGAAAGCCCGTCGTAGGTGCGCCTCGTTATTGTAACCGATTGTTGCCGCTCGGTAAGCGTTATGTCTGTCGCCACGCTCGACAAAAATGTAAGCACATATTCGTCCTCGGGCGAGGTGTATATATCTTCAAGTGTAGCGCTCACAGGGTCGGAGGGTGCGCCGCCAAAGCGAAGCTCGTAGCTCCGCCCCTCTGTAAGCGTGTCGGCCTGCTCTTTTGGCACAATGCAAACAAATCGCCATTCGTAGCTACTCGCCACCCTCCCAAGAGCGCCGCTCGTACTGCTTGGTGCAGTGCTTGCAAGTGCTCTAAGCTCGTCGGGCGAGAGCTCGCCGCATAGTGTCGGGTCGAATATTTCTTCGTATCCGTCTGTAACAGAGGTAAAGGTGCCGGCTGTTTGGGACTCTATCTCCCTACCTGCCTGCGAAATACCTGCCGACACAGCCGAAATCTCGGCCCTTGTCTCCTCGAGCAAAAGGGCGGCGGGCTCTGTGCCATCGGTAGCGAGCTGACGGCGAGCCAAAAGGTAGGCGATCTCCTCCTTCGAGTCTATCGCATCTGCTACATTGCCGCTCTCTATGCTCTCTGCTGTAAGGCGCACTTCTTCGTATACAGAGCTGTCTATCTCCTCTACCTCGCCTATGCCGATAACGGGACGGGCAAGCATGGTTTCAAGCCTCGACTCGGCCTCGATAAGCCGCACACTCTCGGCGGCCGCCGCCGCATCTTCTCTTGTGGAATACAAAGTTGCGACGAGACCCCCCGTCGCAACTCTGCCGCCTTCATCAACTTCATACAAAACATAGCTCCCCGAAAGCCCCTCGGGGACAAGTAGGGATTCCTCCCTAAAAAACCAACCGAGCGTCGTTATTTCGTCTGTCACGCTCTTGTAAAGTGCCGTTTCGGTTGTAAAATCGGGCTGTACAACGCTTGCCGCCAAAAAGGCTATGTATGCCGCCGCCATAGTGGCAAAGACCGCAAGCCCAATCCTGCCGAAAAAACCGCTCTTCTTTTTATTCTTCATCGTCCGCCTTAAATAGTGGTACGGGCACTGCCGGTATAATTGTAGATATAGCGTGCTTATAAATTACCTGTTGCGCTCCCTTGTCCTCCAGCACGACCACATAGCTGTCGAATGCCTTAACAATTCCGCCAACTCGTACCCCGTTCATTAGATACATCGAGATTAAATTCCTATCTCGCCTTACTTGATTTAAAAATGCGTCTTGAATGTTTAACTGCTTGTCCATTGTCATCCTCCCATATTTCCATTTTATGGGAAAATTATATCAAGCCATCCTGTCGAATTTTGTCTAATATTGCTGTAAATTCAAAATGTTCTCGAAAAAACCACAGAGCCGATTTATCCATTTTAAACCACGTCCGCTGACGCTTGGCATACCTGCGTGTCGCCGACTTAGTCTTTGTTACTGCCTCCTCGAGTGTTGCCATTCCGTCTATGTATTCGAGCAACTCTTTATAGCCGATTGCCTTTATTGCGGTAGAGTTTCTTATGCCTTCAAGCAGCAGCAAACTTCGCACTTCAGCCTCAAGTCCCTGCTCCATCATAAGGTCAACACGCATGTTGCAGCGATTTCTTAAAATCTCTCTGTCCTCGTAGTCTAAAACTATCTTTATTGTGTCGTAGGGCGATATGCCTGCCGACTGCCGCTTGGAACGCTCCGACATGCGCTCCCCCGTAATTAGCACCGTCTCGAGTGCACGCACAACTCTGCGCTTGTTTTGAGGGTGAATACCTGCCGCCGCCACCTCGTCGAGGGCATGTAGCCGCTCCCAGAGAGCCATCTCATCTTGCGCCATAAGCTGATCTCGTATGTCGCTTTCGACCTGCTCAAAATATTCACGCCCCGACAGCAAGCTGTCCATATAAAGCCCTGTGCCCCCCACAACAATGGGAAGCTTGCCACGTGCAACAATGCCCTCTATTATCGGTCGTGCCGCCTCGACATAATCTGCAACCGAGTATGGCACTGTCGGATCGGCAAACCCTACCATATGATGCGGTATACCCTCTTGCTCCTCCAAGGTCGGTGCCGCTGTGCCTATCTCCATGCCTTTGTATATCTGCATCGAGTCGCAAGATACAACCTCGCCGCCAAGCTCCTTTGCAAGCAAAACGGAAAGCCCTGTCTTGCCGGTCGCTGTCGGACCGCCTATTGCTATAACCTTTGGTTTTGTCATGTGCGGTAAAACTCCTTTTCAAACTGCGCTTTGGAGAGCACCTTTAAACAGGGTCTGCCATGAGGGCAACTCCTGTAACTCGGGTTTTCAAGCAGTAGCCGCACGAGCTCCTCCCCTGCCGCCATCTGCTCCCTGTCGCCCCCCTTAACAGCGGCAACACATGCCACCTTGTGAAGTGCCTTTTTAACGAGCTCGGGTGTTGTGTCACGCCGCCCCTCGGAAAGCAGTTCGGCAAGCTCTATAAGCAAATTCTCGCAAGCCGCCTCGCTTATGCCCATAGGAACAGAGCGAATTGTAACGGCATCTTCCCCGAATAGATCGATCTCTATGCCACAGTGCGCCACGATCTGTGCCCCCTCTGTCAAGGCGGCGGTATATCTGCGACCGAGGGTGCAGACCCTTGGCACGAGCAGTTGTTGCGCCGAGCTCTCGACATTTTCGAGGAAGTTTTCGTAGAATATACGCTCCTGTGCGGCATGTTTGTCGACAAACCAAACCTCGTCCTCAAACTCCGCTATAAAGTATGTGTCAAAGAGCCCACCTGCAATTCTAAAGGGTCGCTCCATGGTCGGCAAGACCTGTTGCTCCTCGGCAATAATGCCTTGACTTGAATATGCCGTCCAATCGCCCTGCGCCGAGCCTCCGCTCGCCTCGCCTTGCGCCGAGCCGCCGCTCGCCTCGCCCTGCGCCGAGCTACCGCTCGCCTCGCCTTGCGCCAAGCCACCGCTCGCCTCGCCTTGCGCCGAGCCGCCGCTCGCCTCGCCTTGCGCCGAGCCG
>CAYJFK010000102.1:0-5149 GCA_964369475.1 uncultured Oscillospiraceae bacterium | reverse complement strand
GAACACCTACGACACGGTCGGCAAGCACAGCGCAGTTTGAGCCGGCGACAAAATATGCCCTAAAGCCGCCCTTTATAAATTTGTAGAGCTTTGCATCTACTCTTTTTGTTAAAACAGATGCATAATCGTCCTGCTCGCCGCCCTCACGCTCGTACTTCGACTGCCAGCGAGAGACCTCGCCCATAAGCTCGTCTATACGCTGCTCTACTTTTTCCTTTTGTTCCTTGGTTAGTCTAATGCCAAAGGAAAAGATCGACTTATTGCTGTACTCTATGCAAAAGCTCAGATATTTTTCTTTGCCTTCAACAACAGCAAGCACGCCGTTACTTACAAGGCCGTTTAGCGAAAATGTTTCTCTGTCGTAGCTGCCATATGTCATAACGGTGTCTTTATAGCATATGTCGACATGCCCTACCCGACCAAGGCCTTTTGGTGAAACGTGGACAAATACCTCCATGTCGGGCGCTTCGTCGTCGTCGCTACTCTGCACACTCGTCGCCCCATCGTCTGAGGGGCGAAGGCTTTCGTTTATTTTGTTTATGGCTTGTAGCGGAATTAAGGCAGACAGTGCGACAGGCATAGGTATTCTTATTTTGCGCTTTACCGCATCGGTAAATTTTGCCGTATCGGGCGATATTTCTTTAAAAAATTCCGACAGCGTTGTCAGTGCCATTAGCAGGTAGTAGACCGATGTTATGAATATAAATAGGTTGTGCTTTTCTTCGGTCGCAAGTATTAGCATTCCGCCGACCAGTAGCGACACCGTTCCCAGAAATAGCCGCCATATACCGTACTGCCCCCCCGTTCGCCTTGATATAAAGTAGGAGAGAAAATGTATTGCCGATGTTAGCAGCAGATAAACTCCCAGTGCAATCGGAAAGAGGTTTTGCAATAAATCCTCTCTGAAGTAGAGCGCCGCTGAGATTGCAAGATATATAAATCCTGTGAAAAGAGCAAAAATCCCGACCTCGCCGCCCTTTGTAAAGACCTCGACAAGTTTTGACAGTCCCATGCCCAAAAAGACCGCCCAAGCATATAGCGTTATGACACTGTTTGCAAGTGTTGGTCGATTATATATTATATACGCAACAAGAAGGTATCCGAAAAAGGATACAAGTGTAGAACCTGCCGTTATCCTTCTTTTTGTCTCTACCGTTAGCTTGTAGTTTTTCAGTTTCATTTTTTTGTTCCTTAATACTTAAGTTTTAGCCGTCACGCAATCTCTCGAGTGCGCTTGTAGCTAAAAACTCTGCTTCTTCGTTTCTTATAAATTCTTCGCCGGCATAGGAGTAGCGAATTGAAAAATAGAGCTCGCTCGCCGCACTAACGGCATTTAACAGGCTTGTTTTGTCACACTCTGCCGATACCTTTTCAATTCCTGTTGTTTCCTTAACAGTGATAAGTGCAAGCCTTTTTAAAATATTTCGCAAAGCCGATAAAATTTCGACCGCTGCAAGCAGATCGCCCATTTCGATGTTTTTGCATATTTCATACTGCATAATCCATAAGTCGGACTCACACTTATTTAGCATTGCCGCTACATTTGCAGTTGGCTCTGTTACTTTGGCGAGCGAGAGCGACATGTCCCACTCGAACAAGATTTCGTCGCCCTCTTTTATGCCCAAAAAGTTCGATGCGCCTATTGTGTTAATCTTTATAAAATTGGGGGGTTCCCCGTATAGGAGAGAAATTTTGCCATCCTTCCTTACTCGCATAGCACAAAGTTGTCCAAGCTCCTTTGCGGCGGTCGGCATGTTACCTTCGAACTGCTCTTTACGGCGATCTACACAGACAAAGGTAAAGGTCGGTAGTTTATCAGCGCCTTTAACAAGCCCTACGACCTCTCTCGAGCTTTTGGCAAGCTTTATCAGATTGTCTCGAATGTCTTCCATTATATCACCTAAAAAGAGTTTTCTTTTATTCTAACACAAAACCGCTTAAATTAAAACAGGAAATTTGCAGAATGTCGAGCATATGCCACGCTTTAAATCGATCTTATTTTAAGGATATATTATGTATACCAAACTTATGAAAAAATGTAAAAAATATCTGCAATTTACGCAATGATTACGTATTATGTAAACCTATTGACCCGACGATTATTGTCTGTTATACTTCGTCATGTGGTCGGCGGTGAGACCCCCTCCCCCCGAGACACAAAATAAAAAAACAATTTTGGAGGAAACTAAATTGAGTATTTTTAAACGTGCAACTTCAATAGTCACGGCGGCAGCGATTGCCGGTAGTATGATGGCAGGTGCGGCATTTACCGATGTAACACCTACAAGCGAGTACAGCGAGGCAATAAGCCTTCTATCATCGCTCGGTGCTTTAAAGGGTTATCCTGATGGCACATTCGGCGCAGAGAAAGACATCACTCGTGAGGAGTTTGTAAAGGTGCTTTATGTGCTTATGACAGGCTCTGACGAAGTGGGAATGTTCGAAGGCGTATCACCCTTCCCCGATGTCGACGACGAGCGTTGGTCGGCAGGCTATATCAACTGGGCTAAGAACCTTGGTATAGTGGTCGGCGACCCCGACGGCAACTTTGCTCCCGAGCGTAACGTATCCTTTGCTGAAGCATCTAAGATGTTTGTTACAGCACTTGGTTACGATGCAACAACAATGACATTCCCCTACGGCTTTATCGACAAGGCACAGACAATCGGTCTTTTCGATGACGTATCGGGCATGACGGCAAACAGTGCCGCACAGCGTGGCGATGTTGCCCAGATGGGTAGCAACACTCTATTTGTCGAAGCACCGAGATTTAACATCACAAACGGCACAACTGTTGTTACAACAACACCTGCCGAGAAGGTATTCGGCATTATAGACGGCACAGCAACACTTGAAGCGACATCTTCTATGACACTTGGTAAGACAGGTCTATCGGACGAGGGTGAAGTTCTTCTCGACAACGGTCTTGTATTCGAGTATGCAGGCAATGTAGACGAGCTTATAGGCTCTGAGCTTAAAATTTGGTACAAGGACGAGAAAAACGACGGTATGACGAGCGATGATACACTTGTTAACCTTCAAGCTCAAACATCGGGCGACATTTATAATTTCTCGGCGGCAGATGTTAAGCTTAGCGAGACAAACAACACCGAGGTAACATTTAATCTTGGCGATCGTGAAATAACAATAGACTACTCGGCTCTTGCAAACGGTATTGCAACGGCAGACGGTTCGGCAGTAGCTCTTAATGCGGCACTATTCGAGACACTATCGGCAGCTTCTTTCCGCCTTATCGATAACGACGGCGACAAAGATGCAGATGCAGTTTATGTAACAGAGCCGGTTGCCGCTAAGGTCAACTATTACAGCGAGTCGACAGGCAGAATTATGCTATCGGCTGTGCTAACAGGCATGACAGACATTGTAGACGATAACGACAACGTTATTGTAGAGCTTGAAGAAGGCATCGAAAAGGACGATCAGGTATTTGTAACCGCTCGTGAGGCAGTTGTTGGTTCGAGCACACAGACTGTATACTTCGTCGTTAAGGCAGATGTTATAGAGGGCGCTTCGATAACATCGACAGACGGTGAAGACTTCTGGTTCGACGGCGAGCTAATGTACTACACGCCAACAGTTGCCCTTAACACAACGCTTGGCGGCAGCTTAACGGCTACGGTAGCAGGTAGAATTCCTTCCTTTGCGGTTGGTAACTCCTACGACCTATATCTTGATCCCAACGGTAACATCTACCGTGCAGAGATAGCAGACGACACTTCGGAAGAAGCTAACATGCTTGTAACAAAGGTTTCGCAATCTGCAGACGGTCTTGGCGGCTTTAGCGCCTTTACTGTAACAGGTACACTTGAAGACGGCACAAGCAAGACATTTAATGTCGAACTTGACGACGGCACAGTAGTAGCAGGCATATTCGACGAGGACATGGGTTGGGCAGATAATGCAGGCCTATTCTACGGCGATGTAGGCTTTAACGGCAACGACATTGCTGTAAAGCACAATCTTATCCGTTACGGTCTTGACAGCGACGGCAACATCAACTCGCTTGAAGGCATCGTCGGCATAGCAGAGGGCACAGATGTAGTTCTCGGCACAGAAGTAGACGTAGCATACGATGAGAGCCAAGAGTCGCTACTTTCCTCGACAGGCACTCGTATCGGTTATGTTACAAGCGCAACAACAATATTCCTAATTAACGAAAATGACAATTCTGTCGAAATTTTGTCGAGCGCAGATCTTCCTGAGTTCACAAAGTCCGACAATGTCGACATGGTAGAGGCTGTTATGGCTTCTGACAAAACGATTGAAAAGCTTGTTCTAACAAAGGCTTCGGCACTTGTTTCTTCGGCATCTGACATGGTAGGCCTTGTTACAGGCATTATCGCAGAGCCCGGTGACACATCGAGCGAGGTTGTATACGCTCTAACGGTAGCTGCAAACGGCAAGATCGAGACTTATAAGACAGAGTCCATGAGCAAGACAACAGCCATCTGGGTAGACGAGACAGGCGCTAAGAAGACACTTTCCGATGCTATGAACAACGGTGGCGCTTATGTTGGCACAATGCTTGGCTACGCTGAAGTAGATCTCGATTCGAATGGCATGATAACAGAAGTTCGTTCGCTTGGTAAGAATGCAACGCTTGTAGGCAACGGCTCGACAACTTGGAATCAGGGCATCGTGGCAAGAGAGCTATCGAACGGCCTATCGCTACGTGACATCTTCTCGCTAACCTACAACGCAGAGCCTGCGGACGACAAGGTTAACACTGTTGGCACAAGCGACAACGCAATGGTATTTGCTGACGACGTAGTGTTCTACACTGTTGACAGCTCGGTAACAGACGGCGACCTAAGAGGTTCTGACTATGTTAACGGCAGCCGTGTAACGATCGACCGTGATACAGACATCTCGGTTGCGACTGAAGATTCCATCATGGTTTCCGAGAACATCGGCGATGCATCGACAGGTATCCACTACTTTGTAGACTACCTCACAGAGATGACTTCGGACGGCCCTGTCATCACAGCGGTATTTATCTACACTGAGTCGCTATAAGCTTTTTAGTAAGAAGATAATATAGTGTAAGTTTAAAAGCCCCGAGCAAGACCGAATGGTCTTGCTCGGGGCTTTTGGGGCGGGCGAGGGGGGGGCGGGGGGGGCCCCCCCC
>CAYJFK010000101.1:0-5151 GCA_964369475.1 uncultured Oscillospiraceae bacterium | reverse complement strand
AGATAATATGAAAGCTTATGAAAAATGGAAGCAAGAGCAGAACGTGAAGAAAGCTGTAACTGCATAACAAAGAAGCCGATGGAGTAATATTCCATCGGCTTCTTCTATACATAATTTAATTCGCTAAGTAAAATACAAAATCCGAACCCATCTCCAATTTGGAAGATACGGTTCGGATTATGTGAGTTTGGTGCGGATGAAGGGACTTGAACCCCCACGTCGAAGACACTAGATCCTAAGTCTAGCGCGTCTGCCAATTCCGCCACATCCGCACATAGCCAACTCGGAAACATGTTCCTTGTTGCGACTTTGATAGTATAGCACATTATTTCACACATGTAAAGGGTTTTTTGAAAAATTTTTACAAAAAAATTTAAAACACTGATATTTTAGTATTTTTGGATGCGATAGAGCGAATTGGCGCGGCCTGCCGATAAGTGACAATCCGTACAACTGCACGCATAAAGCACTATATATCTAAAGATTTTTGCTGTGCTCCTCAATCTTTGGCACACATTTGCCGCACATTTTGCATATAACCTCTACCTCAGTCCCTGTATTCAGTCCCCAATCTCTAAGCGCATTAAAAAGCGTAAAAACGCTAAACCCCTTTTCGGTCAGCGAATATTCTACCTTTGGAGGAATTTCGGGAAAAATTTCCCTTGCCACAATACCGTCTTCTTCAAGCTCACGGAGCTGCTCTGTGAGCACCTTTGGTGTGACCCCTTTGACAAGGCGCTTTAAATCTCCAAAACGCACAGGATTTTGAGAGAGCTCTCTTAAAATGGTCACTTTCCACTTTCCGTTTAAAAGCGATATGGTGAACTCTATCGGACACATTTCCCGTCTTGTCATACATGACCCCCCAAAGCAAATGATTTAACGGTATTATATCAAAGTAAATAGTATATATCAAGTCAGTTTCCAAAAGGTAACTACGGTAACAAAAAAGTGCATACTTGAAGGCGTGAAAGATGTGTTGTATTATTAATTCAGCAAAGGTAAGACAAGAAATAAATATAAAAATGGAGGATACGGTTATGAAAATCAATCCAAAAGTCATCGACTTTCTAAAGGCAACAAAGGTGTGGGACATTGCAACCTACGGCAAGAACGGTGCACATGTTGTGCCCTGCTATCACACAGAGGTGCTCGACGACGAGACCGTAATGATATCGGCGGTATTCCTAAAAGAAACGCTTGAGAATATCGACGAGAACGGCTCTGTCTCCATTTCTGTATGGGGAGCAAAAGAGGGTGGCGGCTATGAAGCTTTTGAACTTCGTGGCAAGGGTACTCTTGTTACAGAGGGCAAGCCGTATGACATTGGCAAGGAGCTTGTAGGCGAAAAGCCCATTCCATACCAGGGCGCACTTGTTGTCAAGGTGGAGGCCGGTAAGGTGTCTGCACCCGGGCCAAACCTCGGCAAGAGCATCGACGGTGTTGAGTGGTAAAACTATATTATAGGGAGATAAAAGAATGAACATTACGTATGAAGTATTAGAAAAAGATATAGAGGTTTGCAAAGACCTTTGCAATAAGCTAATGGCATTCCAAAAGGAGCAGGCGACATATCAAAAGGAAAATTTTGACGGTATGAGCTTTGAGACCAGGATGGTGCCAAGCCACCAAAAGGCAATGCGCAGTTTCACAGCGGTTGCCAAGGATGGCGACAAGACGGTAGGCTATGTCTTTGCAACGATAGATGCAGTATCAGAGGCGGCAAGAGCCGGTCGCCCGCCATGGGCTCAAGAGGGCGGCATAGGCTTTTTCCCCGACGATTTGCCGCTACCGCAAAATATCGGCACATTCAATAACCTCTTTGTCGAGGAAGAGTACAGAAAGTACAAGGTCGGAAAGACGCTTACCGATATGGCAATGGACTGGCTAAAGAGCTTTGACGACACAAAGACACTCTTTGTATATGTCTCAAACGGTAACGAGGGTGTTATCCCCTTCTACAAGAGGTACGGATTTGTAGATAGCCACGAGGTATTCGGCGGATTTATCCACGCACTTTGGCAGACAATATAGCATTTTTAAGGGGCTGTTCAGTGAACAGCCCCTTTACATTAAATATGCTTCTTTATAACATCCGCAAGAATCTTGACACCCTCTTTTATCTTGTCGGGAGTCGAGCCGCTAAAGCTCATTCTCATGTAGTTGTCGTGTATCGGTTGGCCTGCCTCAAAGAATGTTATACCGGGGAGGTACTTAACACCTGCCGCTACCGCTTCGGGGAGCATTTTGGAGGTGCTGATGTGTTCTGGCACCTTTACCCAAGTGAAAAGGCCGCCGTCGGGGAATGTCCAAGAGACACCTTCGGGCATAAATTCTTTAAGGTCGCTCATCATTGCATCACGGCGCTCTTTGTGCACCTCTCTTATATGTGCAAGGTGAGCCGGATACATGCCACGCTTGAAGAACTCGGCGCAAAGCGCTTGAGGGAGCATCGATGTATGGGAGTTTGTCGCAACCTTAACATCGTATATCTTGCTCATAATGTCGCTCGAGCCGTGGATGTAGCCAATTCTGCTGCCGGGTGAGAATATCTTGCTGAATGTGTTGCAATATACAACATTGCCCGTCTTGTCGAATGCCTGAATTGGGGGAAGCTCCTCGCCGCTGTAACGCATTTCGCTGTATGGATCGTCTTCGAGAAGAATTACATCATACTTGGAAGCGATTTCGGCAAGTTTCTTTCTGTTTTCAAGCGGAGTTGTGTTGCCCGACGGATTTTGGAATGTCGGGATACAGTAGACAAACTTTGGCTTGTGCTTTTTGATGTCCTCCTCTAATTTATCGAGCACAAATCCGTTCTCGTCGCACTCCGATGCTATTACCTCGGCTTCAAAGAGCTTTAATGTTTGGAATGTCTGAATAAATGAAGGCGACTCTACAAGCACCTTGTCGCCCGGCTCTAAGTAGACCTGACAAAGTAGGCTTATTGCCTCCATTCCGCCGACAGTAATAAGAACATTATCGGGGTCGGCGTGCTCTACGCCCTTTGGCTTTAGCATTTGATTTGCAACAACTTCACGAAGGGAGAGCATACCACGTGGATTGCCGTATTGCAGCATCTCGTATCCTCTGCCGTCCTTTGCTAAAAGCTCGTTTGCAATTTCCTGCACCTTCTCGATCGGTAGAGCGTCGGCGGCAGGTATGCCACCTCCGAATGTAATTGTGTTAGGATCTCCTATCGACTCGAAAAGTCCCTTCATAGCGGTAGCGACTTCGCCCATGTAGTCCATTCTTTTTGCATAGTTTGGCATAATTATCCCCTTTCCTTTTTATGGGTGTGACACCCGTTTTATATAATTATAAAGTAAAACCTTTTTCCATTTCGTTAAAGAGTGCTTCAAATTCCGATTTATCGCCCGAGATCTTGTAGTTGTGAACTTCTTCGGGGAATGTGCCGTCCTTTACCTCTTTGACAAATGTTGCAAGTGCTTCTGTGGCAACGCTTGCAATGTCTGCATATTTTTTTACAAACTTGGGAGTAAATGTCTTGTACATGCCAAGCAGATCACAAGCAAGCAGTACATGACCATCGTTAATGCCGCCTGCCCCTATCGAGTATACCGGTATTGGCAAGATTTTATGTACAAACTCGCATACTTCCTCGGGAACACCCTCTAAGAGCACCGTCTTTGCGCCTGCCTTGTATACCGCAATTGCATCTTCTATAACTGCCTTTGCGCTGTCTGTCGTTCTGCCTTGAGCTTTAAATCCACCCATTGCGGCGGAGGATTGCGGAGTTAGCCCTACATGGCCGAACACGACAATTCCGCACTTTGTAAGTGCTTCTATCTTGTCGGCAACAGCTACGCCGCCTTCGAGCTTAATTGCATCTACATCGGCCTCTTTAATAAAACGGACGGCGTTGTGCACCGTGTCTGCCACGCTCTCGTGATACGAACCAAAGGGCATGTCGCCTATTAGATATGTGTTTGGCGCACCACTGCGCACAGCACGACAGTGAGCAATGCTCATGTCCATCGTTACAGAGGTGGTGCCGCCCTGTCCGTAGACCGCCATTCCCATCGAGTCGCCGCACAAAATCATGTCCATGCCGACTTCCTCTGCATATCCTGCCATTATTGCGTCGTACATAACGACCCAAACAGCCTTCTCGCCCTGTTCTTTCATTTTAAAAAGGTCTTTAATAGTTTTCTTTTTTGCCATGTCACCATCTCCTTTAAATGAATATTTTTGGTTAGAAGTTACACTATACAAGATTATACCATATTACTTTATAAAAGTACATATATGTTAATTTAAAAATTATATGGAAAAGAAGTCTTTTTTGTGTTATAATTTTATCTTACTATAACTGTGAAACGGAGAGATTTTTTTGAACAGGCAAATGTCTGAAAGACTCGGCCTTGGCATACTTCTTGCAATATCGGGCGGATTGATGGATGCATACTCCTACCTTTTCCGAGACGGTGTATTTGCAAATGCACAGACGGGCAATATTTTACTGCTTAGTGTAAACCTATCGAGGTTTAATTTTGGCGAGGTAATAACATATATTTTTCCCATTTCAGCCTTTGCAACAGGGGTTGCGATGGGTGTATTTATGAGGCGGCGCAGTGACGGCAAATTCGGGCTGCACTGGCGTCAGGTTGGCATATTAATAGAGGCTATTATTTTGTTTGCAGTGGCATTTATTCCGAGCGAGTTTAACCTTATAGCAAACAGTCTTATCTCTCTTGCCTGCGGTTTTCAGGTCGAGAGCTTTAGGAAGATCGAGGACAACAGCATAGCAACCACCATGTGTATCGGCAATATGCGCTCTGCCATATACAGCTTTGGGGAGTATAAATTCACAGGGGACAACGAGAAAAAGCGCAGTGCATTTGTTTATGCAACGGTAATTTTCTTCTTTTGCATAGGTGCGGTTTTGGGAAGTGTTCTAATAGATTTAATCGGTACATATGCAATACTTGGCAGCAGTGCAATTTTGTTTGCCTGCTTTGGGCTTATGTATGGCAGGGAAAAAGTGACAGTTTAAGGTTATGTTTGTAGCTTTTGTTCTATTTTTAAGTTGCAGGTGCTTTTACTGCACTTTAGCTATTGCCTGTGGCAACTCTACATAAAAGTATAGTTAAAATTAACGGCACTGCTTGTTTCAAGCAGTGCCGTCAG
>CAYJFK010000100.1:0-5413 GCA_964369475.1 uncultured Oscillospiraceae bacterium | reverse complement strand
AGTCCGCATCCCCAAGTCCGCATCCCCAAGTCCGCATCCCCAAGTCCGCATCCCCCAGTCCGCATCCCCCAGTCCGCTACTGCCAAACGCTCCCACCAAACGCAAAAAAGCGGACGATTTCTCGTCCGCTTTGTATTATCTGTCCCAGCCGTGATCGAGTGGGCCGCCGCCCTTGCCTAGGTCAAGGCCTGCTTTTAGAGCGCCTGTGATGTAATTCTTGGCAGCCGCTACCGCCTCTTTAAGTTCGAGCCCCTTTGCAAGGTTCGAGGCTATTGCCGACGACAGCGTACAACCTGTGCCGTGGGTGTTGTCGGTCGCTACACGGTCGGTCGTAAACCAAGTAGATCTGCCGTCGTATAGTAGATCGTCCGAGCAGGCCTCGAGGTGGCCGCCCTTGATTAAAACGGCAGTGCCGCATTCACTGTATATCTTCTTTGCGACAGCCTCCATCTCCTCTTTTGTCGTAACGCTCATGCCTCCCAAAACCTCTGCCTCGGGTAGATTTGGCGTTATTACGGTCGCCACGGGGAATAGGTGCTTTACAAGACCATCGGAAGCTCCGTCTGCCATTAGTTTGCCACCCGATGTCGCCACCATAACAGGGTCGACCACGACATTTTTAGCGCCGTACTTCTTTAGCCCCTCGGCTATTGCCTTCATTATCTCGACATTCGAGACCATGCCAATCTTAACGGCATCGGGTGGTATGTCATCGAATACACATTCGAGCTGATTTGTTACAAACTCGGGAGTTACCTCCATAATTCCGTAAACGCCCGTTGTGTTTTGCGCTGTAAGAGCCGTTATAACGCTCTCGGCATAGCATTTGTGGGCGGCTATCGTCTTAATGTCTGCCTGAATGCCTGCGCCGCCGCTCGAGTCAGAGCCTGCTATTGTAAGCACTACATTCATTTTATTTCCTCCCACTTTGCGCCCTCGTCGAGAGTTTTGCCATCCATGTTGCTCATTGCATCTATTAAAAGAGTGCGAAGTGTAGATGTGCCTGTGGCATTTTTTGCGGCAATCTCGCCGCAAAGACCCATTGCGCAAACTGCCGCTGTGACCGCCTCGAGCTTGTTGTCGGGGTTTGATGCAACAAATGCAACTGTAAGTGCCGATAGCATACAGCCCGTTCCGGTAATTTTAGACATGTCGGCATGACCGTTGTATATAGCAATGGCACGCTCGCTATTTGCAATTATATCAATTGCCCCTGTAATTGCAACGACCGCACCTGTTTTTGCCGATAGAGCCTTTGCAAATGCCGCCGCCTCACTAAGTGTTTCCTTTGTAACTGTATCGGCAACGTCGGCATCTACTCCCTTTGTGGTGCCGGATCCCGCCCAAACTGTCTTGACTTCCGAAATATTGCCCCTTATAACGCTAAACTTAACCTCGTCCAAAAGCTTAAATGTAGTCTCTGTACGCAGTTTAGACGCACCTGCCCCGACAGGGTCTAACAGCACAGGGTGCGAGAGCTCGTTGGAGCGCTTGCCTGCTATAAGCATAGAGGAAATTGTGCGCTCGTTTAGCGTGCCTATATTTATATCGAGCCCCGAACAAATTGAAGTTATGTCGGAGACCTCTGCCGCATCATCTGCCATTATGGGAGACGCACCGGAGGCGAGCAAAATGTTTGCGCAGTCGTTGACAGTAACATAGTTTGTAATGCAGTGGACAAGAGGGGACGATGCCCTTACATTGTCGAAATATTTTCCAAGCATAATAATCCTCCGAAATTTTTTATTAATAATGATTACTTAACGTAATAAGCCATGTCCCAGAAGTTGTACTCGTAGACACTGCAAACCCTAAACATCTCGCAAAGAGCCTCTATATGCTCGTCTGACAGTCCCTCACAGGCCTTCTCGACAGCGGCAAATATGCGGACATTTCCATCGGCATACTCGTCGGAGGAGTAGCCACGCACCCACTCGCCGTAAAACTCGTGATCGACACTTTTGGGGTTTATTTCTACAATCTTCTTTGCGATAAACTCATAGCTCCAAGCGCAAGAGAGAATAGCGGCATATACCTCGGCAACGCCGCCCATGCTGCCCTGTGCTATCATGTAGGAAACGTAGGAATAGTTGTCGATCGACATCTTTGCATTTGCGACCTCCTCCTCTGTTATGCCAAGGCGTGCCATGTATGCCCTGTGAATTGTCATCTCGCCGTTTAGGATAACGTCTATCGACTTCGCAAAGCTCTGCATTGTAGCGACATCGTGCCCTGCCTTTGTTATTCCGAGCGCAAATACCTTTGCATAGTCGAGCAGGTATATGTAGTCCTGTATCATGTAGTGTCTAAACTTTTCGATTTCAAGCGTTCCGTCGGTTATTCCCTTAATAAAGGGGTGATCGTTGTAGCTCTCCCAGATCTCCTCTGCCACCTTGTAAAATCTTTCGCAAACAGACATAAATGCTCCTCCTAAAATAAAATAAGGCACTTCTCCACAAGAGAAGTGCCAATTAAGACAAATAGCAAGCTTCCCTTCGTTGGCATTACCCACATCAGGTTCATGGGGTCGGCACACTGCCATCTCAGCCCAAAGGCTCCCCCAGCTACGGTAAATTATATACCTTTGTTTATATTAAGTCAAGTGTGAATATGCATTTTAACATGGTTTTTCTTGCAAGTTTAGTCAGGCAACAGCGCTTTTTGCAAAAAACATCAGGGCGGCCTTGTTAGCCGCCCTAAATGTGTTTAATAGTCTATATTTTGCTTATTGAATGGTTGTGTTGTCTGCGTTGTCCTTAAATTTTTTGATACCCTCAAATGTTCTGCCGTTTGCTCTCATCTCGGCAATAGCCGCCTGTGCTTCCTCTGTTGTCATGCCGTTTTCTGCGGCAAACTGAGCGACCTTATCGGCAAAGTTTGCCTTTGCTTCGTCAAGGGTGATCCCCTTTGCCTCAAGGTTTTCCTTTAGAGCCTGAGCACCCTCGACAGTGCGACCGCTCGCCACAAATCCGTTTTCGGGCATTACTCTCTCGGGTGTGGCGGCGAGAGACGAAAGGCTCGCCCCTCCAACCATCATGGCCCCTACCACTCCGAGTGTTACAAGTTTCTTGCTTAACATAATTCTTTCTCCTTGTGTGTTTTTTTATATTATCGGGAATGCCTTTGTTGGGCTTCCCTGTGACTAAAGTATAAAACAAATGTCGGTGGAAAATCATCGGTTAAAAATAGGCAAAATGTAGGCAAAAAAATAATATGGGTTTAAGCTCTATCGCCAATGTGGTATTATCTATTTGGGGTGATAACATGAAAATTTATATAGCAGACGACCAAAAGAGCATAAGGGACATTATAAGCGGATTTTTAAGAAATAGCGGCTACGAAGTTTCGGCATTTGAAAGTGGCGATCATCTTGTGGCGGAGTTTTTGAAAAATCCGTCCGACATGGTTATATTAGATGTAATGATGCCGGGGACAGACGGCATAACGATATGTTCGCAAATTAGGGAGCAAAACAATGTTCCCATTATAATAGTATCGGCAAAGGATAGCGAGCTCGACAGGATAACAGGCATAACAATGGGGGCAGACGACTATCTGGTAAAGCCCTTTGCACCTATGGAACTTGTGGCACGGGTTAATTCCATATTTAGGAGAATGTCCTTTAGCAGTAGCGTTAAGGAGAAAAATTTGCTCTCCTTCGGAAATATAGAAATAGACATAGCCATGAAAAAGTGCAGTGTTTGCGGCGAGAGCTTTGATGTAACCCCAACGGAATTTGCTCTAATGGCATATATGTTCGAGAACTCCGACAGGGCGGTATCGAGAGAAGAACTGCTTAAAAATGTTTGGAAGTTTGATTACGAAGTTGATACAAAGGCATGTGACGATGTGTTAAAGAGGCTTAGAAAAAAGCTCGTTAAAACAAATGTTAGAATAACGGCCGTTTGGGGATTTGGCTTTAAGCTGGAACTGGAGGAATAATGTTACCTATAAGAAAGCGAATATCACGGCCATTTCTATTGCTAATAGTGCTAATTCCTGTAACTACCGTTCTGCTCTTTAATCTAATAGTATCGGTATACAACCAAAAAGAAGCAGAGGAGGAACTTACAGCGGCAGTTGAGAGGGTTACAAGGGTAATGGAAAACGACAACGTGGAAAATGCATTACCATTTATAATAGGGCAAAACCTCACAACGGCGGCAGAGGTCGTGACATACAATAAAAACGGCGAGGTTTCGAGATTTTTTAATTTCAGGGATAGCTTTGTAACACAGGAGATAGCAAGCAAGGCCTACGAGGAGATACAAAACTTAGAGCACGAGGAAATCGGTTCTTTTCGGCATGAAAACGAGACATATTATGCTCTTAGCGTAAATTACAGCGGCAAGAGCGTAACAGATACCATAATATACATTTCAAAAGGGCTTACGATAGATGGTTTTGTGGAAACTGTTAATATCGTGCTAATTTCGGTTTCGGCAGTTATAACAGTAGTAGCTCTCTTTGTGTCGGGCAAGGTGACAAATGCCATAGCCCGCCCTATCGAAATGCTTACAAATCAAATCGAGGGCATGAAGTCAGACGAGCTTTTATATATAGAAAATAATAGCGACAGCATAGAGATTGGGCGACTTACAGAGGAGATAAATTCGCTTAACAAGCGGATATACCAATATAATCAGTCGCAAAAAAACTTCCTGCACAATGCCTCCCACGAGCTTCGCACGCCTCTTATGAGCATACAGGGCTATGCCGACGGCATAGAAATGGGAATATTTGAAGACGCAAAGGGGACGGCACATTTAATATCCGACCAAAGCAAGCGCCTTACAAGCCTTGTCGACAGTCTGCTTACACTCGCAAGGGCGGAGAATTTCAGCGGAAAAGAAAAGCTCCAAGTGCTAAATTTAAGCGACGAGCTGTCCGATTTGATAAGCAGATATAGCGGCCTTGCCGTGACAAGCGGTATAGAGATAAAGAGTAGCATAAAAGAGGACATCTTTGCAAAGGCAAAGAGCGAGCTGCTGTCAGGATCTGTTGGCAATATAATCTCAAATGCTCTGCGCTATGCAAAGAGCACGGTTGAAATCTCCCTTACAGAGCGTGACGGTCTAGCAGTTATAACTGTAAAGGACGACGGCGAGGGAATTGCCGACCCCACCGTTATATTCGAGCGCTTTTCCAAAGGGGAGGGCGGCAATTTCGGGCTTGGCCTTTCGATAGCCAAGACATCTGCTTTAATGATGGGTGGTAATATTAAAGCGTATAATAGCGGCGGCGCAGTCTTTGAAGTGGAGATTGCCGCTGTAAAATTAGCTTAAACACGACACAAAAAGACCGCTCCAAAAGAGCGGTCTTTTTGTCAGGCTGGAGAAAAACCCAAAATCAAGCCCATTCGGAAGGAGGGGGAGCGGCGAGGGGGCACCATCAGGGTGCCCTTCGTCGTTAA
>CAYJFK010000099.1:0-5504 GCA_964369475.1 uncultured Oscillospiraceae bacterium | reverse complement strand
TTATCCACACAAAAAACAAAACCTTATAGGCAGACATGGCAAACGAGTGCTAATTATCTTTTACTGAAGTCGCTAAAAAAGGATAGAAAAAAGCAAATCCCCCCAAGCCCTTTAAAGGCTTGAGGGGACTTGCAAAAACAACTACTAAAGCTTTACATATAACCCAATATCGTCCGACACCACCTCAAAGCCTCTCAGCTTTGCAAACTGTGTCTTAAATATCGGCGGCAAGTCGGAGTAAAACTCCATATACTGTTCCGACTTCGGGTGAACAAAGCCAACCTTTGCGGCGTGTAGCATCTGACCGCCCACATTAAAGGTCTTCTTTGCATAAACGGTATCCCCAACAACGGGGTTATGCCTGTGCGCCATGTGCACCCTTATCTGATGGGTGCGCCCTGTCTCGAGGCGACATTCGAGCAGTGTAAAACCGTCGAAATAGGCAAGCACCTTGTAGTGAGTAACGGCATTGCGACCGCCAAGGGCGACAGCCATCTCCTTGCGGCGTGTTGGGTGACGGGCTATCGGCTCGTTTATTACCCCTTCGAGCTCCTTAACCTTGCCATGCACAAGCGCAACATAAACACGAGAGAGACTGTGCGACGAAATCTGCTCCGCCAAACTGCGGTGGGCACTGTCGGTCTTGGCTACAAGAAGTAGCCCCGAGGTGTCCTTGTCTATCCTGTGCACAATGCCGGGGCGCATAACGCCGTTTATGCCCGACAGACTGTCGCCACAGTGGTGGAGCAGTGCATTAACAAGCGTGCCGTCTAAATTGCCGGCCGCCGGATGCACGACAAGCCCCTTTGGCTTGTTTATAACGAGCATCTCGCTATCCTCGTAGACAATGTCGAGCGGTATATCCTGCGCCACCGCCTCGCAAGGTACGGCCTCGGGCACTTCTGCCTCGACCCTGTCGCCGACAGCGAGCTTGTACCCTGCCTTGGTCACAACGACACCCGACACAGTAACGCCGCCCTCCGCTATCACACGAGAAGCGACCGCACGGCTCACATCGAGCAGAGCGGCAAGGGCGACATCGAGCCGCCCACCCTCTATAACATCAAGTATCTTTTTTTCCATCAATTCTTCCTTAACTACTAATTCCTAAGCCCCAATCACTTTACAGCCTTCTGCTCCTCGTACTCCTGCTTTATCGAAAGCAAGCCATACACGATGATAAGCACAGCCCCCACCGATATGGCGGCATCTGCCACATTAAAAATGGCAAAATTTATAAGGCGAAAATCAAATATATCTACAACAAAGCCATATTGCACCCTGTCCCACAGATTTCCGATCGCCCCACCTATAACAAGGGGGAAGGCTATATCTGTAAGCAGATGCGCATAGATTCTCGAGACAAGCGCATAGCCAAAAAGGGCGAGCGCAAAGACAGATACCGCTATAAGCAGCCACTGCCGCCCCTCGAGCATGGAAAATGCAGCCCCTGTATTTTCGGCATAGGTAAAGTGGAATACCCCCTCAATGAGGGGGATAGTTCCAAGCTCTTTTAATACGTCTATACACCACCACTTAACGAGCCTGTCGACAACAATTATCGACAATATGGCAAAAATGCTATACCCGAGCAGTGATATTTTTCTCTTTCCCTTATACGCCATGACGCTCCACAACACCTGCGCATCTGTCGCATATATCAGGATGGGCGGCATTACTGCCAACCGTTACGCTGTGCGTCCAGCATCTCTCGCAACGTGCGCCATCGGCTGCAAGCACTGCGCAAGAGGGCTCGCCCTTTGCGACCTCGACCTGACTTACAAGGAAGGCTGTCGGCAAAATGCCCTCTACGCTCTTAACAAAATCGTAGTCCTCGTCCCTTGTAAGAACTACCTTAGCATCTAAGGAAGAACCTATTTTCTTTTCGGCACGCTCTACTTCAAGCGCCTTCTTTGCCTCGTCACGAAGTGTTAAGATCTTGCTCCACTTCTCCATGTCGACACCATCACATGCCTTAGCTTCCGGTATGTCGTTGTAGTTAACGCTCTCGCCGCTAACGCCCTCTGTGTGCGGCATAGATGCCCAGATCTCCTCCGCTGTAAAGGAAAGGATAGGCGCAAGCATTAGTGTTAGCGCTTCCAAAATCTGATACATGGCACTCTGCGCCGAGCGGCGAAGCTTGCCTGTTGTATCCTCGCAATATAGCCTGTCCTTTATAATGTCGAGGTAGAAGTTCGACATGTCGACAACGCAGAAATTGTGTATTGCGTGGAAGATTAAATAGAAGGTGTAGTTGTCGTAGGACTTTCTAACCGACGATATAACCTCGTTTAAGCGTGCTACCGCCCATCTGTCGAGCTCCTCCATGTCGGCAAATGCCACCATGTCTTTGCTTGGGTCAAAATCACTCGTGTTACCTAAGATATAACGAGCGGTATTTCTGATCTTTCTGTATATTTCGGAGAGTTGCTTTATAATTTCCGGCGAAATTCTAACATCGTCCATATAGTCGGCAGATGCCACCCAAAGGCGAAGAATGTCCGCACCGTACTTCTCTGTAATCTCGTCGGGCGCAATGCCGTTTCCGAGCGACTTGCTCATCTTCTTGCCCTCGCCGTCGACGACCATGCCGCAGGTCAAAACCTCTCTGTAAGGCGCAACACCACGTGTGGCGACCGAGGTTAAGAGTGATGACTGGAACCAACCTCTGTGCTGATCGTTGCCCTCGAGGTACATGTCGGCCGGCCATCTCTGACCCTCCCAAGTCTCGAGCACAGCGGCGTGCGACGAGCCCGAGTCAAACCAAACGTCCATTATATCGGTCTCTTTTCTAAACTCACCATGACCGCACTCGCACTTGTAGCCTGTCGGAAGTAGCTCCTTTGCCTCCTTGGCGTACCAAGCGTTCGAGCCTTCTGCTGCAAATATATTTGCAACGCTGTCAATAGTCTCATCGTTTATTATGGCCTTGCCGCACTTGTCGCAATAGAAAATCGGGATCGGAACGCCCCACAGACGCTGACGTGATATACACCAGTCGTTTCTGTCACGCACCATAGAGGTTATGCGCTCCTCGCCCCATGCAGGGTACCACTTAACATCGTTAATTGCCTTTAGTGCCTCGTCCTTAAATCCGTCGACCGAGCAAAACCACTGCTCTGTAACTCTGAACAAAATTGGAGTCTTACATCTCCAACAGTGGGGATACTGATGCTTTATCTTCTGCTTGTGAAGTAGCGAGCCTGTGTGCGCCATGTGCTTTAGTATGGCAATATTAGCATCGTCTGTGCCAAGTCCTGCACAAACTTCGCCTGCCTCCTCTGTAAGCTTGCCCTTGCCGTCTACACAGACAAGCGGCGAGATGCCGTACTTCTTGCCTATTTCAAAGTCGTCCGCACCAAAACCGGGGGCGGTGTGAACACAACCCGAACCTGCATCTGTCGTTACGTGGTCGCCATTAACAATTAGCGACTCCCTATCGATAAAGGGGTGCGATGCCTTCATATACTCTAAGTCGCTACCCTTAACCCTTAGCACCTCTTTGGCATCTTCAATGCCTGCCGCACTAAGCACCTTCTCTGCAAGCTCTGTTGCAAGAATATAGCCCTGACCGTCCTTTTCCATAACGGAATAGTCAAGCTCGGGGTGCAGTGCTATCGCAAGGTTGCCGGGGAGCGTCCATATTGTTGTAGTCCATATAACAACATCAATCTTATCAAGCCCTGTTTTTGCGAATATCATGCCCTTGTCGTCCTTTAGAGGGAAGCGAACAAAGACAGATATACAAGGATCGTCCGAATATTCAATCTCCGCTTCGGCAAGAGCCGTTTCATCGTGCGGACACCAGTATACAGCCTTCATGCCCTTGTAGATATAGCCCTTCTTTGCCATCTCGCCAAATACTCTAATCTGCTTAGCTTCAAACTTTGGCTCGAGCGTCATGTATGGGTTGTCCCACTCGCCTAAAACGCCAAGACGCTGGAACTGCTCGCTCTGATTTTTGGCATACATAACGGCAAAATCGTTACATGTCTTTCTAAAATCAACGGGCGAGATGTTATTCATATCAATGCCGTACTTCTTAATTGCCTGACTCTCGATGGGAAGTCCGTGAGTGTCCCACCCCGGCACATAGGGCGACTTAAAGCCTGTCATGTTCTTGCTCTTAACGATAAAGTCCTTTAGGCACTTGTTAAGGGCATGACCCATGTGAATATCGCCGTTAGCGTATGGAGGGCCATCGTGCAAAATGTATAGCGGCTTGTCCTTGTTTTTGGCAAGTATGCCGTTATAGACATCCATTTCTTTCCACTTTGCAAGTATTTCGGGCTCTTTTTTTGGTAGCCCCGCGCGCATTGAAAATTCGGTGCTTGGTAGATTAAGTGTCTGGTTGTAGTCCATGTTTCATCTTCCTCGATCTCTATTTATATTATATTTATATATCATCTAAACCGCCCAAAACTCTTGGCAATAGGTCGGTATAAGCTCTTTATGCTTGTCGAGCGGCTACTAAAGCGGATCTGCTACTCTATAACCTTTGTCCCCGACTTTAAATCGTAGTTTGGGCCAAACTCGAGCGAGTGGTCGAGGGGGTTGTGATCGAACATTTCAAAGTCCTCGTCCTCCTCATCGTCCGCCATAAGCTCGACTGCATCTGTGCCGATAGGCCTTGGAGCAGGCTGTTTTATTGCATTTATCTCGTCGTCCTCGTCGTCGGCATGATCTCTGTCGAGATTGTCAATTTCGACACTATCTGCTGTGGGGCTTTCAAATATAACGGTGTCGCCCTCTGCGCCAAAGCTTGCCTGATCGAGCTCCTCGGGCAGATCTATCTTTTGCGTGTCGAACTCCCTTGTATAGGTCTCGCCGTTCTCGCCGCTCGAAAGTGCCGCTTCTGCGCCCTTTTCTATTGTGGCTACCTCGCCCTTTTCATATACGGGAAGCTCTGTTATAAGCGCAAGATGCTTTCTGTACAGATCGACAAGCTGCTCCCTAAAGTCGCCTGCCGCACGGTGCAGATCGTCTATCTCGCTCTCCTTCATGCGGTATGCCTCCTCGGCACGTTCGAGCATCTTCTCGCCCTTTGCCTTGGCATCTCGCTCTATAAGCTCGGCAGATTGGTTTGCCTGCTTTGTCATGTTGTCGCACATGCGCTGTGTGTTAACAATAGCAGCCTTAATGGACTCCTCTCGCTCCTCGAGACTTGCAAGGCGCTCCACAAGTTTTTCCACCTTCTTGCTAAGCTCTGCATTTTCTCCGTGAAGTTTTTCGTAGTCCACTGTCAGCGCATCAAGAAACTCGTCGACCTCCTGCATGGAGTAGCCGCCGAAAAATGCCTTAGAGAACTGTTTGGATTTAAGCTCTGTCGGCGTTAGCATGTCGTATCCCCCTTCGCTGCAATTTTTCTTTTATATTTGTGTCAGCACCTGTCACGATATTGGCAGATGCTCTGCCCGTTTTTATATGCCATTACTGTAAAAAGGCATGTTTAAAAGCTCTTATATATGCCGCAATGCTTGGCGGCAAAGACCGCTTAAAGGCTT
>CAYJFK010000098.1:0-5842 GCA_964369475.1 uncultured Oscillospiraceae bacterium | reverse complement strand
CCCGCCCCGAGGGCGTTAAAATCAGCTTTAGCTGATTTCTCAGCTTGGAGAAAACGCTTTTTCTCCAAGCTGAGGGGAGTTTTTTGTGCAGTGGCACAAAAAACTCCCCCCTCCTCTTGTAAATTTGCGTACAGGCAGATAAAAACCAAAGTTTTTATCTGCCTGTACGCAAATTTGGCTCTGCCGTGCTGTGGGCCGGCGGCAACCGCTCCTCTGCGCCTATTGCGGTGCTCTCTATTGCGACTGCACAAAGGCAGAGTGTGGGACGGGCCTTACACGGTACATGCAAGAAAAGAGCTAACTGTTCTCGCTCTCTATAAGTTCGAGAATATCCTCGTTTTTCATCACAAGGAGCATCTGATTTTTCACAACATCACGAACCATACCACGAGCACTTTTATTTACCTTCATTATTTCATCTAAAGTATAAGTGCCCTTGGCAACAATACCGGCTGTTACATTGCGGTTAGAGGTGCTCTCTGTCATGTCTATAATGTCGGTTATACCGCTACTCTTGTCGGGCTTACTACCGTTATCAAATGCGCTTTGCTGTTTTGTTAGTTTGAAATTTGCATCGTCTATAAAAAAGCGCACATAGTATTTTCCCTTTGGAAGGTTGGCAAAGAGATATTGCCCATCTATGCCACTTGCACTTGGCGCTGTAAAGAGTGCATCTATCATCTCTCCCGCTTCGTTTAAGAGTGCAACACCTGCATCGTTGACAAATGGATGACCTGCTTCATAAAAGCCGTCTGCATCACTGTCAAACCACACATTACCACCTATTTCAATTGTCCCCTCCGGTGTATCTACAACCGATATACCGACCTTTTCAGGCTCGATTGCGAGGAGTTTTTGTGTAGCATCGTTTATGTCTATATAAGACACATCAGCCGCAAAAGAGTTCCAAGCAACAAGCCCCACTCCTACACCGACAGGTATAATTCCATTTACAGTAACTTCAAGAACTTCAGAGGGCTTTAAAAGCAAGTCCTTAGCAATTACCTTGAAGGAGCGAAGTGTGGTAAGGTCTTCGGGCAGATCTGTTGTCCAATCGTCAACAGTGCCGATTGTATCAAAATTTCCACCAAAGCGCACAGGGTCGACGCTTGTCGAATAGTAAACTTCAATATCTGCACTACTGCCGCTCGGCAAAATCTTTGCAGAAACTTCTGTTATAGAGTAAACGGCAAACTTGCTTTCTCTTAAAGTGCCCGTTTCGATAACCCCTACATCTCCGATATAGGGCAAAATGTCCACAACCTCAGCGTCGAGCAGATCTGCATTACCTGTGTTCTTTAGCGTTATGACATACTGAAGCTTGCCGCCCTCGTACGTACTGCCTACATCAGGCTCTTCTAAAAACTCACTGTCCAAAGCCCCTTTAACCTTTTTGTTAGAAGCTATGCTAACAAAAAACAATATGCGCTTTTCAATTGTACTGCTTTTTGCGTATGTCTTGCTTACAAGAGGAAGGTCTGATATGCCGTCATCGTCTATATAAACATCAATAGCAGGAGGGATTATCCCTGTGCTTGCGTCTGTGTTGAGCACCATAAAGCACTCTGTAAGCCCATAAGCCCCGACCTTAACTTGCGCATCAAAACTAACGGTAACATTTGCAAGCTGACGAAACGAGAAGGCATTGTCTCCACTAAACTCAAATTTAACCAAGGTGCTACCGTCCGCTGTAAAATCCTCGACAACAGTAACTTGCGGAAGCGTCGGGCTTATACTGCCAAACACATCACTATAACTTAGGCTTGCACCACCTGAATATGTAAATTCCTTTGGCATAAGCATTGCCACAACGGGGTTTTTAAGTCGAGAACTAAGACCGTTAAAACTCAAATTCATGCGGACGGTGTCGAGTGGCTTAACAGGGTTAGTGCCGCCCGACATTGAAAAAGAGGGACGCAAAACGCATATATCATCTATAATTGTAGAAAAGTTCTGTATACGCTCTGCTTGCTCCCCTTGATCGTCAAATACAAGGTGAATATGATTTAAAAGCGACGAATTAATAGCCGTATCACCTTTAATTATGCCGTATAAGGTCGGCGAAGCCTTGCTCGTAACACCAACACGCATCTGGGTTAAATTCCACCGCAACTCGGAAAGTGTATCGCCGCCTACAATAAGTGTACTCAGATCGACGGTAGAATTTATATCTGTGTTATATGGCCCAAGTGTGCCACTATTTCCATTTTGTGTTTCAAATTCTATAAAATAGTTTGCCGACATATTTTGCTTTATAGCGCCTATGTGAAAAGATCCGGTCTCAAACTTATAGTAATCTACTTGCGTCGGGAGCTCGTTTGTAAAGACGACCTCTGTAAGCACCTGATTGCCTACATTTTCAAGCCCCATCCTGTAACATATATACTCGTTTGGCAAGGAGTAATCAGGCCCGTACAGCGTTATATTGCCGTCGAAAACCTGAACTCCCATCGTTACATCGTGAAACTCGGTCTGCACTTCTATCTCGTCGGCATTCCATGTAGCTTCGGTCACAGCTTCCGCACCTATCGGCAAGGCTTCTGAAACCCTTGCCCTATATATAAACTCATACTTCTCACCACGATAACTGGTAAGAGTAAATGTAACGGTATTGTTCTCTACAATACCAATTATTCCGTCTGAACTTGTGTCGGGAAATTTGCTTGAAGCATCAAAACCGACAACTTCAAAGCTGTCGTCTATTTCGATGTTATCAGACCCTTGACACACTATGGTTAAATTGGTAAGAGTTGCGCCCAAGTCTCCAAAGTTTTGCAGCGAACCTCTGTAATATATCTCGCTCCCGGGCGATGGGTCGACACTTGGCAGTATTATCTGCCGCCTAAACTCGAAATCCGCTATTGCCTCCAGTTTTATTTCTGGGGCTTGCGAAGTTATCTCTGTCTCGCCGTTAATAAGCATGACAGAACTACAAGTAAACAAAGACAGATTTTCGGTTCCAATTTTAAACTGCACGCCAAAGCCAAGCCGTACCGCAACGCCTAATTCCTCGATGCTACCAAAGTTGTAAACTACCTCTGTGCCGCCGTCCGGCAGCTCTATAATCTCCGCACTCTCCACGGGGTCTTTATAATCTCCTAAAAAAACACTTAAGTAATTTGGGAAAGAAATTCTAATCTCGGCAGAATTCACACCACCGACAACACCGTTAAAACTTGCATTTAACGTGTAGATAAAAACATCTTCGTAATTGCCGAGCGTTCTGTCTACCGTTGTAACTAAAGTTGCCATATATTCTCCCTTTCATTAAAAAACATTATGAGATAAGCGCCGAGATAAGGGAAACACCAAAGTGCAGCTTATCAATCGGCGCTAAACTTCTCACTTATATTTTATGCTCGGGAGTGTTTCTCGGTTCGTGTTTTGGCCCATCACATTTTTTCTCATTACATTGGCAACGCTTGCAATTGCATCTTGTATGGTCAGCCCCCATTGTTTCGTAGACTTCAAGCGCTGTGCTAACCTTGTTCAAAAGCACCCACTCCTTTATAACAAGGCTGTTTATCATCTTGTAGGTCTGCGAACAAATTTTGTCGAGCTCGGAGGGGCAAACCTCGTTGTAAGAAAACTTCTTAACGAGCTCTTGAAGCTTCTCTCCCTCGGCATTTAAAATATGTGCCAGTGCAAGTTCTTCAACGGCGACCGATTCGATTAATTCAAGCACAATGTCGCATACTTGCGGATGTTTATCCCTCTCGGGGAATTTTGGCATACCCATAAGTAAAATCTCCTTTTCGTGTTTGTTGTCACACATACATAATATGCATATATTGGCAGAAGTAGCACAATGGACTTTGTCGTCATAATCTGTTATAGATACACAAGGGGGGACTGCAATGAATGTATTTTCTAAAATTTTCAAGAAATCAAGAAAAGCAAATGTAAGCGAAGAATCGGTAGAGGGGACGATGCAATCCGAGGCGACAGATCTGCCTCGCCAAGAACAAGAAAAAGATATAGCACCCATAGAGCAAGTAGGCATCAATCTAATTGAACCTGAGATAGACAAAAACTTAACCGAGAGCACTCCGCTTGAAACTAAAAGCGCATTTATCGAGCCGAAACCACACCCAAACAAAGAAAAAGTTGACGAGCTAAATGGAATGGTCAATGAAGTAGTACGCCTTGCCGCTACGCCCTTTAAAGAATTTAGCGAGTTTAAATATGCAAAAGCAGAGCTTGCGGTAATATTGGGAGAGGTTGCCGTTGTTGACAAAATTCAAAGAGTATTGCCTCAAGTAATGCAAGCAGAGGAGTTTTCACGGCTTGCCGCTCTCTTTAAAATTGTAGAGGACAAAGTTAAAGTTTTAATGCCTATTGTAAACGAAATTGCATCGGAGCAGATAAAACTTGAAGGGGAAATTTTAAAATATACAGAGCTTACAAACGAGTTTGCGGCAAAGTATAAACTGTCCCACGACTGGGAAGGGAAAAAACCTAAGATGATAGAAATCGGCAAGAATCTTAATCAGAAAAGAGAGGTATATTTAAAAAAAGAAGAGGAGCAAGTGGGCAGAGTTAAAGCGCTATACGACGATCTTGCAAAATGTCATGCTGTGTTTGTCTCTAACAAAGATTATTTAACGGTAACTCTAAATAAGCAGATAAATATCTTGCACACATTTCCTGCCGATTGAATAGGATATAGTGCAGAGCAAAAACAAAATAAATTTTTACGAGGAGACTTATTTTTATGTCGATGCCAACAATTCCCAGTATTGATCCTTCAATCAGCGTAACGAGAGACGACGCCATTAACATTATTCTTTCTTCCATCGGTATGGAAGAACTAAGCCTTGCGCACATCCTAAACGCAGAGGCCGAGAAGATCCAGTTTGCACTTGGTACACTTGAAACCTCCACAGAAGCTGCAAGCCTTGATGATATCATGAAGGTAAACAGCTCGGCTAAGAAGATGCTTCGTGACGTTATTAAAAATCAAATGCTAATAGGCATGAAGATGGAAGATACAGTTGAGCTTGCTCAAATGGTCTTCGAGTCCGAAGTAACACCCGAGCCAACACCCGAACCAACACCAGACCCAGCTCCGTAACGCAACATAATATAGTAAATAATTAGACAGGGCACGCCCTGTACATGGGGTGGATTTAATCCGCCCCATTTTTTTATAGAGGTAAAATTTATGAAAAAAATGAAAATCTTAGAACAACTGAAAAACAAAAACTTTGCAATGATAAGCCTTGCTGTAATATTCGGTGTACTACTGGTACAGTCCTTCATCCTTCTTTTTGCAAGCAGCCCTGATACTGATGGGCTTACCCAGATAGACACGATTTTCAGAACGACAATGAGCTCGATTTTTGGGTTTATGATTAGCTCGTCCTTTGCAAAAGAAGATAAAAAAGACGGCGAAAAGATAATGACGAGCAGTAAAAACAAGCAGATCGGCTTTGGCTCAGCAGAGCAAGAGGGCACGGTTAAAATGATGGCAGAGCCGCTTGACGGTCAAGTAGCCAAGGCAGAGCCACCTCAAGAGGCTGCTATTTTGACCGAGAAGATAATTGAAAAACGCACCTACAATAACTTTAAAATAATAATTCTAACGGTACTATGCCTTTTTTGCCTTACCGCAATGCTAATTGTAAGAAATTTTAGCGAGCTCGTAACGAACAGCTCTTATGCACTTGTTACAATGTCGTCATACCGTGATTTTATATCGAGCAGCATCGGCGCACTAATAGGTATTGCAAGGGGTGGAGAAGCTCCTGTAAGCTGACCGAAGCAAAAAAGGGGGCGATGCCCCCTTTTTCAGACTGGAGAAAAACCTAAAATCAAGCCCCTTCGGAAGGAGGGGGAGCGG
>CAYJFK010000097.1:0-6094 GCA_964369475.1 uncultured Oscillospiraceae bacterium | reverse complement strand
CACAAAACGCCCTGTGGCTTCAAAAATCGCTTTGCGACCTCAAATCGACCTACGTTTTCGTCAGACAAGGCAGACGACGAAGTTAATGCTTGTTGCCTTGGCGAGGAGAATAACGAAGTACAAGCGGAAACACAGGTCGGTTTGAGCAGGTTCGGATTACATCGACCACCCTAAGAACAAATCTATAATAAAACGCAGTAAATTATTATATTACTCATTCAATACATATAAAGGAAGAAAATAATGGATTTAAAATTTGGAATAAAAAATATTATAAATTTTCTTATGTCTCTAATAGCGATCTGGTATGCGGTATTTATGTTTATCATAACGATAGAGGAACGATCTGATTATTATTTAAGCACCTTTCTCTTCACTTTGGCCTTGTTTGTAGCTTTGTTTATTTACATGGTGAAGAATGCCATAAGTCAAGTTGTGCCCAAATATTATAAAGTAATGAGAGTCGTTCACAAGTACATTACTTTTTCAGACCTTAGAGAGCTTGTAAAAGATGAGGTCTTTGAACCGGTAGAACTGCCGCTTCGTATTCAAAGAAAACATCCAAAAAGGAATATTAAAGCATTTAAGAGGGATTTTTTGGTTTCGGAGAATTGGGTTTATGCCAACAAGGTAATGATTCCTAAAAATATGATTGTAGCCGTAAGGCCCAGCTTTTATAGAAAGTTAGACATATTTTATTTTACCTTGGTAGACAAGTCCGACTATGAGTTTGCCACCTTTTCCAGCTCGGGCAATGAGTCGAAAGTTTATTTTACAAAGTATTTCAGCCAAAACGAGCAGATCAGCAATATAAGAAACATTACAAATGCAGAACAGTATATTGAAAAATTCAAAAATGAGGTAAGGACAAAAGAAGATTTTCTAAGGTTTATTGGGCAAGAAATATAGTCTATATAATAAATTTACTTTTAAAATGTGCCGTTTGGCACATGTAATAAACCAATAACTTTGCTATACTTTTTAATAAGAAGGAGTGAGTTTTATGAAAGGTATAGCAATTTTTCTTAGCTCTACCATAGTAGCACTAATGCTTTTGACAGGCTGCTCGGGGGTGTCAGAGCAGGACTACAACATGCTACTGAGTGAAAATGAAAGCATAAGAGCTGATTTAGATGCGGCAATTGCACAAAGTGATAATTTACAGTCCGAGCTTGAATTAGTAAGAGAGCAAAACGAGCTGCTTAAACTAAAACTCGATGTCTCGTTGACTGGCAGTGGCACTGTGGATAACACAGAGCAGTCTCGAAAAGTTGAGGCAATAATAACAGGCGGTTTTTCCGCTACTTTCTTAGGGAGCACAAACGATACATCTTCCGAACTTCTAGACGATAATTTTGTTATTTTAAATATGTTCCAATCCTACCCCTTTGTTTTGTATGTAGGCCCTGAAATAGCAAGCTCACTTGAGGTTGGAGAGGTATATTACTTTGACATATCCGAAGTGAGCGTCGGAATGATCGATGCCGGCATGATAGGTCACGGCATCCCGCCCATAACGGCTCTTGACGACTACGGGCTGTTTATAGAGAGCTTCCGACTTGCAACGGATGACGAAATCGGGCTTGCTTCGCCGAGCATTTATTTTGATGTAAATTTAGATTTAATTGATTAGACACTCGATAAAGCTCTTTAAACTAAATATCCAGATCCCTCAAAGACATTGCCTGAAAATCATTATTGGTGTATAATAAACAAAATGAATTTGGAGGGGTTATTATGGATTACAATACTATTTTAGATGCGGCAAGACCGAGACTTGGACATTTTTGCAAGGCATGTCCCATATGCAACGGAAAGGCATGTGGCATAGCATCACCGGGGCCTGGGTCTAAAGGGCCCGAGAATGGCGCTTTAAGCAATTTTGAAGCGTGGGGTAAGTATAAAGTTAATCTTGACACGATATGCGAAAATATCGAACCCTGCACAAAGGCAAACTTCTTGGGCAGAGAGTTTGCTCTACCTGTTTTTGTAGCCCCGATCGGTGGTATGCAACATCATTACGAAGGTCATTTTACCGACTTTTCTTATAACGAACTTGTGGTTAAGTCTGCAAATGAATACGGTGCGCATGCATTTATAGGAGAGAGTGCCATTCCGAACGATTTTAGCAATGTAAGCGCAGAGCTTGAGGCCATGATAGGCGGCGGAATACCGACAGTCAAACCTTGGGACAGGGATAATCTTTTTAGGAAGATAGACTTTATAAACAAGGTAAAGAGCTTTGCCTTTTCGATAGATATAGACGGTGCAGGACTGCCATTTTTAAAAAAGCTCAACATAGATGCAGGGTGTAAAACGGTAGACCAGTTAAAAGAGGTTAAGGAGCGCCTTGAAGTACCCTTTATACTAAAAGGTATCATGACGGTTAAGGGCGCACTAAAGGCGGTAGAAGCGGGCGCAGATGCCATTGTAGTGTCAAACCACGGCGGCAGAGCGCTATCAGGCACACCGGGGACGGCTGATGTACTACCTGCGATTGTCGAGGCTGTAAAGGGCAAGACTACAATTATTGTCGACGGCGGTATTCGCAGTGGGCTTGATGTATTCAGAGCGCTTGCAATTGGTGCAGATGCCGTTTTGATAGGTCGTCCATTTGTCTCTATGGCACATGGAGCAGGCGGAGAGGGCATTAAATTCTACTTCGACAAGATAGCGGCAGAGTTAAGAGATACCATGATGATGTGCGGTGCTCACAGTCTTGACGAGATCACGAGCGACATGGTGACCGTTTATAGATAAGTGGTGAATAAATGACATTACATGATTTTGTATCGACCTATAACGAGATATACGATGTTAAAATAATCGGGAAAGAGATCATTCTTAAAGGCAAGGTGTGCGAAGTAATGGCCCTTGCCATGAGAGAGGGCTCTTTAAAGCTGTTTGTAGCCGAGTATGACGAGCGGCAATCAGAGATAAAAAGGCAAAATGAGGAACTGTATGAAGAATATAGTTCTCCTCAAACTGTCCGTCAACGAGAAAAAGAGCATGTGTTGACAGAACATAGTCCGCTTAGTCATAATGCCATTACAGTTACAATAGGGGATACTACATATGAGATAAGCGGAGGCGATGGCACAGAGCTAAGCCTTGAGCATTATGTCGGAGGACAGCTTGTCTCAAGGTTTCTTTCCGAAGGTTGGAGGCCGCTTAGCATTGGGGATATGCCCTTTGACGACATTGATATTTTTGCAATGCAAATAGAAGGCGACTACACCCAAACACCAAAATTTGAAGATAATGCTCCCATAAAACTTGAGTTTAGAGACGAGATAAAGACGACATTTATTGAAAAGCAGTTTTCGGCAAGTATCGGTGATGAAACTTGTCGAAAAGTATATTTAGACGACAGTGATTTTGTAAATATAAAGAGCGTAGAGCGATACGATATACTTCCCGAGATAATGAAACGCTTTGAAGATCCACGCTTAATAGAGCACTACTCTAAAGCTGAGCTTGAAGGTCTCAAATCGGATATGCAAAAGCGTATATTAAATGCATGTCCCAAAGGGTGTACATATTTGCTTGTCGGGTATGAAAGCAGTACAGGCGATAGGGTTAGCATTCACTCGAGGGACTACTTAGAGGGCGATAAGCGAGATAATGGCGGCATGGGGTTTTCCTATAAGAGCGACGAGGTAAAGCATGGAGAGCTTGGGTTGCCCTTGTTTTACGAGCTTGTAGCAGAGCCCTTCGGAGCGGATGTAGAAAGCGTTACGCTCGAGGTTTTTTCTAGGTTTACAAGGGTTAAGCAAGAGGATATAACATTGTAGAAGGTCTACTAAAATAAAACAAAGAGGTGATAAAAATGAGGAAATTTATTATCGACACAGACACAGGAAGCGATGACGCCGTTGCCATGATGATCGGCCTGCTTAGCGATGGCATAGAGGTACTTGGCGTTACGACGGTCTGCGGTAATGTGCCGCTCGAGCTTGCCACGCAAAATGCGCTAATGACAAAGGAGATTTGCGGCTCGAATGTAGAGGTCTACAAGGGCGCATCAAAGCCGATTTTTAGAGAGCGTCAGGAGACGACGAGCGTTCACGGCAAGGACGGGATGGGGGATATGGATTTAATTCACCCTAAGACAAAGGCAAACGACATGCACGCAGTCGACTATATTATAGAGACTGTAAAAAATAACGACAATGTTGAAATTGTAGCTTTGGGCCCTGTTACAAATATTGCTCTTGCCATTATGAAAGACTCTGAGACCATGAAACGTGTTAAGCACATTTGGTCGATGGGTACAGGTGGGTTTGGTCCCGGCAATGCAACTCCTGTTGCCGAATTTAATGTATTTATCGATGCAGAGAGCTACAAGGCAATGCTGGATAGCGGTATTCCTATTACAATTATCGGCTTTGACCTCTGCCTCGGCGAGTCTGCGCTAAACAAAGCAGAGCTCGAAAAACTTGCCGCAGGTGGTGCTGTCGGTAAATTTGCGGTAGACTGCACGACAGAGCTACTTAAATTTAACCTTAAAGTATCCGGCAAGCATCAGATAGATCTACCCGATGCAGTTGCATTTGGCGTTGCACTGTGGGACGACATTGTTTTGGACAAGTCGCTTTGCAATTGCTACTGCTGCACAACAGAGGAGGCGGCATACGGTCAGGTAATTATTGCCGACTCGAAGCGTCACTACGAGTCGGGGGACGATAGGTATAATAATTTGAACGCTACCGTTATAAAGGCCATAGATTCAAAGCTCTTTAAAGAGAAGTTAATCGAGACGATAGTAGGCAAATAGCTATATTTAAAAGGTGCGGCAGGTATTGCCGCACCTTTTAAATATAGTAATTACATTTTTTAAAACTATGGAAATTTAATGCATGGCATTGTATAATATATTTGAGGTGATAAATTATGACAAAATTCTCAATATACAAAACAGAAATAGGCAATGTGCAAATCGGGTACGATGGGGACTATATAACATTTGTAAAAAAGGTTTCAGACGATCTGCCCGAAGGGGGAGAAAGAGTGCCACTTACCGAGCTTGCGTTTAGTCAGCTACAAGAATTTTTTGAAGGTAAAAGAAAAGAGTTCACCTTGCCATTAAAGCTTATTGGCACTGAGTTTCAAATGAAGGTATGGAGAGTGCTGCAAGATATACCATACGGTACGACATGCAGTTACAAAGATATTGCCATTGCGGTAGGTCGTAATAAGGGCTTTCAAGCTGTCGGCATGGCAAATAATAAAAACCCGATATCCTTTATAGTGCCTTGTCATAGGGTAATCGGTGCAGACGGGAAAATGGTAGGATACGGCGGTGGAGTGGATCTTAAGATTAAACTACTTGAAATAGAAAAAAGGAACAAATAGATATGTATGTGGAGTATGGTAAGGCGGAAATCGATTACTTAAAAAGCAAGGATAAGCGGCTTGGAGAGGCCATTGACAAGATAGGCGAGATAAAAAGAGAGGCATATGGTGATCTTTTCAGTGCCGTTGTCAATAGCATTATCGGCCAGCAAGTATCAACGGCGGCTCACAAAACGGTATGGCTTAGATTAAAGGAAAAGCTTGGAGAGGTTACCCCGCAGACCGTTACAGATGCTAGTGTTGAGGACATTCAAAGCTGTGGCATGACCTTTAAAAAGGTTGAATATATAAAGAGCTTTGCCGAACAGGTTGCGAGCGGCAGTTTTGACATAAAGGCACTTTGGGAGATGGAGGACAGCGAGGTTATAAAGAGTCTTAGCTCGCTAAACGGGATAGGCGTTTGGACTGCCGAGATGCTAATGACCTTTTGCATGGGTCGCCCTGACATTGTAAGCTACGGCGACCTTGCAATACTGCGTGGTATGCGTATGCTATATCGTCATAGGGTGCTTACAAAGGAGCTCTTTAACAAATACAAAAAACGCTATTCCCCCTATGGAACAACGGCCAGTCTATACCTATGGGCAATAGCCGGCGGCGCAATTGAAGGTCTTACAGACCCAAAGAGGTAAAAAAGAGTTGCTGTTATATACCAGCGAGAGAGTGGGGGGGGGGGGGGAAGGGGGCCGCCCCGCCCGCGGGGGGGGGGGGGGGGGGGGGGGGGGGGGGGGGGGGGGGG
>CAYJFK010000096.1:4696-6156 GCA_964369475.1 uncultured Oscillospiraceae bacterium | reverse complement strand
CTGGAGAAAAGCCTAAAATCAAGCCTCTTCGGAAGGAGGGGAGCGGCGAGGGGGCGCCATTAGGGTGCCCTTTGGCGTTAAAATCAGCGCCAGCTGATTTCTCAGCTTGGAGAAAACACTTTTTCTCCAAGCTCTGTGAAATTAACTTCAGGTTCACAAAAATTACACGTGGGGTACTCCATTGTGGAGTAAATTTGTAGTATATTATAGGTGTACAGACACAATAAGCGATTGGAGGTATGATGATGAATACAAAAAGAATGGTGCTTATCCTGCTTGTTTTAGCTCTTGCGGCGGGCGGATTTGTAATTTCGGCATACAAAAAGAGCCCGAGCGGTAACTCTCCACAGCCCCAAAGTAGCGGCACTGTTGTCAAGACAAGCGTAGATATAGACAAGCTTATAGAGGAAAAAAACCTAAGCACGATCTATTTTGCCGGCGGCTGTTTTTGGGGTGTAGAGGAATACATGTCGAGAATTGCCGGTGTGTACGATGCCTACTCCGGCTACGCAAACGGCAAGACCGAGAACCCGAGTTACGAAGATGTTATATTTAAGGACACAGGCCACGCCGAAACGGTGCGTGTTGTCTACGACAGCACAGAGGTTACGCTCGAGCAGCTGCTCGAAAAGCTATTTCTTGTGGTCGACCCGACGAGTGTAAACCGTCAGGGCAACGATGTCGGCAGTCAGTACCGCTCGGGGGTCTACTATCAAGACGAGGCCGATAAGGAAATTATCGCCGCCTACCTTGAGGAGCTTGGCAAGAGCTACTCCGACCCGATAGCGGTCGAGAATTTACCGCTCGACAACTTCTATGCCGCCGAGGAGTATCACCAAGACTACCTACAAAAGAATATCGGCGGCTACTGCCACATAAACCTCTCCCTTGCAACGGAGGGCGAGATAAATGAGGAACTGTACACCACCCCCGAGACGACCGATTTGATCGAGAGCCTAACCGATTTGCAATATGACGTAACCCAAAACTCCTGCACGGAAGGCGCATTTACAAGCGAGCTAAACGACAACTACGAGGTCGGCATATATGTCGACATAGTAACGGGCGAGCCGCTATTTCTATCGAGCGACAAATACGATTCGGGCACAGGCTGGCCAAGCTTTACAAAGCCGATCGCCCCCGAGGTTATAGTGGAGAGCGACGAGACAAGCATGTTCTACGGCACTGAGCTAAAGAGCCGTGCAGGACAAACGCACCTCGGCCATGTGTTTACCGACGGCCCCAAAGACGAGGGCGGCCTACGCTACTGCATAAACGGCGCCTCCCTCCGCTTTATCCCCTACAACTCCATGATAGAAGAAGGCTACGGCTACCTAACCCACCTATTAGAAGACTACGTTACAGTAACAGATTAATAATAACGGCAAACAGGAGGTGGGGGGGGGGGGGGGGGGCCGCCCCGGGGGGCGAGGGCGGGGGGGGGAAAAAAAAAAAAAAAA
>CAYJFK010000096.1:0-4686 GCA_964369475.1 uncultured Oscillospiraceae bacterium | reverse complement strand
ACGCCTACGGATACCTAACCACATATTATAATACTACGTTACATAAACATATTAATAATACCGCAAAACTGGTGGGGGGGCAGTGGGGGCCCCACCTCCTGTTTGCCATCGGGCGGGGAATACAAATCAGCCAAAGCTGATTTGTATTCCCCACGAATAAACTAAATCACCAAAAATTGCCCCAGCAATTTTTCACCATAGTTCTTAGTTCTTACTTCTTACCTCTTACCTCGCACCTCACTCTCCCCACCCAACAACCCAAACAACGAAAAGGGGAGGGCACGCAGTGCCCCTCCCCTTTCGCAACCCCCTCGGGGGGCAATACAAATCAGCCTAAGCTGATTTGTATTGCCCCCCGAAAAACCAAATCACCAAAAATTGCCCCAGCAATTTTTCACCATAGTTCTTAGTTCTTAGTTCTTACTTCTTACTTCTTAGTTCTTACCTCTTCACTCTCACCTAAAACCTACTTCCCACAACACTTCTTATACTTACTCCCACTGCCGCAAGGACAAGGCTCGTTAGGCCCAACCTTCTTTTTCTTGGTAATAGGCTGCGCCTTGCCGCCGCTTGGTGGTGTGTCGGAAGGCTTTGCTACCTGCTCACGCTTTGGCGCTACGCCTTGCTGAATTCTAACAAGAAATAGCTTTCTTAGGGTATCTTCCTTTATTGCCATCGTCATGGCCTCGAACATCTCAAATCCTTCAAAACGATACTCGAGCACAGGGTTGCGCTGACCGATAGAGCGAAGCCCTATACCCTTGCGCAGCTCGTCCATAGCGTCGATATGATCCATCCAATGACGGTCGACCTCGCCAAGTAGCACAACACGCTCGACCTCTCGCATAATTTGGCCGTACTCGGCCTCTTTTGCCTCGTACCTCTCTATTGCAAGCTTTGTTAAAAGCTCCTTTGCCCAATCTTGAGTTAGCTTTGCAGGCTGATTTTCGGTAAGCTCGCCGCCCATTAAAAATAGCCCCTTAAATGTGCCTTCGAGCGCCTCCATGTCGTAGTCTGCCTGACTTTCCCCCGTCATGAAGTTTGTGACATGCATCTCTATAACTTCCTCTATCATACGCATGACAGAGGCCCTCATATCCTGACCGTCGAGCACCGTTCTTCTCTGCTCGTATATGACCCCTCTTTGCTGATTCATAACGTCGTCGTACTGGAGTACATGCTTTCTTATATCAAAGTTGCGCCCCTCGACACGTCTTTGCGCCGACTCGATAGAGCCCGACAAGATCTTTGCCTCTATCGGCATATCCTCGTCGACCTTCAAGGTCTCCATCATGTTGTATAGCCTCTCGCCACCAAAGAGCCTCATAAGGCTGTCTTCCATCGAGATGTAAAAACGACTCTCGCCGGGGTCGCCCTGACGACCTGCACGTCCACGTAGCTGATTGTCGATACGGCGTGATTCGTGGCGCTCTGTACCTATTATAAATAGGCCGCCTGCCTCTTTTACCGCTTCGGCTTCAGGGGCGTACTGCTCCTTAAATTTAGCTTCGAGCTCCTCGTAAGTCTCCCTTGCTGCTATAATTTCCTCGTCTGTCGTGTCGTTGTGAGCTGTCGATGCATCGATTAGCTCCTCTGTAAAACCACGGCGGCGCATCTCTGTCTTTGCGGCATACTCTGCATTACCGCCGAGAATAATATCCGTACCACGGCCTGCCATGTTTGTCGCAATTGTAACAGCGCCCTTTTTACCTGCCTGAGCTACTATCTCGGCCTCTTTGTCGTGATGCTTTGCATTAAGAACATTGTGGGTAACGCCCCTCTTTTTTAGCATTGCCGACAACTCTTCCGACTTTTCAATGGAAATCGTACCGACAAGCACGGGCTGACCCTTCTCGTGACAGGCTACAACATTCTCGATAACGGCACGTTCCTTTGCCCTCTCGGTCTTGTATACAATGTCGGGCTGATCCTTTCTAATCATGGGTCTGTTTGTCGGAATAATAACTACATCGAGCTTGTATATCTCTCTAAACTCGGTTTCCTCTGTCTCGGCTGTACCTGTCATGCCGGAGAGCTTTTTATAAAGTCTAAAGTAGTTTTGGAAGGTAATTGTAGCAAGTGTGCGGTTTTCCCTTTGCACATTTACCTTTTCCTTTGCCTCTATCGCCTGATGAAGTCCCTCGGAGTAGCGGCGACCAAACATAAGGCGGCCCGTATATTCATCTACAATTATAATTTCGCCGTCTTTTACAACATAGTCAACATCACGCTTCATAATTCCACGTGCACGAATTGCCTGATTAACATGGTGGAAAAGCTGGGCATTCTCGGGGTCTGAAAGGCTCTCTATATTAAAATAGCTCTCTGCCTTAGCACGTCCCTTAGAGGTCAGCGTTGCCGAGCGTGCCTTTTCGTCTATAATGTAGTCGGCATCTATATCGTCGTTTTCCTGCTTTTCGTCTACCTCTTTTATTATAAAAGGAGTTAAATTAACGGCAAGGCGGTCTGCCTTTTCATACAGGTCGGTCGACTTATCACCGGCTCCCGATATAATAAGAGGTGTTCTCGCCTCGTCGACCAAAATGGAGTCGACCTCGTCGACAATGGCAAAGGCATGGCCACGCTGTGTCATCTGGTCTTTGTATGTCACCATGTTGTCACGAAGGTAGTCAAAGCCAAACTCGTTGTTTGTACCGTAGGTTATATCGGCATTGTAGGCGGCCTTTTTGTCCTCGCCCTTAACGCCATGCACAACAAGCCCGACAGTAAGCCCCATAAAGCGGTATACCTTGCCCATCCACTCACTGTCACGCTTTGCAAGATAGTCGTTTACCGTAACAATGTGAACGCCGTCGCCCGTTAGTGCATTCAAATATGCAGGCGCTGTTGCGACGAGCGTCTTACCTTCACCCGTTCTCATTTCGGCAATTCTACCCTGATGCAGTACAATTCCGCCTATAATCTGCACTCTGTAAGGCCTCATACCGAGCACCCTCGCCGATGCCTCTCTAATTGCGGCAAAAGCGTCGGGCAGGATGTCGTCTGTCGTCTCGCCATTTGCAAGTCGTTCCTTTAAAATTGCCGTCTGCCCCGACAACTCCCCATCGGTCATGCCCTCGTACTTCGAGGCAAGCCCATCGACCTTGTCGGCAATAACGGCAAGCTTTTTCAGCTCCTTATCGCTGTATGTTCCGAAAATTTTATCAAATAGACCCATTAAATAACTCCTTTTATATACTTAGCATCAAAAACCGATGCTATATCCAACATTATTAGCACTCTTTTCAAATAGCCAAAACATTCCTTAGTAGTATAACACAAAATAGTGTCAAATTTTATATATTTTGTAAATTTTTTTATTTTTTATTGCAATGCTCTTTAGCCAAGGTCATTTACCTTTACTTATCTTCGTTTTTGTGGTACAATATACTTTAAAACAAAAAGAAATTCGGAGGAATACAAGTGATAGAAATTACAAAACTTCAAAACGGAATTACCGTTTTGCTTGAAAAGATCGACTTTTACAGTTCGGCAAGTGCCGGCATATTTGTCGGTACAGGCTCTCGTGACGAGATTGCAGGCGAGGCAGGTATATCGCATTTTATCGAGCACATGCTCTTTAAAGGCACAGCGACAAGAACGGCCGGCGACATTGCACGCAGTTTCGACCGCATAGGAGGTCAGGCAAATGCCTACACTTCTAAGGAGAGCACTGTTTATTATGCAAAGACAATGAACACCCACATAGTAGAAGCGCTCGACATTTTGACAGATATGGTCATGAACTCCAAGTTTGACGAGAGGGACATGCAGACCGAAAAGGGTGTTGTTCTCGAAGAAATACACATGGCGGCAGACTCGCCCGACGACCTTGTTATGGAGCGCCTTTTTGAGGCGACATGGGGCAGTATGGGTCTTGGCGGCCCGATCCTCGGTTCTGCCCACAGTGTTTCCTCCTTTAGCAGAGAGGATATACTAAAGTATATGGAGCGCCGCTACAATTCTTCTACAATTACCGTTTCGGTTGCAGGCAACTTCGATAAAGAGGCAGTGCTTGCAAAGCTGGAGGAGACCTTGGGCAAGCTGCCAAAATCAGAGCCCGTGCAAAAGAGCGAAGATCCTGTATACACAAAGAGCGTTGCCTTAAAGGAAAAGGGCATAGAGCAAAATCACATATGCTTTGCCTTCCCCTCCTACGGCAAGGGCGACAGCCGCAACCATGCTTTGATGGTCTTTAACAGCATTATAGGAGACGGAATGTCCTCCCGCCTATTCCAAAGACTGCGTGAGGAGCTCGGGCTTGTCTACACTGTGGCTTCCTTCAATTCCGCCCACCAAGGCACAGGCCTCTTTATGCTCTATTCGGCACAACAGCCCGCAAACGAAGAACAAGCGGCAGCCGTTATAATAGAGGAGCTTGCCAAAATAAAGGAGCACGGCGTTACCGACGAGGAGCTCGACCGTGCAAGAGAGCAGATAAAGACAAGCATAGTAACGGGATTCGAGAGCACACAGTCACGCATGAGCTTTAATGCAAGAGATTTTATCCAGTACGGCAGAATTCGCCCTGTCGAGGAGCTCGTGGCAAATATAGATGCCGTCGACAAGGCGGCGGTCTCGAATGTAATAAGCGACATAATAAAAGGCGACGAGCTTTCGGTCTCGGTAGTCGGCAAGATTAGCGAGGACGGCTTTTATAAAAGGGCGTTGATGTAGCAAGAGTTT
>CAYJFK010000095.1:0-6284 GCA_964369475.1 uncultured Oscillospiraceae bacterium | reverse complement strand
AATTTGCCATTGCCTCTGTGTTGCCTGTGCCGCTCCAATAAACTACTGCTACTTTGCTCATAATTAAAAATCTCCTTTTAAAAAAATGTTGTTTTATAATTAAGCAACCGACCGCTTAACGGTAAGTTCCATAATATCTCGTCCTGCCTGCCACAGTTTTTTGTATATCTCTTTGCATTTGTCGTAACGGGCAAATTTTTGCATTGCCGCATCTTTTTCTCCGTAGACCTTCCAATATTTGCATAAAGAGCAATTTTTGCCGCCGTTACAAATAAAGCCCTCTACATCCCTTGGAGGATAACCGAGAAAAAGCCCTATCTCGTGGGGGAACTCGTCGTATGTCGAAAGTCTGTTAGAAAGCAGTTTTATTGCCCCTTCCACGCAAAGCCCCTCGTATCCGTACTCGTTTAGAATTTTTCTTGCCTTTTGGTCGGCAAAATCGGCCTTTAGCATTTCTTCTCTGTATATGTATATAAGAGCAGAGCTATCTCCGACCTTTAGAAGGACAAGCTTTAATCCCTTGTGCGAAAATTTTTCCTCCCACAGCACCACATCTTGCATAAGGCTTTTAATACAGTCGTATTTTGCGGTAAACAAGCTGGCCGTTTTGAGCGAGGACAATGTTAAAGAGCAGTGCTCTATCAGCAGTTTTTCACTTATCATAATAGCTTATATTACCTCCGAGTTTCAGTCTTAATATGTAGATGTGCTTTTAAAAGTTAGCTAAAGGTAACCAATAGCTTTAAAAGAAACTGCCTTAAATACAATTGTCGGCAGTCCATGCGGTTAGCTTTCACTAACCGCATAATAATAATATAGCAAAAAAGAATTATTGTCAATACTTTTTTGATTAAATTTTTGTTTGTCGTTAGATAAATCCAATAATGTAAAGCTTGCGGAAGGAGGGGGAGCGGCGTGGGGGCACCATCAGGGTGCCCTCTGGCGTAAAATTCCCGCCCCGAGGGCGTTAAAATGAGCGCCAGCTGATTTTTTGAGCTTGGAGAAAACACTTTTTATCCAAGCTCAAGACCCCGAGGGCATCGAGCCCTCGGGGTCTTGTTTTGTCTGCGGACAAAAGGTGTCCTTTACTTTTAAATATAATCCTTTAGTATATCCTTTGCAGCATCCTTGCCTGCGCCCATTGCTAAAATTACAGTGGCAGCCCCTGTTACGGCATCGCCGCCTGCCCATACATTTTGTAGCATGGTAGCGCCTGTGTCACTTGCAACTATGCGCCCTCTTTTGTCGGTCTCGAGCCCTTCTGCCGTGGAGGGGAGAAGGGGGTTTGGGTTGTTGCCTATCGCAATTACAACGGTGTCTACCTCTATATTATAATGACTGCCCTCTACCTCGACAGGACGGCGACGTCCCGAGGCATCCGGCTCTGTAAGCTCCATTTTTATAAGGCGAAGTCCCGACACCTTGCCGCCTTCGCCGAGGATCTCGACGGGGTTTCTAAGTAGGCGGAAGTTGACACCCTCGAGCTCAGCATGGTGCACCTCCTCCGCTCTTGCCGGAAGTTCTTCCATAGAGCGGCGGTAGACTATCGACACTTCGTCAGCCCCCATTCTAAGGGCACAGCGTGCAGCGTCCATGGCAACATTTCCGCCGCCGACAACAGCGACCTTTTTGCCTACAATTATAGGGGTGTGCGAGCTCGGCATGTATGCCTTCATTAGGTTTATTCTTGTTAAAAACTCGTTTGCCGAGTAGACACCGACAAGCCCCTCGCCCTTTATTCCCATAAACTGCGGAAGACCTGCCCCCGTGCCGAGAAATAGCTTATCGTGCTTTTCGAGTAGCTCCTCTACCGTAATTGTCTTGCCTGCAACGGCATTTAGGCGAATTTCCACGCCGAGCGCTTCGAGCTTTTCTACCTCGCTCTTTACAATGCTCTTTGGCAGTCTAAATTCGGGAATTCCGTATGCCAAAACACCGCCCACACTGTGAAGTGCCTCGTATATCGTGACCTTAGCACCTGCCTTGGCAAGCTCGCCTGCACATGTAAGACCGGCAGGGCCTGAGCCTATAACACCGACCGATAGGTCTATGCTCTCTTTTGGCGGCGTCGGCTTTTGGTCTATATACTTATCGCCCAAAAAGCGCTCCACTCTGCCGATTCTAACAGGCTTGCCTTTAATGCCGAGCACACAATGCTTCTCGCACTGTGTTTCCTGCGGACATACACGACCGCAAACGGCAGGTAGTGCCGAGTCTGCCGAGATAACATCAAATCCGCCTTTAAAATTGCCCTCTTTAACTTCCTTTAAAAAGGAGGGTATATCAATGCCGACAGGGCAACCCCCGACACATGGTTTGTGTTTACAGCCAAGACAGCGGCTCGCCTCGAACACTGCATCTTCTTCGGAAAGCCCAGTTGCAACCTCTTTAAAATCAAGCATTTAGCAAATCCTCCATGTTGCATTTTTCGCACTCTCTGTACATGGCAGACCTTGCCATTGCCTCCTCGAAATCGACCTTGTGCCCGTCGAAATCCGGCCCGTCGACACAGGCAAACTTGACCTCGCCGCCAACGGTAAGGCGACAGCCGCCGCACATGCCTGTGCCGTCTATCATAACAGGGTTCATGCTTACGAGGGTATGCACTTCAAATGGGCGTGTGACCTCGCAAACGGCACGCATCATGGGGAGAGGGCCTATTGCTATTGCAAGATCGTACTTGTTTTTAGCTAAAAGCTCGGCAAGAGCCTCTGTGACAAAGCCCTTTTTACCATAGGAGCCGTCGTCGGTGCAGAGTGTTAAATTGCCTATCTCTTTAAACTCGTCCTCTAAAATTACGAGCGATTTATCTCTAAATCCTGCCACAATGTCGACCTCGACACCCATTGCCGCAAGCTCCTTTGCCGACGGCCAAGCGATGGCACAGCCAAGGCCACCCCCTATAACGACTGCTCTCTTTGTGCCTTCTTCTATCTCGGTCGGCTTGCCGAGAGGGCCTGCAAGATCGAGAAGGTCGTCCCCGACTTCGAGCTTGTCGAGCAGTGCTGTCGTAGCTCCGACAACTGCGTATATAAGGGTAATTGTACCCTCGTCCCTGTCGTAGCCTGCAATAGTAAGGGGTATTCTCTCGCCCTCCTCGCAGACACGCAGTATAATAAACTGACCGGCCTTTGCATGGCGAGCAATGTCTGCTGCCTTTAGTTTAATCTGTGTAATTGTAGTTGTAAGTCTCTTTTTTTCAAGTATTAAAGCCATGATATCACTCCTTATCGGATTATTTTAACACAGATGTTGCAAAATAGCCATACTTATAATATAATATGTCGGTTAATATTTTTTTAACGAATATAGCACGAAGGGATACATAGTTAAGTTGAATAACAAGTACACAGTAAAAAGTATAGTTACGGCAGGGGTCATCGCCGCAATTTATACCGCCATTACACTGGTGGCGGCACCGATCTCCTTTGGCCCACTGCAAATGCGAATAGCCGAGGGCATGACTTTGCTACCACTGCTTATGCCACAGGCAACCTTGGGGCTCTTTGTAGGGTGTGCCCTATCCAACATGATAGGCGGCTACGGAATGATAGATGTAGTCGTAGGCTCGCTTACGACACTCGTGGCGGCATACATAACGAGTAAATGCAAAAATCCAATAATAGGCGGCCTACCCCCCGTTATCCTAAACGGTGTGGCGATAGGCGGTATGCTATATGTAATGGGTGTAGCCGAAGTAGCTCTCCCTGTAATAATGGCACAAATAGCCATAGGCCAAGCCGCCAGCGTATACATAGTAGGCCTCCCAATCCACACCGCCATAAAAAAACTAAAGCAAAAAGGCACTCTATAATAAATAAGCAATCTCCCCAAAAGGGGGCTGTGACGACTATCACAGCCCCCTTTTTTGGGAAGATTTTTTCTCCAAGACATGGGTACACCCTTATGGCGGTAACTAAATGCGTAACCTCACCCTAACGATACCCACCTCACCGCCACCCCCTCCCCCCAAAAAGCTCTTTACTTAAAAAGGGCTGTGACAACAGTCACAGCCCTCCCCGAATACAATAACACAAAAATTGCCCCAGCAATTTTTAACCACAGTTCTTACTTCTTAGTTCTTAGTTCTTACCTCTTACCTCTTACCTCTTACCTCTTACTTAAAACCTACCTATACCTCTTTCGATTATTCCTAAGCTTCCGAATAATCCTCCTAAACCTTCTCTCCCAAATAGCGCCTGTTGTTGTATTCTTGAATATAACAAGTGCAAGCACAAAGATACAAGCGGCTACAATGGAATAGGCAAATGTGCGATTTGTTATAAGGTCTAAAAAGCTGTTCCAAACAAGGTCGCCAAATGTCTGCTCGACATCTCGAGCGGCAACAAGGGGGATCGTGCCGTATATCACTTCTTCGTACTTAACGGTGACATAGCCTATCGTCTCGCCCTTTACAATGGGGGCTTGCAACCTGTGGTTTACAATTGGAGCGGTAACAGTAACGTCCATTTCAAACCTATCTGTGCTAACTGTGTTGCGAAGATATGCAGATAGACCGTGCTGTGGCACTAAATCAAGTCGGTTATCGTCCTTTGCGCCTGTAACTTCAAGCGTTTCCATTACATCTAAGGTCGAGACGACCTCTCTGTGACCAAAGTTATTAAAGCCCCAGTCGTAGAGCGCCACGCTATCGGAAAAATTGGTAAAATCCTGACCTTCGGTCTTGCCATTTAGTACGATGCACATAAGTTGCACATCGTCTCTTTCGACCATCGAAACAAGGCAGTAACCGGCAGGTGTCGTAAAGCCGGTCTTTACGCCGATAGCTCCACCGTATAGGTATCTGTCGCCGTAGACGGTATTTGTAGCCAAAAGTCCGTTGGAGTTTTTAAGAGCCCTTGCGCCCGACATGTTAGTGGCAGGGACGGTATATTCAGCCGTGCCGACTATTTCCATAAATGTATCGTGCTGATAGGCGGCATATGTAATTCGAGCAAGGTCGACCGCCGTTGTGTAGTGCTGCTCGTTGTGCAGTCCGTGCGCATTTGTAAAGTTCGAGCCTGTACAGCCTTCTTCGATTGCTTTTTGGTTCATCATAAGAACAAAATTCTCGATAGTGCCGCCGACATGCTCGGCAATTACATTGCAAGCATCGTTGCCCGATGCAAGCATTGCGCAGTAAAGCAGATCGCCGAGCGACATCTCCTCCCCGACAACAATGCCAACGCTACTGCCGGCCGCTATCAAGTCGTAGTGCATGTTAGATGTAGCCGTTACCATATCGTCGAGCGAGACATTGCCTGCTGCTACCTCGTCGAGCACGACGAGGGCCGTCATAATCTTGGTCGTGCTGGCAGGGTACATAGGCTCGAGCTCGTTTCGTGCAAAGAGCGGAGAAGTAGAGCTAAGCTCTACAAGAAGTTGCGCCTCGGACGCAACAATAGGCGTGCCGCTCGCTGATACATTAAAGGTAAAGAGCGACATTAAAATTGCAAATATTAAAATATTTCCAGTGATTTTTTTCATAAAAACACCTTATAATTTTCTAAGCGGAAAAGGAGCATTAAACCTTGGTCATGCTCTTTATAACAACGGGAGTCTTGGGGCGATCGCTGTAATCGGTATCGACTGCGGCAATCTTGTCTACGACATCAAGCCCTTCGACAACCTTGCCGAAAGCGGCATAAGAACCGTCGAGATGTGGGGAATCCTTGTGCATTAGGAAAAATTGGCTACCTGCCGAATCGGGGTTAGCCGCACGAGCCATGGAAAGCACACCCTTTGTATGCTTAAGGTCGTTTTGCACACCATTCTTTGCAAATTCGCCCTTTATCTCCCAACCGGGGCCGCCCATGCCGTTACCGTCAGGGCATCCGCCTTGAATCATAAAGCCCGAAATAACCCTGTGGAAGGTCAGTCCATTGTAAAAGCCGCTATCGACAAGCTTTATAAAATTCTCGCAAGAAATAGGAGCTTTGTCGGGATATAGCTCCACCATCATCTCGTCGCCCGACTCCATTATAATCTTTACTTTATCTGACATTTTTGTATTCTCCTTTAAATTAAAATTTATCTTAAAGAATATTATACCATTATATAATTAAAAGAGCAAGCCGAATTTAGCATATGTAAAAGGGGGTATTGTTGTTGACCTTTCAATGCAGATAAAGATAAAATTTGATATTATAAACATGCCGTAATCTTGACTTTTAAAAAACACCATGATATAATATTTAAGCAATAAATTTGCTTGTGTAGCACAGCTGGCAGTGCAGCTCATTCGTAATGAGCAGGTCGTCCGTTCGAATCGGATCACAAGCTCC
>CAYJFK010000094.1:0-6340 GCA_964369475.1 uncultured Oscillospiraceae bacterium | reverse complement strand
AAAGTAGCAGTAGTTTATTGGAGCGGCACAGGCAACACAGAGGCAATGGCAAATTATGTAGCAGAGGGTGCGACGGCTAAGGGCGCAGAGGTCGAAGTTATTACGGCCGATAAGTTTAAGAGCGATATGGTTGCAGGCTACGACAGCATCGCATTCGGTTGCCCTTCGATGGGTGCAGAGGTGCTTGAAGAGGGCGACTTCCAACCAATGTGGGACAGCGTTAAGGGTAGCCTTGCCGACAAGAACGTCCTTCTTTTCGGTTCCTACGGATGGGGAGACGGCGAGTGGATGAGAAACTGGGAAGCCGAAACATCTGCTAAGTCTTTAGAAACATACATCTGCAACGAAGCTCCTGACGACGACGCACAGGCAGCTTGCAAGGCTTGCGGCGAGAAGCTTGCATAAAAAACTACATTAATAAATAGCCTACTTCAAGGGTGAGGTCTCTAAGTTTTTGGAATTTAGAGGCCTCGCCCAAGTGGCTTGTATGTTGGAGGTATATATGTGTAAAGAAAAGAAGGTCTTGCTAAATTCATCAAGGCGGCTTCTTTTGAGTACGACAAGCACAGAAAAGCAGATAGCAAAGCAGTTATATATCTCGGAGACAACATTAAGGCAGCTTTATCTTGCCACATTTGGTATGCCGCCAAGAAGGTATATAAAGTCTGTTAAGCTTAAAAAGGCTCAAACTTTGCTTAGAATAACGAATAATTCGATTAGCGAGATTGCATATATTGTGGGATATATTAATACCGGAAAATTCACCGAGGCCTTTAAAAGGGCCTTTAACATGACACCGACCGAATATCGAAGATGTCAAAAAACGTCTTAATCTGCGGTTTTGGAGTAGATATGCCATCGAAAAAATGTTATAATAACCAGAATAATGACATAGGAGGTATTAATATGTTACATTTTATAACAAAACAACATAAAATTATATTTGCGGCAGGAGCAGCAACAGGCGTTGCTATTTTAGGTCTTCTTAAGACAAAAAAAGTGCGTGACATGGCTGTAAAGAGTGTAGCCGGCACCATTATGCTAAAGGATAAAGTATTAGAGACGGCTTGCAACATCAAGGAAGAGGCAGACGACATCGTATGCGAGGCAAGAGCAGTTGCTCTAAAGGGTTGTTCTTGCGAAGATTCTTGCGAAGATGAGGCTTGCGACTGTGGCGACGACTGCGAGTGTAAGTAGTTTTTGTTGCGAGTAAATTTCTAAAGGAGAATTTATGAATTATCACATTATTTGTGATAAGCCGACAAGGCTTCGAATTCGCTTTGGTAAATATATCATAACCAAGGAGCAGGCTTACGGTTTATCCGAACTGCTCCTTTCTTTATATGGTGTAACAGAGGTCAAAGCGAACGAGATAAACGGCTCGGTACTTATCCATTATAACAAAAAATCCACAAGGGATTTGGTTTTAAAGACCATTTCCGCACTCAGCCTCGGCGAGATAGCAGACGGTATCCCCTCCGAGGAGGAGCGGGCGAAAATTTTAGAAAATGTCACAAAAAAGAAGATAGCAAAGCACTGCCTGTACTACGGTTTAAGACAGGTCGCTTTGCCCATGCCGCTAAACCGTGCTTATACACTACTGCGCTCTATCCCCTACATCGCAAATGGCTTTAGGTCACTTGCGGCAAAGAAGATAAATGTAGAGGTCTTGGACGGCACGGCAATAGGCGCATCGCTACTTTCCAGAAACTACAAAGCGGCATCTTCCACAATGTTCTTGCTCGGGCTATCTGATCTCCTGCTCGAATACTCCAACCTTCGTGCAAAGCACGCCTTGGCACAGAGCCTTAAAATTAATGTCGACAAGGTTTGGCTTATTAAGGACGGCGAGGAAACAGAGGTCGACCACGGTAGCATAACTGTCGGCGATGTTATCCGAATTCGCAAGGGAAGCCTTATCCCGATAGACGGAACTGTTGTGCGTGGCGATGCTCTTATAAACGAGGCCACCATGACAGGCGAGCCGATCCCCGTTCACAAATCGGTCGACAGCACTGTATTTGCAGGTACCGTTATAGAGGACGGCGAAATAGACGTGGCTGTTTTGAGCCTACAAAACGACTCGAGAATTGCCAAGATAATAGACCTTATCGACACGGGCGAAAAAGAAAAGGCACTTGTCCAAGGCCGTGCCGAGCGCCTTGCCGACGACATTGTCCCTGTAAGTTTTGGGCTATTCCTTGCAACGCTTGCCCTAACAGGCAGTATAACAAGAGCTCTTTCCGTGTTAATGGTAGACTTCTCTTGCGCCATAAAGTTAACGACCCCCATTACAATTATTTCGGCTCTAAAGGAGAGCGTTAACAGGGAAATTTTGGTTAAGGGCGGGAAGTACCTCGAGGTCATGTCAAAGGTCGACACCATTGTATTTGACAAGACAGGCACACTTACAAGCGCTGTGCCAAAGGTTACAAAGGTTATATCGCTAACCGACAAATACAGCGAGCAGGACGTTTTAAAAATAGCCGCATGTTTGGAGGAGCACTTCCCTCATAGCGTGGCGGCCTCCATCGTGGGCGAGGCAAAGTCTAAGGGAATACATCACCCGGAGGAGCATGGCAAGGTTGAATATATCGTGGCTCACGGTATAGCCAGCATATACAACGGTATGCACTCTGTAATAGGTAGCAAGCACTTTATATTTGAAGACGAAAAAGTCCCCTACCCCACCGAAAAGGAAGCATGGATTACAGAGCAAATCGGCAGCAGCAGTGCGGTATACTTAGCGGTCGACGGCCAACTGTTAGGCATTATATGCATAAACGATCCCCCGAGAGAGGATGCAAGAAAAACAATAGAACTTCTAAAACAAGAGGGCATTAAAGACATATTCATGATTACAGGCGACGGCGAGAGCAACGCAAAGTATATAAGCGATCTTATTGGAATCGACAAATACTATGCCTCTGTTCTCCCCGACGGCAAGGCGGCAATAATAGAAAAGCTCAAGGCAGAGGGTCGCACCATTTTAATGGTGGGCGACGGAATAAACGACACCCCGGCCCTTAGCGTTGCCGATGTTTCGCTTACATTAAACGGCTCATCAGACATTGCTCGTGAGGTCGCTGACCTATCGGTTATGTCGCACGAGCTTACAAAGATAGTGGAAATAAGAAGGCTTTCGCAAAAGCTAATGAACAAGATATACAGGCAATACGGCATTATAGTAACATTTAACTCGGCACTTATTATGCTTGGCATAATGGGAGTTGTTACGGCAGGCGCATCAGCATGGCTACACAACGCCTCGACAATAGCGCTTACCCTGACCTCGACAAACCCCTTGATGAAAAAACAAGACGAAGTAGATTTTTTGGAGGTAGAGAGTTATGAAACAGCATAAATTTTGGTCGTATGTAGCAGTTTTCGCCATGATTATGTGTATTTGGACAGGCTATACGCACAAGTAGTAGGTCTGTTTCCTATGTTAAGGCTCGGTCATTATATGGGGCATTTAAAACCCTTGCGAAATAAATTTATAAAACGGATAACAAAATGCTATCCGTTCAGCTTGGAGAAAAAGTGTTTTCTCCAAGCTGAAAAAATCAGCTGGCGCTGATTTTAACGCCCTCGGGGCGGGAATTTAACGCCAGAGGGCACCCTGATGGTGCCCCCTCGCCGCTCCCCCTCCTTCCGAAGGGGCTTGATTTTAGTTTTTCTCCAGCCTGAACGGATAGCAAAATGCTATCCGTTTTTTTTCGGTATCGGGGCGCTATACAGTGTAGCAAAGGGGATCTGCCCCCCCTACTCGCCGTCGCATTGGGGGTTTATTATCTCAAATCTGCCGTTGTTGTTCTTTTCGCCCCACTCGCACATTAACTCCAGTATGGGAAAGAGCGTTTCGCCCATTTCGGTTACAGAATATTCCACCCTTGGCGGGATTTCGCTATATGCCTTGCGTGTTATAAGTCCATCTGCTTCAAGTTCACGGAGCTGATTTGTCAGCGTTTTTTGCGAAACCTCGGTTACAGAGCACATCAAATCCTTAAAGCGCTTTGTCCCGTCCTCTATTAGCATGTAGAGTATCAGCGGCTTGCACTTGCCACCTATCATTTTAAGTGTTATCTCTATTTCTGAATTTACTTGTACCTTTTCCATTAGTTACCTCTTTTTCCCTTACTGAACTAAATGTGCCGTATTGACGGTACATTGAATAGCTTTTATAATAAAAACGTCTATAACAGTATTTTATACTATTATAACAAAAAGGTCAATAAGGAGATTTTTGAAAATGAAAAAGTTAGTTGTTATTACAGGTGCAAGCTCGGGCTTTGGTAAAGAGCTTGCCAAGATGTTTAGCGCCGACGGATACCCCACTCTACTTCTTGCAAGACGTGTCGAGCTACTCGAGGAGATGAACCTTCCAAACTCGATATGCAAAAAGGTAGATGTTACAAATAAGGCAGAGTTTGAAGCGGCCGTTAGATTTGCCGAGGAAAAATACGGCAAGACAGATTTAATTATAAATAACGCAGGCCTTATGCTGCTTGGCAATCTTGAAACACAAGATGCGGCAGAGTGGCAGAAAATGCTCGACGTTAATGTTATGGGCGTTATGAACGGTATGCAGATAGTTATGAACGACATGAAGGAGAGAAACTGCGGTACAATAGTTAACCTTTCCTCCATTGCAGGCCTTAAGCCCTTTGGCAACCATGCGGCATATTGCGCATCTAAGTACGGCGTTGTAGGCCTATCGGAAGTTGCAAGAATGGAAATGTCGGCGCACAATGTCAGAGTTATGAGAATTTGCCCAGGAGCCGTTGCGACAGAGCTACTAAGCCACACAACGAGCGACGAGATTAAAGAGGGCTACAACGCTTGGAAGGCAGATGTCGGCGCAAACAGCATTACAACTGCCGATGTTGCAAAGACGATAAAGTTTGCATACGAGTTGCCACAGGGCGTTAACCTTAGAGAAATCCAAATTGCAGACACAAGACAAGACAACTAAATTTTCGTATTGTTATAAGTAAGCTCACGATAAATTTTTGCAAATGCCATATAACTAAATACAATTTTAGGGGGACAAAATGGATTACAAGAAGCTTGGAAGAACTAACTTAGAGGTCAGTGTGATAGGCCTTGGCGGCGAGTGGTTTATCGATAAACCGCTCGAGCATGTAGCCGACATTGTCGGTCATGCGATGGATAACGGTGTAAATTACATCGACATCTTTATGCCTCAACCCGAGACAAGAAAGGCAATAGGCGAGGCGCTTGTCGGCCGCAGAGAAAAGATGCTTATACAAGGGCATCTATGTACGACCATGCAGGACGGTCAGTACGAGAGAACGAGAGATCTTGCAAAGACAAAGGCCTCTTTCGAGGAGCTTTTAAGCGATCTTAAGACAGATTATATCGACGTCGGAATGATCCATTATGTCGACACCTTTGAAGATTACGAGGTTATTTTTGGCGGCGAGATAATTGAATATGCCAAGGAGCTTAAGGCAAAGGGCGTTATTAAGCATCTCGGCGTTAGCTCGCACAATCCCCTTGTTGCTCTTAAAATGATAGAAACAGGGCTTATCGATGTGCTTATGTTTAGCATCAATCCGGCCTACGATTTAGAGGACGAGAAGGCCGACGTTAACGAGCTGCTCGAATACAAAGGCCTTAATGAAACCGAGTGGGTAGTTAACGCTACTCGCCAAAAACTATACTCGGAATGCGAGCGCCTTGGCGTTGGCATTACCGTTATGAAGGCACTCGGTGCAGGCTCGCTTTTAAAGGCAGAGAGCTCTCCCTTTAAAGTGGCAATGTCGGTGGCGCAGTGCTGTCACTACTGCCTAACACGTCCTGCCGTTACATCGGTGCTGATAGGTTGCAACACAAAGGAAGAGCTAACCCACGCTCTCGGTTATACAACATGCTCCGACGAGGAAAGGGACTACTCGACAATTCTAAGCTCTGCCGATAAGATTAAAATGACAGGCAAGTGCATGTATTGTAATCACTGTCTGCCATGTCCCATGAACATAGACGTTGCGACCGTTACAAAGTTTTTGGACATCGCAAGGGACAACAACGAAGTGCCGCCGACCGTTATGTCGCACTACCATTCGCTAAGTGCAAATGCATCGGACTGCATCGAGTGCGGAAACTGCGAAAGCAACTGCCCATTTGCTGTTAAGATCATAGAAAACATGAGGCAAGCCAAAGAGATTTTTGGCACGAAATAAGCCTTCAAAATTACCCCCTTTTGGGGAATTCCCCTTTGAATAATACACAAAAAGACCGCTCTTTTGGAGCGGTCTTTTTGTCAGCTTGGAGAAAAAGTGTTTTCTCCAAGCTGAGAAATCAGCTAAAGCTGATT
>CAYJFK010000093.1:0-6468 GCA_964369475.1 uncultured Oscillospiraceae bacterium | reverse complement strand
CAAGGCGGCGACCGCAGAGCGGCGACCACACGGCGGCGACCGCACGGCGGCGACCGCACGGCGGCGACCGCACGGCGGCGACCGCAAGGCGGCGACCACAAGGCGGCGACCGCAGAGCGGCGACCACACGGCGGCGACCGCACGGCGGTGACCGCACGGCGGTGACCACAAGGCGGCGACCGCACGGCGGCCGCCACAGAACACCGACCGCAGAGTAACAAAAGCCCCACACCGTATGGTGTGGGGCTTTTAACATAATTCAACAACCGACTCAAACTAAGGTCGGCTACATTACATACTTCTCCTTAAATTGCTCTATCGGCATTGGCTTGTCGAAGTAGTAGCCCTGACCCTTATTACATCCCATCTCTTTTAGAATGTCGCACTGTTCGGCGACCTCGACCCCCTCGGCTATCGACATTAGGTTGTCGAGCTTACTGCATAGCGTTATGGCGACCTCTGTCAGCGCCTTTGACTTGGGGTTTTGGTGGATGTCGTTTATAAGCTTCATATCGATCTTGATCTCATCGAAATCCGACATGACAAGCGAGGTCAGATTGGAATATCCGCTGCCAAAATCGTCGAGCGAGATTAAAAATCCTGCATCCGAGAACCTCTCGATTATATTTGTAAGTGCCTGTTCGTTTATGCCGTTTATCGTCTCGGTTATCTCTATTACAATGCGAGAGGGCGAAACACCGTGCTTTTTGCATATCTCGGAAAACTTTTCTACAATTCCCTGCTCTGCTATTGTCGTCCTCGAGCAGTTAACAGCAACTGCGGCAATCTCTGTCTTGCCCTCGTCTTGCCACTCACGTAGCGTTTTGCAAACCGTATCTACAACAAAGGTGTCTATCTTGGAAATTATGCCCTCCTTTTCGTAGAAGGGGACAAAGGATATAGGGGGCTGAAGCGCACCCTCTGCGCCAACTCGCCGAATGAGAGCCTCGGCACTCTTTACCTTGCCGTCGGCAAAGTCTACTTGAGGTTGCAAATATACGATATACTTGCCGTTCGAGATCTCCATATCCAAGTTTTCGCAAAGAATGCGGCTGTATTTTTCGCCGTAGTAGAGCTTATCAAAGCCGTTGGAAGCCGTTTCGAGATTCTTGTTCCATGTATAACCGATAGACGCCCTAAAATCATGGCTCTCGGATAGCTTTTCCTTTAGGCGGACGATGTCTCGCTCGAAGTCCATCTCCTCGATATTTTCTAAGAGCACTACAAACTCGTCGCCGCCGACACGGAAAACACTGCTACCGAAGATGCTCATTAAGGTATTGGCAAGCGTTATAAGCACATTGTCGCCAAACATTATGCCCCGTGTCTCGTTTATAGAGCTAAGGCCGAGTATGTCTATATAGGCAATGCCAAGGCTTGTTATCTCCTTGCTGTCTATCTCCTTTAGTGCGCTGTTGTAGCTGTGCCTGTTTTTTATGCCTGTAAGGGTGTCGTAGTAGCTAAGATTATTAAGCTTAGCCACAAGCTCGGTCGCATCGAGGAAGCTCGCTGTAAATTTTGAAACAGAGCGTATAATGCCTATCTTTTCCTTGTTTTTCTTTGGGTTATCTACCCCAACAAAGCCGGTAATGGGAGAGCCGTCCAAGCGAATAGAGCCCACAACTATGTCGGTAAGGTTTTGCATTGACATAAGCTCGTACTCCAGTGTGTTTTTAGACCTCAGAGCCTCGTCGATATTCATGCAAAAAGAGCCATGCTCGTCGCATTTGTTTAAGAGGAGCGACAAATCGGCTATCGGAAGATTTTGCAGGTGCTCCTTGAAAGGCTGGGCGCCATTTGCGCAGTATTCGAATGTGTTGCTTATGTAGTTGCCGCACTGCGAAATTTCGAAAATATAACTTCGCTCCGAATCAAAGTAGTTTGTAACGGCGGCAAGCAAAGAGTAAATCGAGGATGCAGGGTCGCTGTCGGTATGGAGCATACCAACGCAATTTGTTATAAACTGCTCGTCTTCAAGCCTCTCTTTAAGCTTTTGCTCGAGCTTTGTCAGCTCGGAAACATTTGTCGCTATGTCGAGCTTTGCAAGCTTGCCGTTATAGGGGATTAGCTTTTCCTTTATTAAAAATGTCTTGTCGAGCCGCTCGCTGTGCACCGACCATTCGTAGTATTTATCATCTATATAGTCGTTTTCAATTAAAAAGTTACTGCTGATATTGTCGCAATTAAAGGCAATATCGGGCAAGACTTCGGAACATTTCTTGCCTTGCCACTGCTCCTTTGTGGGGTTGCCCGCCATGGCAAGGGCCGTTTTGTTAAGGTATAAAAGCTCGCTTGTCTCTATGTCGGAAACATATACAATGTTGTCGGAGCTGTCTAATATATGGGCAGAGTTTGTGTTTCTCTCGAGAAGTTTATCTACCTCTCTGCGCAGATTTGCACCTTGTAATATAATGGAAATAAGCTTGCCTATGTATTGTAGGCTGTTTATCTCCCTCTCGCTCCAAACTCTCGTCTTTGTGCAGTCGTCGAGCCCGATAAAAAATGTCATCTCGCCCTCACGCTTTACCTGTGCGTGGGCAAAGGACAATATATCCTGATTAGCCATTAACTCAAAAGCGCCTTCATGCTCGAAGGTCTCTCGCAGGTCGTTAGAATAAATTATGTCGTTGTGCGACTTGTCGATAAAATCGACAAAGAGCTCGACGGGAAGTTCTTGCAAGTTTTCAATCTCGGCACTTATGCCATCCTTGCAAAATTCGAATGTGTTGCTATAAGACAGGCCGCCATCGAGCGTTTCGAAGATATAGCTCCTATCGGCGTTGTACTTTTGGCATAGATATTTAAGCGCCTCGTTAATAGACTCATCGTTGCCGTTTTTCTCGTACAGGATGTTAAAAACTGCCGAGATAAGCTCGTAATCGAAGAAGGAGCTCGCTATTCTGTTGGCATTTTCTATCTTTGTAATGCTTCTTGTTGTGCCTACATCGAGGTCGTCAGTGTATATAACAAATCTGTTTTTGCCCATAATCTTGGCCTGATTTAGCGCTTTGTCGGCATTTTGGTATAGCTCGCTATATGTTGTGCCGTCCTTAGGGTAGCGTGAGATGCCAACACTGCCCGAAATGGAATATTCGCTGTAAGAGCCTGCATATGTTCTGGAATAGACTTCGAGAATTTTCTCGGCCTTCATTTTTACTATTTCAATGTCGGTGATGTGCTCTACAAAAACGGTAAACTCGTCGCCGCCTATTCTTGCAACTATGTCTATATCTCTAAATGTAGCCTTAAGAGAGGCCGATATTTCGCGCAGAACTTCGTCGCCGAAAAAGTGGCCTAAATTGTCGTTAATTCCCTTAAAGTTGTCTATATCTACAATGAAAAAAGCATGGCTGCCATTCTTCAAGGTTTTAAGTTTTTCCTCTATAATGTTCTCCGAGCTAATCTTGTTGTAGCAGTTTGTCAAAAGGTCTTTTTGCGAGCGCTCTTCAAATATCTTCTGCTCGTGAATATCGCTCCCCTTACCAACGGCAAAAACAGGGTTGCCGTTAGGATCTTTTATGACTTTACAAGCTATCTTGGAATAGCGATAAGAATCGTTTGTTAAAAATCTTATGTCGTAAGTTTCGTTTTTGCCCGACTTTAAATTGCCTATCATCTCTTTGTATAGCTCGATGTCGTCTTTATGAATTAAACCGAGCTCGAACATCTCGCTCTCTGTAAGTGTAGATTGGCCGCTTATATTGTTGCTCCATGTGTTTCCGTAGTAGTGAAAATTACCGGTTCGCAGATCGAGCGAGAAAAACCACTCGTCGGAAAGGTCGCTCATCTCGTCTATCAAAACGCTTTGTGGTATAATATCGGTAAAGTAGTAGTCGTAATCGACCACCCTATGTGAAGAAAATTCATAGCGAAGATCTTGAACAAATCCTACAATATATATGTCTTGGCCCGTTTCTTTAATCTTAAAAAGTGTTATTTTACTGGGTACCTCCTCGCCCGACAGCGTTTGATGCATCCAGCTAAAGGTGTTATAACCCTCCTCTATTACCTTGCCAAAACAAATTTTCGACATTTCCTCCGAGGTAATGCCGTTTGGTTGGTACATGGGGGAGAATTTATAAAAATTTTCTAAATACTGATTTCCATCGTCTATTTTAAATATATCGAGTACATGCCTGTTGCACATAATGTTTTCCATTTTTCCGTTCCAAACATTCATGGCAAGAGGGGCGCAGTCTAAAAAGGCCTTAAGTAAAGGCGCAAGTTCAAACTCTCGTTCTAATCTTTCTCCACCATCTTTTTGAAGAAAAAGTTGTTCTCCTGTATTCATATTAAAAATCTCCTTATTCTTTGAATGAGACTTAATTTAGGTATAGTAGGGCATTATATATTTGCCCATCTGAATTATAACAAAGAAATGTGTATAAGTAAACCAAAACGGAAAAAAATTAACAGAAAGTTCAGTATAAATAAGAAAATGCTTTCATAAAGACCTTTTTGCTTGCAGTACATTTTTTAAGAAGGTGTTTTTAGCTATGCGTTTGGATCTTTTCGAGCAGTATCAAGGGGGTATTTTGCCCTGATTTCCACTATTTTGTAAAAATAAAAAATATTTTGAAAAAAGTGTTGACAAGTGGGACAACCTTTGTTATAATTATATTCGCTTTACAAATACTGTGAGGCATATAAGCTGGTGTAGCTCAATCGGCAGAGCAGCTGATTTGTAATCAGCAGGTTGATGGTTCGATTCCGTTCACCAGCTCCATATGGGGAGATTCCCGAGCGGCCAAAGGGGGCAGACTGTAAATCTGTTGCAACATTGCTACGATGGTTCGAATCCATCTCTCCCCACCAAAAATAACAGGAAGGCTTCAGCCTTCCTGTTATTTTTATTTGAGAAGAAGGATTCGCTGGGTGGCAACTGCAACTCAAGGCCGCTTTAGGAAAAGTATGCCGCCCCGTAGCTTCGTTATAGCTCCTTGAAAGGCGACAAGCATTCCTGCGGAACTATGCCTCGCTACAAGACGGCATACTTTTCCTAAAGTCTGCAGGATTTCAAACAGGCTGTGCCGTGCTGTGGCAAGGCAGTGTCGTGCAGGAATGCTTATTGCCTTTCAAACGGCACTAACGCAGGCACAGGGCGGCACAGTCTGTTTGAAACGGTCGGGAGTTGCAGTTGCCACCCAAGGGCGGCACTTAAAAACAGTCCTGTGGACTGTTTTAACCGCCGTGGCTTTTCCGCAGAAAAGCGAATCCATCTCTCCCCACCCTAGGGTGATAGATGTAATCCGAAGCCGCCTCAAACCTACTGTGTTTAGTTACCAAAAAACTCGCTCTTTCGACCGAGCAAATACAGTACAAAAGCGGTTAAAATTATGCTTAAAACAAAATAAAAATACGGTAATTGTCGCTTTTGCGTGATGATCTGCCTTGATATTATTATTTAATCAGGAAAGTAAAAATTTTTTAATATAAAAATAATTTTAGAATTGTTCATAGTTTATTAATTAAATTAGCAAGAATTATTAAAAATTTACATAATTGCATAATATTTCCAAAAATAAAAAAGTGAAAATTATCACATGATTGATTTTTTGTGTATAAAAAGATTTGACATTTTGGCTGGAATGTATTAAAATAATATACATACAGCGGTTTTGCCACAAAAGATACTATTCATACAAGGAAGTGAGCATAAAGATGGAAAATTCATCAAACCTTATACAGTATATACACATTAATCTCGAAAGTGTAAGCAAGCCCTTTGCCTCTATATTTAAAAAGGAATATGGCCTGTCGGCAAACCTTATGAGCATCATGTGGTATCTAAAGAGCATAGAGAGCATAAGCATGGGCGACATGGCAGAGAAGATGAATGTAAGCAAACAGCAGCTCACAATACTTGTCGACTCGCTCGTGCAAAAGGGCTGTGTAACACGCATATATCCAAAAGAGAACAGACGACTAATTCACATCACGCTCTCCGATCAAGGAAAAGAAGTGCTTTCCGAGGCAGAACGTCATTTTAATGTTTTATTTGAAGATCAGATAAAGTTGCTCGGCGACACGGAAAAAGAGGAGCTTTTGAACGCTATCGACACCATCGTTCGTATTATGCCTACAATTAATATGCGCCAATAAAATTTCTCCAAGTTAGCGGCGCACTGATTTAGTGCGCCCATAAGCTATGAAGTAAAAGCCCTGTGCTCTGCATGGGGCTTGTTTTGCGCCTTGATGCTACAAGTAAAATATAGGTTTATGACAGCATGACTAAGGCGGTGGGATTTCTAGAGAATATAAAAAAGCCTGTGCACCGCACAGGCTTTTTTATATTCCGCCGTTCCGCCGTTCCGCCGTTCCGCCGTTCCGCCGTTCCGCCGTTCCGCCGTTCCGCCGTTCCGCCGTTCCGCCGTTCCGCCGTTCCGCCGTTCCGCCGTTCCGCCGTTCCGCCGTTCCGCCGTTCCGCCGTTCCGCCGTTCCGCCGTTCCGCCGTTCCGCCGTTCCGCC
>CAYJFK010000092.1:0-6563 GCA_964369475.1 uncultured Oscillospiraceae bacterium | reverse complement strand
ATAACCAAGGCGGTCAGCGTACAGGCGGCTACCAAGGCAACAATAACCAAGGCGGTCAGCGTACAGGCGGCTACCAAGGCAACAATAACCAAGGCGGACAGCGTACAGGCGGCTACCAAGGTAACAATAACCAAGGCACACAGCGTACAGGCGGCTACCAAGGCAACAATAACCAAGGCGGACAGCGTACAGGCGGCTACCAAGGCAACAACAATCAAGGCGGACAGCGTACAGGCGGCTACCAAGGTAACAACACTCAAGGCACACAGCAAAAGCGTCCTGCCGCACCGCAAGCGCCTAAAGCACCTCAGCAGACAACACGCAGAGAGGGTGTTCGTGTCGTCGACACTCGCACGAGCAATGTAGATTTAGCCAAGTTCGACGATCGCTTTGCAGAGATGGCGCCCGAGAGAAGCAGAAATGCTCAGGGCGGCAAGCAGAGATTTAAGAAGAACCCCAATCAGCGCCCAACACAGTATCAAAAGAGGGAGACCGAGGCAGAAAAGCTAAAGAGACTCGAGCTTGAAAAGGCTCGTAAAGCTCCCCTTAATATAACAATTCCCGACGAGATCGTAGTAAGCGAGCTTGCAACACGTCTAAAGAAGACAAATGCAGATGTCGTTAAAAAGCTATTCCTAATGGGATCTATGGTTTCGGCAAACGACACGATAGACTTTGATGCGGCCGCCCTTATAGCGGACGAATTTGGCGCAAATTACACGAGGGAAGTCGTTGTAACAATAGAGGATCGTCTAATCGACGTAAGTGATGACAACGAGGCAGATCTAACTCCGAGAAGCCCTGTCGTCGTCGTTATGGGTCACGTTGACCATGGTAAGACGTCACTACTCGATGCTATCAGAGATACAAGCGTAACCTCGGGCGAGGCAGGCGGTATCACACAGCACATCGGCGCATACAAGGTCGAGGCGGCAGGCAGAGAGATTACCTTCCTTGACACACCTGGTCACGCCGCATTTACTTCTATGCGTGCAAGAGGTGCTAATGTTACAGACATTGCAATTCTCGTTATCGCCGCAGACGACGGCATTATGCCTCAGACAATCGAGGCCATAAACCATGCTAAGGCGGCAGGCGTTGCTATAATTGTTGCAATTAACAAGATAGACAAAGCAGAGGCAAACATCGAGCGTGTTAAGCAAGAGCTTACCGAGCACGAGCTTGTTCCCGAAGAATGGGGCGGCGACATTATATGTGCTCCTGTATCTGCTCACACAAGAGAGGGTATAGACAGCCTTCTCGAAATGGTTCTTCTAACTGCCGACATGAAGGAGCTTAAAGCAAATGCCAATCGTCGTGGACTTGGTACCGTTATCGAGGCAAGGCTTGATAAGGGCAGAGGTTCTGTTGCGACACTTCTTGTGCAAAACGGCACACTAAGAGCTGGCGATGTTATAATTGCAGGCCAGTCTGTCGGCCGTGTTCGTGCCATGACAGACGATAAGGGCCGCAAGATTACAGAGGCAGGCCCATCTACTCCTGTTGAAATTATCGGCCTTGCCGAAGTTCCGCAGGCAGGCGATCTGTTCTATGCCGTAGAGGATGAGAAGATGGCAAGAGAGCTTGCCGAGCAGAGAAGAACAGAGGAGCGTCAGTCGCAAGTCAGAACAACAAAGCTGTCGCTTGACGATCTGTTTACTCAAATTCAAGAGGGTAATGTTAAAGAACTCCCTCTTATTGTCAAGGCAGACGTTCAAGGATCTGCCGAGGCCGTTAAAGCCTCGCTTGAAAAGCTTACAAACGAAGAAGTTCGTGTTCGTGTTATCCACAACGGCGTAGGCGCAATAACAGGAAGTGACCTAATGCTTGCCGAGGCCGCAAATGCCATCGTTATCGGCTTTAATGTGCGCCCCGATGCCGCAATTCGTGAAGATGCCGAGACAAAGGGTGTCGACATTCGCACATACCGCATTATCTACGAGTGCATCGAGGAAATGGAAGCCGCTCTAAAGGGTATGCTCGCTCCGAAGTTCAGAGAGGTCGTCTTAGGCCATGCCGAGGTTCGTATGACATATAAGGTGTCGGGCATAGGCACAATTGCAGGTTGCTATATAACAAACGGCAAGATTACAAGAGGTAGCCTTGTACGTGTACTTCGTGACAGTGTGGTTATTGCAGAGACAAAGCTCGACTCCCTAAAGAGATTTAAGGACGATGCAAAGGAAGTTGCACAGGGCTTTGAATGTGGTGTCGGTCTTGAGAGATTTAACGACATTAAGGATGGCGACGTTATCGAAGCATATGTAATAGAAGAATACAGAGACTAATTTAAGAGGTGGGGGCGGTGCAAAAGCGCCGCCCCCACGAATTTATATAATGGGGTAAATGTTATATGGGGCGAGAACTATCATCAAAGTGTGATAGATGTAAGCTTATATAGCAACAAAGCCCAACTAAGGAGGAATAAAATGCCGGCTCACAGACGAGATAGAATTAACGAAGAAGTAATGAAGGAACTTGCAAACATAATAAGGGATCTAAAAGACCCACGCATACCGCTCATGACGAGCGTTGTTAAGGTCGAGGTTACCCCCGATTTAAAGTTTGCCAAGGCATATATTAGCGTAATGGATACAGAGGAAAAGCAAAAGGACTGCATAAAGGGGCTAAAGAGTGCGGCAGGCTTTATCCGCCGTGAAATCGGCTCTAGGGTAGCGCTTAGGGCGACGCCCGAATTTTCCTTTGTGCTCGACGATTCGGTTGCAAAGGGTGCTCATATATCGAGCATTATAAAAGGCCTTAATATCCCCGAGGAGGAAAATTAATGGAAAACTACAACAAGGCAAAAGAGGGCGACGAGATAGTAACTATCGGCATATACGGCCCTCACAACAAAGCCCCCGTTATAGAGGCTGCGAACTTTCTAAAGGCGCACGACGACTATATGATTGTCTGCCACAGAAAGCCCGACGGCGACACGGTAGGCTCTGCCTTTGCGCTTAGAGCGGCACTTAGGGCGATGGGCAAGAGGGCGCAGATAGCTTGCTCCGATCCCATAACAGACCGTTACAGCATGATTACAGGCGGCGAGAGCGAGCCTGTCTTTGACTTTGAGCCAAAGACGATAGTTACGGTCGACACGGCCTCCCCCTCACTGCTCGGTAATCGTCTTTCCCACCTCGAGGGCAAGGTAGACCTTGTTATAGACCATCACCCGAGCTGTACAAACTACGGCAAGGTAAATGTCGTCTACCCGACAGCGGCGGCGGCAGGCGAGATAATTTGGCATATTATAAAGGAGCTTGGCGTCGAGATAGACAAGCATATGGCGACATGCATATATGTTGCAATTTCTACCGACACAGGCTGTTTTAAATACTCAAACACATACCCCTCGGTACTTCGCATGGCGGCGGACATTGCCGAGATGGGGGTATCGCTTCACGAGCTAAACTATCTACTCTTTATGCTCAAGAGCCGCTCGAGGCTTGCAATAGAGGCAAGGGTAGTCGACACGAGCAAGATGTTTAGAGATGGCACAATAGCTGTCGGCATAGTTAGAGAGAGCGACAAAGCCGAGATAGGCGCAACGGAGGACGATATGGACGATCTTGGCACGCTTATGCGATGCATAGAGGGGGTCGAGGTCGGCATACTTCTAAAGGAGGACGGGCAGGGCTTTTACAAGGTCTCGCTGCGCTCCAACGCAAAGATAAATGTATCGCAACTTGCCGAAAACTTCGGCGGCGGCGGTCACCGCAGGGCGGCAGGTTGCTCTGTAAGGGGCAGCGAGCAGGAGGCCGTCATGGCGCTTGTTAATGCCGCCATACGTGAATTTGACATGATCGAGGAGGGTTAAGATGCCGCTCGACAACAAAGCGCCCTCGGGTGTGCTACTTCTCGATAAACCGGAGGGCATAACCTCGCAAAGGGCGGTCTCCAAGGTAAAGCATCTGTGCGGAGCAAAGGTCGGTCACACAGGAACGCTCGACCCTATGGCGACAGGGCTTTTGCCGCTACTTATAGGCAGTGCCACAAGGCTTTCGACCATGCTACTCGAGGGCGACAAGGGTTACAGAGCAGAGATGCTCTTTGGCATAACGACAGACACGCTCGACACGACCGGCAAGGAGCTATCACGCACTACCCCAAATATAAGCCGAGAGGCTTTCGAGGCGGCCTGCATGAAATATAAGGGCGATATAACGCAAATCCCCCCCATGTACTCTGCCGTCAGTATTGGCGGTCAGCGTATGTACGACCTTGCTCGCCGTGGCATCGAGGTCGAGCGTGAGGGGCGTGCTGTCAGTATTCACAGCCTTGATATTATCGAGTTTAATGAGGGCGGCGCAACTATCGAGGTAGTCTGCTCCAAGGGCACATATATCCGCACTCTTATAGACGATATCGGCAGAGACCTTGGCTGTGGCGCTGTTATGAGCGCACTTCGCAGAACGATGTCGGCAGGGTACAACTTGGCCGATGCGATAGCGCTCGAAGAGCTTAGCTCGGAGAATGTCGCAGGGCGCATTATCCCCTCGGAAAGTCTTTTCGAGGATCTTGAAATTATAACGCCCGATGAATTTTATATAAACCTTATGCTAAACGGCCAGTGGGTCGAGGGTCGCAAGATCAAGGCGAGCGGGCCTCGTCACAGGCTGTATGGCAAGGACGGGTTTATAGGCGTTTTAGAGGCAAGGGGCAGTACATACGGCTTTATGTGGCGAATTTAAAATCCCCCGTTAGGAGAATTTAATGAGAGTAGTAAACATCAAAGATTATATAAAAAAAGAGCCGCTCGTTGTGGCTCTCGGCAACTTCGACGGGGTGCACCGTGGGCATATGTCGCTCTTAGAGGAAACAGTGCGCATGGCAAAGGAGCTGGCGGCAGTGCCGACTGTCTACACATTTTCGACCCACCCCAAAAATGTGCTCGCAGGCAAACTTGTCTCGCCCTCGGTCACGACAAATGTCGAGAGGGTAGAGCTATTTAAGAGGTGCGGCATAGAGCTCGTTGTAATGGATCCATTTTTGCCCGAGACATCGGGGCTATCCCCCGTTGCCTTTGTTGAAGATTTGATATTTGAAAAGCTCGGCACGATAGGTGTTGTATGCGGCTTTCACTACCACTTTGGTGCAAAGGGGCAGGGCGATGCGCCGCTCCTTCTCATGCTATGTGCCGACCACGGTGCAAAGGTCTCTGTAATGCCGCCTGTGCTTCAAGATGGCAGGGTTATTAGCTCCTCTTGGATTAGAGAGTGCATAACAAACGGCAATGTCGGGCTTGCGGCAGAGCTTATGGGGCATCCATTCACGCTATGTGCGACAGTTGTAGAGGGGCGCAAGCTCGGCCGTAGACTCGGAGTGCCGACCATGAATCAGCTCTTTATAGGCAAGATTTGCCCCTCTTACGGGGTCTACTACACCGAGGTATGCATAGATGGCAAAAGATACGCAGGTGCGACAAATGTAGGCGTGCGCCCGACCGTCTCGGGGCATGACCCCAATGCCGAGACTCATGTTATAGACTTTTCTGGCGATCTGTACGGCAAGGAGATAGAGATTAGCTTTATTCGAAAGCTTCGAGACGAGCGCAAGTTCGACAGCGTGGAGGATTTAAAAGAGCAGCTCGAAAAGGACGTTGCAAGGTGCAGGGCGATAGCCAAGAAGGAGCTTGTTTTATAATATATTATGCAAAGTCATGCATGGCTCAGATTATGGAGTATATCGTTAGGACTATATAGTTAACATAATTTTACTTGACAAAGTACAACTAACTGCTATAATAAACACAAAGGCACTACCCGATAACGGTTAGTCCTTGGGAATTGTTATAAAAATAACCGCATCCTTTGACCTGGGGCGGTTATTTTTGTTTTATGGTTTCAATTGCTTTTGTAAGAGCAACTATGATTAAGAGTATGTAAACATATTCTAATCCCATAAGTATCACCCCCTTATAAAGAGAGTGACTAACCGCTATACCGTATGGTAGTGCCTTACGAAGAATTACATCATATAATGTAAATATTTGTCAATTTAATAGTGTTGCAATTATCTAAACCGTATTACACAAAAAACCCAAAATCCATTGACATGCATATTGATATATGATATAATACCAAAGCTGACCCGAGGAGAGGTATAAAACTTCACCGAGTTTTAGAGCGTTTCCTTGCGGTGTCTGTAATATTTTTAGAGGTGAAAGAACATGTTAAAAGAAAAAAGCCAAGTAATAGCCGAACACCGCCTTCACGAGACCGACACAGGCTCGCCCGAAGTGCAAATTGCAATGCTAACAGATAGGATTAACCACCTAAACGAGCATCTAAAGATCAACAAGAAGGATCACCATTCTCGTCGTGGCCTATTTAAGATGGTTGGTCAGAGAAGAAGACTTCTCAACTACCTAACAAAGACCGACATTTCTCGTTACCGTGCAATCATCGAGAAGCTTGGCCTAAGAAAGTAATACTGCTTTTTAAAAGCTCCTTGCAGAATTTTCTGTAAGGAGCTTTTTTTATATTGTAAGCTTTTTCACGGGGTGGGGGGGGGGGGGGGGGGGGGGGGGGGGGGGGGGGGGCCCCCCCCCCCCCCCCCCC
>CAYJFK010000091.1:0-6689 GCA_964369475.1 uncultured Oscillospiraceae bacterium | reverse complement strand
TAAAAAAGACAGTCTTTGGACTGTCTTTTTTATTTAGTGCTCCCAATCAGGCGGCGGCTGCGCCTTGCCTTCTTGGGAAGGGACTTTGGGCAAAGTTGGGGGTTATCGGAGCGACTCGATATACGAGGCATTAAAACTATGTTTACGAAGTCTGCACAACCATGATATAATATAAAAAAACATAGGAGGCGAGATTATGGCAACAATATCGGTGCAAAATTTGACATTTGGCCACGATGGAAGCTTAGATAATATATTCGAAGATGTCAGCTTTAATATCGACACCTCTTGGAAACTCGGCCTTATCGGGCGAAATGGTAGGGGCAAGACGACCTTGCTCAATTTGCTTATGAACAAATACGAGTTTACAGGTCATAGCTCGAGCAGTGCCGATTTTGCTTATTTTCCTTACAGTGTAGAAAAAGAGGAGCAAATTGTAATAGATATAGTTGGCGACGACTGGCAAATTTACAGGGAACTGTCACTGCTAAGCCTGCCCGACGATATAATGTACAGGCCGTTCAATACGCTCTCGGAGGGGGAAAAAACAAAGGTTTTACTGGCCTCGATGTTTATAAAAGAAAATCGCTTTTTGCTAATAGACGAGCCGACAAACCACCTCGATGCCGAGGGGCGGCACATTTTAAGCAACTACTTAAAGAAAAAGCAGGGATTTATATTGGTGTCGCACGACAGGCATTTTTTGGATAACTGCGTTGACCATATAATGTCGATAAATAAGACAAGCATTGAAGTTGTATCGGGCAACTTTTCCACATGGAGCGAAAACAAAAGGCGGCAGGACGAATTTGAGCAAAATCAGAATGTGCGCCTGAAAAAGGAAATATCTCGCCTGTCTGAAACGGCAAGAGAAAAGGCTATGTGGTCTGACGAAATCGAAAAGACAAAGTATAACACAAAAAATTCAGGCCTTCGCCCCGATCGTGGATATATCGGGCATCAGGCCGCTAAAATGATGAAGCGGTCTAAGTCTATCGAGCGGAGGGTTGAAGGGCAGATTGCCGAGAAAGAAGGGCTCTTGAAAAACATAGAAAGAGCAGAACCCCTTAAAATATGCCCTCTTAGTTTTCATTCAAAACGGCTTATTCAAGGCGAGCAGATCTGCATAAGTTATGGTAATAACACAGTTGTATCAGGGTTAGACTTTGAAATTATGCAAGGCCGAAAGGTGCATATTAAGGGCAAAAACGGCAGTGGAAAATCAAGCCTTATCAAGCTCATTTTAGGGGAGGACATAGCTTATAGCGGCGACTTTTTCAAGGCAAAAGGGCTTATAATTTCCTATATCTCGCAAGAGACCTCCCATCTTGCCGGCTCTCTAAGCGAGTTCGAGCAAAAAGAACAGGTCGATGTAACCTTGTTTAGAGCTATTTTGCGAAAACTCGATTTTTCTCGCCGCACATTTGATATTCCGATAGAAAAATACAGCGCAGGGCAAAAGAAAAAGGTGCTAATTGCCAAATCCCTTTCGCAAAGGGCGCATATATACATTTGGGACGAACCGCTAAACTATGTCGATTTGCTGTCACGCATACAGCTTGAAAATCTTATAAAGTCAAGCAATATGACTTTGATTTTTGTCGAGCACGACAAAATGTTTTGCGACAATATAGCAGATGTGGTGATATCAACCGACTGAAAAAGCTAAGTTAGAAATAAATATAAAATGGCAGCCGCTCAGCGATAAGCTAAAGGCAGCTGCAGGAAAAGATATAACAAAAGAGCGGCAACCCATGCGATAAGTTGCCGCTCTTTTGTTATTGGTATATGCCGATTTTGCATATCTGTAAACGAGGGAGTTTACTTAATGTCTTCCATGATGTTATCTGCAACGATGTAACCAAACATCATAGCCGCATCAAAGCCAAGTCCGTACTTTAGGCCGTCTTTTTCTTGAAGCGAGCCGAGAACATCGCCTGCACCGTATAGACCTTCGATGACCTCGCCTGCCTCTGTTATAATTCTGCCGTCTTCGTCACAAGCAAGACCGCCTGTTGTGAGGTAGTATGTTGGGTCAACACGAAGCATGTATACACCGTCTCTATCGTCGATGTAAGGAAGCTTGGAACGACCAAACTCATCGGCTGTGCCTGCCATGTAGTGGCTATTGTTTGCCTCTACCGTCTCTACAAGGCTTGGTAGGTTTAGATCTGCTGCCGCTTCTTCAAGCGAGTTGTAGTATACTGCCTCACCGTTTTCAAAAACAGTGTCGTAGCTTACGCCGTAGGATAGACCTGTGTAGTTGCTCTTTTTTGTCGACATGCGAGCAGCTTCGTCTATAACATAGTAGAATGTATCGCCGTTAGCAGGGTCACGCTTGGCAGCACCTAACATGCTGTGGTTGCCCGATGTGATATTACCTATCGAATCACCGTTGATGTTAACGATAATTCCCGGTGTCGAGTAGTGGATAAATGCAAGCTCGTATCTTGTCTTGTATGTCGATAAGAAGGCACCGAGCGTTCTGCCCATAGCCTCAAGAGTGCCGCCGTACTTTAGACCAAGGTTGATGCCATCACCTGTCGAGCCTATGTTGCAGTTAAATGCCCACTGCGACTCTACGGGGTAATACTGCTCTACCATCTCTTGGTTAGCGGCAAATCCGCCCGAAGCCAGTAGTACAGCATCGGCCGTTACAGTCCAGCTTGTGCCGTCTTCGCCTTCAGCCTTAACACCTGTGATAACGCCGTCATCATTTTGGATTAGATCAACAACAGGAGTTGCGTATACAATCTCGCCGCCCATTTTTACAATGCGGTCAGCTATGTACTCAACAGCAAGACCTGCACCACCCTGATATGCGCCCGGTGCGATGTAAGGTGTGGTGCCTATTCTTGGGTTCATTGTTGCAAAGCCAACGCCCATGCCGTGTAGCCAGTCAACAAACTCGCCCGATACCCCTAAAACTTGATCCCAGAATACAAGCTCGCCAGTGGGGTTTTGCTCCGGCTTCATGCTTCCCATGTATCTATCAAGAGTTTCAGCAAGACGAGCATCCGCATCTTCCTTCTCTATTTGCTTATACTCAAGTTCGAGCATCGAACCGTAGGAGCTTACGCCCGAATATGTAGTTGCCATAGAACCGCCGGGTATGTCAAGCTTTTCAAATACAAGAACATCGTAGCCCTCTTCGACAAGTCTTGCCGCACTCATAAGACCGGCTGTGCCTGCGCCCATGATAACAACATCAACATCGTCAGACTTCTCTGTCTCAACAACAGGAGCCTTAGGTGCTTCAAAGGAATAGTCGGCAACATTGCCGCCTGCTTCTACAACTGCCTTGTTGACAGCCTGCTTTATAGCATTTGTAGTTAGTGTTGCGCCCGATACATTGTCAACACCTGTTGTTTGTGCTTCTACTATTAGAGCAGGGATTGTGTCGAGCGGATATGTTGCAATGCCTATTGTCTCGTGCTGTGTTAGAATTTCAACATTCTTTATTGCGCCGCCCGAGAATGTTGTAGCAACATGAACATAGCCGTTTTGACCCTGTGCGTATGTTGTGTACTTGCCGTCCTCGGGGATGCCTGTGCCCTCTTCCTCGGGATTTGCGCTGATAAGAGCATAGCCTACGGCCATGGAAATTGCTTCCGATGTAACTGTTGCACCGCTAACTGCGTCTACTTCTGCCGAGTTTGCAGCTACAATTGCGGCAGGTAGAGCATCGATTGCACGTGTGCCGATGCCTGCTGTCTCACTGTGCGAAGTAACTTCGACAGCAGTAATATCTGTGCCCGATAGTGTAACGGCAACGGTAAGTGTGCCGCCGTATCCAGGTGCGCTGCCTTCAAGAACAACACCCTCGGCCACTGTGGGTTCTACCGGTGTGGAAGGAACTACCGGTGTAGCCTCCACTTCGTCCGATGGCATTTCAAGAACTTGTCCTGCCATTATCATGTTTGGATTGTCAAGGCCGTTTAGCTCTGCAATTGCCTCTACCGTTGTGCCGTTGTCTGCCGCTATCTTCCACAGTCTGTCGCCCTCTTTAACGACATACTGTGCAGCGCCTGCTACTGTCGATAGCATTAGCATTAGAGCCAGCATGATGGAAATAGGTCTTCTGATCTTCATGTGTAAACCTCCGAAATTTATTTGTAAGCCTTATTATAAAGCATGAAGTAACTTCATTGTCAATTGTAAAATGATAAATTTTAAACTAACTTTTTTGGGGAATTTACACAATTATGTATATGTTTTATATATGAAATAAACAATATAACAAGAATTTGATTTGAATTACATTTACAGTAAATATAATATAACAATAGAATTGTTGCAATTTGACAAGCAATATATTATTATTAATATATAACACAAAAAGGGGAGGGGAGCGGCATATGAAAATATCGATCGGCAAGCTTGCCAATATATTCGGACTTACAAAGGAAGCGCTACATTTTTACGAAAAAAAGGGCATATTAGAGCCTACGAGAGACGAGGCAAACAAATACCGCTTTTTTACCCCGATGGACATTCAAAAAATCGGCAGTGTGCGAAAGCTTGCCAATTTAAATTTTACACTAAACGAGATAAAGGACATATATGGTGGTATGTCGGAAATAAATGTAATAGCACTCTTTAAGGGCAAAGCGGAAGATCTTGCAAGAGAGGCAATACTAAAAGCCAGAATATGCGAGCGCCTTGCGGCAGATCTACGGCTTATAGAGAGCTACAATCTGTCGGCAATACCTATTATCGAGCGCTGTCCCGAGTATTACAGATTCGACTTTGGCACGATAGAAAATCTTGTAGAAAATCAAAAACTCCACACATGCGCCTCGCAGTGGTTTTCCTTAATGCCGCTTACCGCTGCTTCGCTCAAAATTAAAGGCACGGCAGACATATTAACTTCATATAAATCAAACTCGAGAGGACTTATAATTGAAAAGAGAGTGGGCGACGAGCTTGGTATATACAAAGACAAAAATGTAGCGCTCATTCCATCCTCTCCGTGCATTACAATCATAGCCAATTTTGCAGGCAATATGGCGGAAGATTCGATTAAGAAGATGTCGGACTACATTCGAGATAACAATATAAAAATATGCTCCGATATTTTTTCGGTCTCGCTGCTCAGCTACAAAAACGAGCGTGGAGAAAACATAACCCTTTCAAAAATATTTTATCCGATAGAGGTGCAACATGAATAACTTTCCCGAAAACAAATATGCCAAACAATATTTTGATAAACTCCACGCGATGCCCGAGCTTGGTTTTAACGAGATTAAGACATCAAGGCTTATTGCAAACGAGCTAAGGCAGCAAGGCTTTGCGGTAACAGCCGGCATAGGCAGTACGGGAATTGTCGCAATACACGACACAGGTGTAGACGGCCCTGTTTTCGGACTTCGTGCCGACATGGATGCACTGCCCTTTGTTGTAGACGGAAAAGATGTTGCCATACATGCCTGTGGTCACGATGCAAACTGCGCTATGGTGCTTGCCGCTTCGAGAATGGCGATGAGCAAGATTAAAAAGGGCAAATTTGTTCTTGTTTTTCAGCAGGCAGAGGAGCTGTCGGGCGCTTTGCAAATGATAGAGGCCTACGACTTTTCCTTTATAGACGAGCTTGTAGGCATACACCTTCGCCCAATAGCCGAAGCAAAGCTTGGAGAGGCTATGCACGCCCTCTGCCACTCGGCAAGTAGAGGGATAAAAATGACAATCAAGGGCAAGACAGCCCACGGCGCACGCCCTCATCTCGGGGTAAATGCAGTAGAAATTGCCGTTGCCGTTATAAATGCCATAAACATGATAAAAGAGGACAGCACGGTTTCGCACTCGATAAAGGTTACGCAAATAGCCTCGAGCGGAAACCCCTCCAATTCTATTCCCGATACCGTAAATGTTTCGTTTGATTGCCGTGCGCAGACAAACGAGATTATGGAGAGCATAACAGAGAAAGCAAAGAGTATAACAGAACACACGGTCGCCATGATGGGCGGCCTGCTCGAGGATTTTACCGCCAAGGGAGTTATAGCGGCAGAGTACGACGAGGAGCTGACCGAGTTTTGCGGCAGGTCGGTCGTGAATATTCTAGGCTCTACCCTCGGCATATGCAAAACGGCAGGTGGCGAGGATTTCCATTATTTTGGCAAGCTCTGCGGCATAAAAACGGCATATATAGGCATAGGCGCAAATGCAACCCCCGGACTGCACAGCCCCGATATGACATTCGATAAGAGAGCACTCGACATAGGAGCGGCAATACTTGCCGATATTGTTGTTAGAAAGCTCGGCTAAAAGGGTGCGGCTATATGTGGGTGCTGTGTAAAGAAAATTTGTGCCCCAAATATTTTGATCAGCCTCTATCGATTAGGGGTGCCGCTCGGAGCATTATATATTCAAATGCTATGCTTGCAACTATCGTTTGTGTAAAAGCCTGTAATGATATATAATATGTGTGAATGGTATTTATATAATCGAAAGGAACGAACTATGTTTGGTAAAGACAAGAAAGAAAAAAGATTTATAACAAAAGATGGGCAAGGAATAGGACTGGGTGCGGTAGAAATACTTGTAGACACTAAAACAGGGGTTAATTATTTATTGGTTCAAACTCCTTATAGTGGTATAACTCCACTATTAGATGAAAATGGCAATGTGGTTATAGATAAATAAAACGAGTAAGGCCTACACAAAGCAGGCTACCAAAAAGGGAGCGTGAC
>CAYJFK010000090.1:0-7106 GCA_964369475.1 uncultured Oscillospiraceae bacterium | reverse complement strand
GCCGCTCCCCCTCCTTCCGAAGGGGCTTGATTTTGGGTTTTTCTCCAGCCTGAGAGGCAGAGGCAAATGGTTTTACCATTTGCCTCTGCCTCTTTTTGTTTTGAGTTAGAATCTGCCCTTTATAACGTCACTCTCGTCAAGAATGCCTGCATCTACAAGTGCTCTTTGGTAGGAGGTCGCCTCCCTTGTTATGCGCACCGTTGCGCCTGCTATGCCGTCGATTGAGTTTTGAACTGTCTTTGTTGCGCCTGCAATAGTGTCGAGGCCGAAGAAGTTATCTTGGTTTATATTTGCGCTGTACTTTTCGACTGACCAGTCGACGAGCGATGTTACCTCAAGTGCGCTTTTTCCTATTAGATAGTTTGCGATCTCCTCGTAGTTGCCGCCCCAGCCGCCTCTACCGTAGTAGCCGAATGATGCTTCCATCTCGACAGGAGCGCCATCGACAAACACGACGCCGACGCTCTCTAAGTATTCTTGCATTGTCGAGTCTGCTGTAAGCCCCATGAATACTCCGTCGCCTACAATAGAACCTGTAATTGGGTAGAAGTTTAGCAGATGATTACCCGATAGCTCTGCCCAGTCAGAAGGCTTTATCATGGCAGATGTGCTCGTTCTTACTGTCGGCACCATCATGCCGCTTCCTATTGTCATCTCTTTTATCGGGGTCGAGAAGTCGAAGTCTGCCGCCATTTTGTATTCCTGCTGATAGCGAACAAATGGGTCTACAATGCAAAGTGCAACTGTGCCGTCCTTGTCTACCGCTACGCCGTAGTTTGCCATTTTGTCATAGGTTGCGAATTTGAACATGCTGTCGCCTGCCATGTATTCAATGTCGCCATTTGCCAAGGTTGCCTTTGTGGGGTCTACCGAAAAGTCGACCGATACACCCTCTACATCGTTTAGCCTACTCGACCACATGTCGTTTTTATATACATCAAACTGCATATCGGCATCTGTTATAATGCCGCCTTTATCGAGCGTTAAGGTGGTCTTTATGACCTCTGTCGCATCTTCAAAGGCTACACCTTTGGACTCGCCCTTCCACGAGTAGCCGACATATGTACCGGAATAATCGGTGGCAAGCTCTGCTTCGGGAGTTGTTGCAGCTACGCTCTCGAAGTTGATGATCTGACCGGGGAATATTAAATGTGGGTTTTCGAGGTTGTTGAATGTGGCAAGATCTTGCCATGTTGTACCGTGATTTTGTGCTATTCTCCAGAGCACATCACCCTCCTTTACGGTGTAGCTCGATGCGAGAGCACCGGTTGTGAGGATAGATGCAAGGGCCATGCTTATGGCGACAATTCTTTTGCTTGTCATGATGTTGTGTCCTCCTGATAATAAGTTTAGTATATTCAAATACATAGTTAACGAAAGTGGATATTAAATTTCGATAACTATAATCAATAACGTTTTTCGTTATAAACATCATACACGTATAAACAAAATATGTCAATAGGGTATTTTAAAAATATATTATACAAAAAAAGAGCTGATCTATTGGTAAATTCCAACTACATCAGCTCTTTTTTAATATTAACTTTACTATTCGGGGATCTTGGCTATATCGACCCAACTGCCGCCAGTTGCAAGTTCGAGCTCTGCAAGTGTCAGCCTTACCGAGTTGTTAGGCGCACCTGCCGCAGGGTAGACATACTCGTACTTCTTTAAACTCTCGTCTAAATAAACACGACAGCCCTCTTTTAATGCAAAGGGGCAGACTCCACCTATGGGGTGGCCTGTATGCTCCATTACCTCCTCGCCCCTTAAAAAGCGTGATTTTTCCAAAAATGTGTCCTTGTATTTCCGATTGTCAAGCTTTGCGTCCCCCATTAGCACAATGACAATTGCACCTGCCTTTGTCATGAGCGACATGGTCTTGGCAATTCTGCCCGTTTCGCAACCTATTGCCTGTGCCGCAAGCTCGACCGTGGCCGTTGCATCCTCGTCAAATTCGAGAATGTTGCCCTCGAACCCGTACATGGCAAGATGTGACTTTACCGCCTCTTTAGACATTTAGCCCCTCCGCAAGATAAGACATCATCTTGATTACAACATCGTTGCATAGTTTAGGTGCTTTGTACTTGAAGTCGAAATAGACATCCTCCGCCTCGTCGTCTGCAAGGTCGGAGATAATGCGGACTATTAAAAAGGGCACTTCGTTATCAAAACAAATCTGCGCTATTGCGCCGCCCTCCATGTCGTTGCAAAAACCTGTCGTCTTGGCAAGCAGTCTTTTCTTTTCTTCGCTTTCGGTTATAAAGGCATCGCCCGTTGTAACAAGCCCTGTATGTGTTATGTCAGCAAGCGACAGCTCGGCGACCGCTTTTTTTGCAAGGTCAAGAAGTTCTTTGTCGGCATCGTATTCGCCATCATTCGGAAAGTTGTTAACAAGTACCGATTTTGGTGTAACGTCGAAATACTCTGTTCTCTCTGAAAGAACAATGTCGCCGACCTTAATGCCCTTTTTTAAACCTCCTGCAAGCCCTGTGTTAAAAACATGGGTTGCGCCAAACTCGCTTATAACTATCTGAGCAGTCCCTGCCGCTGCGACCTTGCCCACACCACACTGTACGACAACAACAGGACAGCCCGACATTTCGCCTACATAAAAAGTTCTGCCTGCTTTTTTAACGGTCTCCTCGACCTTCATGGCCGAAATTAAGCTCTCGACTTCCTCTTTCATTGCACCTAAAATTGCACATCTCATAAATTTACTTCAGCCTCTTCTTTACATTTTTAGATAACTTTTTGCCTGCCTTTTTAAGAGTGCGCTTGTATGTCGGCATTTCTTTAGACATCTTCTTAACGCCATCTCCGACCATAGAAACGCCCTTACCTGCAAGGACGACCCCGCCATCTACAAAGCGGGAGATTTTTTTTCTCTGACTTCTTGGGACTTTAAGCTTTGGCATTTGCCCCTTTTTTAGAACTAGTTTGCAACCTGCAAGTTCGATTTTTCTTGTTTTCACGGGATTCACTCCTTTCATAATTACTACAATTATAACATTAAAAATGGCGTTTGTCACCTGTAAAATGCATAAAAAACAAAATTATTGAAAAGATTATTAGATATAGACGAAAATAATTATCGAATAGCATCTCGAGTGAATAGTATAATTGTATTTACTATAAAAATAACTGCACTAAAAAAGAAATAAAAATTTGTGAAAATAATAATGAATTAACCGTTGATTTTTTGACAAAGTTAATATATTATAGTAATAGCGTATTTTTGAAAGGAGCTAAGTAACTAATGGCCTCAACATTTAAGGGGGGAATTCATCCTGCTTATAATAAGGGTTTTACAAACTCTAAAGCTATCGAACTTCTCCCCCCGCCGGAAAAACTTTATTTTCCTCTTTCTCAACATAGAGGAGCGCCTGCGGAGCCCATTGTGGCTGTCGGCGATGCCGTATGTGTCGGCACAAAAATAGCGGACAGCAGTGCCGCTCTAACTTCGCCTGTACATTCGTCTGTATCGGGCAAGGTAACGGCTATCGAGCCTTATTTTCATCCAAATGGGGACAAGTCGACATGTATCGTTATTGAAAACGACGGGCTCGACACGATAGATCCCTCTATAAAGCCTCACCCCAAGGCAATGGCAGATCTAACGAGCGACGATATTGTCGCTATGGCAAGAGATGCGGGTATTGTCGGCATGGGCGGAGCAGGCTTTCCGCTATACTGTAAAATATCCTCCTCGGTTCAAACGGGCAAGGCAAAGCACCTTCTTATTAACGGTGCCGAGTGCGAGCCCTATTTGTCGTCCGACCATAGGATAATGCTCGAACGTCCCGAGCAGGTAGTCGAAGGCGCAAGAATCATGATGAAGTCCTTAGGGCTCGAGAATGTCACGATCTGCGTTGAAGACAACAAGCAAGATGCAATCAAGGCTCTCCAAGATTACATCGCAGGGGCGAGCGACGTTGCCATTGCAGTGCTTGAAACAAAGTATCCGCAAGGCAGTGAAAAGCAAATTATCCAAGCGGTAACAGGCCTTGAAGTGCCTCTTGGCAAATTGCCCATCGAAGTCGGTGCGGTCGTTTCCAATGTAGACTCTTGCGGAGCTCTATACCGTGTTTGGAAGTTCGGCACACCTTCTTACGAGCGTGTTGTAACTGTTACAGGTAGCATTGTAAGCGAGCCAAAGGTTCTTCTGTGCCGTATAGGCACGACCTTCCAACATGCAATAGATCACTGCGCAGGTCTAAAGGAAGAAGCCGGCAAGATCATAATGGGCGGTCCCATGATGGGACAAGCTCAGTATACAACAGAAGTGCCCATCATAAAGACGACATCGGGCATACTTGTACTCTCCAAAGAGGAAGGCACACCACCTCCCACAACGAGCTGTATCCGTTGCGGCAAATGTATGCGCACATGCCCAACAAGGCTAATTCCATGCTACCTCAACATGTTCTCCGATTCGGGCGACTTAGAGGAGCTTGAAAAGCGCAACATTATGAACTGCATGGAATGCGGCTCTTGCACATTCGCATGTCCTGCAAGAATACCGCTAACACAAAAATTCAGGCTTTCCAAACTGCGTATAAACGAAGCACGCAGAGCGGCTGCCGCCAAGAAGTAAGGGGGAAATTTTAAAGAATGAACACATATTTAGTTACGTCCTCCCCTCACATGCTTGGTGGGGAGTCGACACGCACGATAATGAGGGATGTTATTATAGCGCTTTTGCCTGCACTTGCAGGTGCTGCGTACATCTTTGGCTTACGTGCCCTCGTTATGGTTGCGATAAGCGTTGCATCTTGCATTATTTTCGAAACATTCTTTTGCAAGCTTGTTAAGAAAAATTCCACAACGATGGATCTTTCTGCCGTTGTAACGGGCATACTTCTTGCCTACAACCTACCTGTTGCGGCTCCTCTATGGATCCCCGTAGTAGGTGCATTCTTTGCAATTATCATTGTAAAAATGCTTTTTGGCGGAATTGGCCAAAACGTAATGAACCCGGCCCTTGCAGCCCGTGCCTTCCTTGGCGCATCGTGGGCAGCCGAGATGACAGCATGGGTAAAGCCCGTACTTAATCCTGCGGCATGGGTAAACCCCGATGTAGTTGCGGCAGTTACACCTCTTGCCGACATTAAAGCAGGCGTACTCCCGATGACAATGAATCGCGGTGCAAACATGATGAACCAGATCTTAGGCGCACGTGCAGGTAGCCTTGGCGAAACTTCGGCTATTCTACTTATGGCAGGCGGTCTCTATCTAATCGTCCGCAAGGTCATTACATGGCAAACACCTGCTGCATTTATCCTAACGGTAGCGGTAATTTCGGCAATATTCCCGGGCGCCCTTGCAATGGAGATGAGCGTTTTCTACAACGTATTCGGCGGAGGCCTATTCCTCGGCGCATTCTTCATGGCGACAGACTATGCCACATCGCCCCTAACAAATAAGGGTCGTCTAATCTATGGTATCGGTTGCGGACTTATAACAATGTTTATAAGAAAATTCGGCAGCTATGCAGAGGGCGTTTCCTTCTCGATACTAATAATGAATACTCTTGTTTGGTTCATAGATAAAGCAACAGAACCCAAGACATTCGGTGGGGAGGTATCGGCATGAAAAAAGAAGGACTCTTTAATTTAGTCTTGGTGCTCGGTCTTGTAACATTCATTACAGCCGGTACACTTGGCTTTGTAAACGAGATGACAGCCCCTGTTATTGCGGCAAACAAAGCGGCGGCACAAACGGCAGCTTTTGCAGACTTCTTCCCCGATGCAACATTTGCAGAGGCAGAAGTACCGGCAGGCACAACGGTAGTCGGCGGCTTTATAGCATACGATGCATCGGGTGCTGAAATAGGCAAAATCGTACTTGCAACACCAACAGGTTTTGCAGGCCCAATCGAACTTGCATTCGGATTTGACAGCACAGGCGCTGTTGTCGGATACAAGGTACTTGCAAGCACAGAGACCTCGGGCATAGGAACAAGAATTGCCGACGAGGAATTCTGGGGTATGCTAATGGGACTAACGGACTTTAGCGGTGTAGACACACTTGCAGGCGCTACTGTCAGCTCATCTGCCGCACTCGGAGCGGCAAACGATGCACTTGCGGCCTTAGGTCAGCTCGTGCCGATGTCTTAAGGGAGGGAGAAAATAATGAGTAAAAATCAAAGCGTTTTTGCGCAAATAGCAGATGGTCTTGTAGCGCAAAACCCTGTTTTTGTTCAGCTACTCGGCATGTGCCCCACCCTTGCCACATCGACCTCGGTCGAGAATGGGCTTGGCATGGGCGTCGCTGCAACGGCTGTTCTTATAGCGAGTAACATTGTTATATCGCTTCTAAGAAAAATAATCCCCGACAAAGTTCGCATAGCTTCCTACATCGTTGTTATTGCAGGCTTTGTTACATGCGTAGACCTTATTTTACAGGCATACTTCCAGTCGATCTCCCAGTCGCTCGGACTGTTTATACCGCTTATAGTTGTTAACTGCATTATCCTTGCAAGAGCAGAAGCTTATGCAAGCAAAAACAATGTGTTCCGCTCTGCGGTAGACGGATTTGCAATGGGTCTTGGATTTACATTTGCACTTGTTCTTCTCGCCTCTGTGCGTGAAATACTCGGCGCTGGCACATGGTTTGGAATTACTCTAATAGAGGGCTTCAAGCCTGCCGCAATGCTTGTAACACCGGCTGGCGGCTTCCTTTGCCTCGGCGTGGTTATAGCTGCTGTGCAGTACCTAACAGACCGCAGCAAGCAGAAGAAGGAGGCAACAAATGGCTGAGTTATTTATAATTGCTATTAACGCAATTCTTATCGAAAACTACATTTTCTCTCGTTTCCTCGGAATTTGCCCATTCCTCGGCGTTTCCAAGAAGACAGATACAGCACTCGGTATGGGTATGGCCGTTATTTTCACAATGACGCTATCCTCCGCAATAACATACCTTGTAAACATTCTGCTTGTGGAGTTCGAAATCGAATACATGCAGACAGTCGCATTTATCCTTGTCATCGCAACGCTCGTACAGTTTGTAGAAATGGCACTTCGCAAGATCATGCCGGCACTTTATCAGTCGCTCGGCATCTTCCTACCGCTAATCACAACAAACTGCGCCGTTCTCGGTGC
>CAYJFK010000089.1:0-7151 GCA_964369475.1 uncultured Oscillospiraceae bacterium | reverse complement strand
TCGCCGCTCCCCCTCCTTCCGAAGGGGCTTGATTTTGGGTTTTTCTCCAGCCTGACGACAGCATGATTTTTTTCATGCTGTCGTTTTTTTAGAATTTACAGCTGTTACACCAAACAGACTTCGCTAATTTTGGTATAAAAAGAAAAAAAGAGGGATAATAAAAGTATAAATAAAATTATGCGAGGTAATTTTGTGTACAACAATAAATTTATCATAAGGCGAATGACCTCTTTGCTCATGGCAACGGCGCTCTGCTCGTCGCTTATACTAACAGCAACGAGCCGCATGGCGCAGACAGGCAGTATATACCGCTACTCGGGCGACCGAATAAGCGTTATAAACACCACCCTTTCCCTAACCTCAGGCGGTGATATTCCAAGAGAATTCGAAGACTCTATGTCTGCCTTGGGAGGCGAGCTCTCCGAGAGCGAGACAGGCATTGGCGCAAAGAGCGTCTACTACGATAGCCCTCAAGATGCGCTCGACGGCATAACAAAGGTCGACATAGATTTTTACGGCAACCTTATGTCAAAACCTGTCGATGTTGTCTTTTTAATGGATCAGTCGGGCAGTATGAACATGGCTTCACTCGTCCCAACAGAGAGCCATGTAACAACACTCTGCCTTAACCCCGAGCACTATTACAGGCTACCCATGGTGGCGACCGTCAACGGAGATACAAACAACTATGCCTACTACTTTCAAGAGAACAGCATAGCACCCTCTAAAGCATGGTACGACTCGACATTTTATAATGCCGTAGAGACTCGTTTTGTTCAAGATATGCAGGTCTATTACGGTAGCGATGCCGTTATAACAAATGCAGGTTTTCACCCCGAATTTTCCGTATACAACTTCCCTGCCAGATACAGCCACTACACAAAGACAAATGCCGAAAATCCCGAATTTGTTATAACAGACAATATATACGCAATAGGCACAGGCTTCGATTACCGCCTACCTGCCGAGCAGGCTATATTCGATTATAAAACGGTACGCACCCCCGAAGAAGCAGGCTCGACTTCGGCCGCCCCTTTTTATTCGCCGATAGACCTAGGCATAGAGCGGTGGGTTTCCTTCCCGCGTTCCGAGGGCTTCCCCTATGATATATGCATGGACAGAATGGCAATATCAAAATCGATTTTCTATGTCCTCGGAAGCGATATTTTAGCAGACGGCCCTCTAAATCGTGCGGCATTTGTCAACTTTGCGGGGAGCATTGTAAACGAGCGAGAGCTGTCAGGCGATCCCTTATCGAGCGAATTTGCCTCTACCCTTGGGTACAGGGACACAAACTATCAGCTCGCCTTCGAGCGAGCGGCAGAAATCTTCGAGAACTCCTCCGACACCGAGAGTAGCCGATATGTAATAATGGTGACCGACGGCACCCCTTCTATCGGCAACGGCTCGTCTGCCGCCACTTTACCTTCCCTAACAAGCTATGTTAGAGATGTACTCGAAGGCACTCACGGCGCAAAGGTCTACTATATCGGCATATCGCTCTCGGCAGACGAGCTGGCAGTCTACGACGAGCTTGCCTCTACGGTAAACGGCGAACTGCTCGCCTTCTCGAGTCGAACGGTAGACGACCTCATAGGCATGTACAGCATACTATACAATGTTATGACGGCCGCCCTCGAAGTTACCGACAGCTTGGGCGAGCAGTTTAATATAAATATAGATGCCTCCCACCCAATAGAAGTAATGTGGAAAGATAAATCGGGTGTAACCCACACCGAGACCGCCACATCCCTCGAAGATGCGGCACGCTTTGGCATAAGCTACACAGGGAGCGACGGCAACTACACCATCTCTTGGGACACGACAAGCGTAGACATGGCAGGCGGCAGGCTCTCCTTTTACCAAAAGCTAAACTCCGACAGCATAGTAATGGAGGATGGAGTATACCCCACGACCTCTACCAACAAGGGCGCAAATGTAAGCTATGTCGACTATAACGGTAAAAACCAAAGCCTTACTCTTGAAAATGCCGCAAATATAGATGTAAACGGCACTTCCGACATTACGGTAGAGCTTGCAAGCACAACAGCGACCGAGGTCGAATACGGCGACATTATAGACTACACCATAAAGGTTACAAACACCCCCACATATGGCGATGGTGCGGCGAGCGGCGACATTTTGCTAAATGCCGCAGTTCCCGAGAACACAAGGTTTATCGAAGGCAACGGTTTTACCCAAAACGGTAGCGAACTTAGCTATAACCTCGGCTATCTTGCGGCAGGGTCGTCTCGCACGATAAATTACAGTGTCATGACAACGGCAGACGGCATAACGATAGACAACAGCGTTAAAATTGCCATAGAGGGCATCGACGAGACATACGGCGATGATGGCGAAATGCTCCTAAGCTCGGGGACGGTATCCCACAGTGTCGCACTTCGCCCTTATTTCAAGGTGAAATACAGTGCAAACGGCGGCCTTGACAGTGGCGGAAATGTACTGCTCGAGGACTCCAAGACCTACCGAGAGGGCGACCGTGTTATTGTGGCCTCCAACACATTTGTTCGCACAGGCTATACCTTCGACGGTTGGAGCACAAATATAGAGGGTACAGGCACAAGATACAACGGCGGCGACACCTTCGACATGGGAAGCTCCGATATAACGCTCTTCGCAAGATGGCGCACAGGCTCAATTGTAAATCCCGATCCCGACCCCGATCCCGCACCCGAGCCAGAACCCCCCCCCCCAACCCCCCCCCCTCACGCGACACCGAACCCGACCCCTTCCCAGTACCCTAGCCCAACCCCCAGCGCATGCCCGCCCCCGAGCCCAATCCAGATCCCGAGCCCGAGCCCGACCCCGATCCCGATCCCGAGCCCGAAACCACAGCACCCTTGCCCCCCATCGTTACAACCCCTCCGAGCGGCGGCATCGTAATAACAAAGCCCGACCAAGACCCGACCGATGTCGAAATAAACGGCCAAGATGTGCCGGAGGGCAATATTTCGCTAAACGAAGATGGCGACATTGTTATAGACGAGGAATATCTATCACGCCTGCCGAGCGGCGACCATATTTTATCGCTAAACTACAATGGAATGACAAGCGAAGCGCTCTTTACGGTCTACAACCCCACCCCACCTGAACCGACCGAACCGACAGAGCAGTATTGGAGCTTATTCAACCTACTTGCCACCCTCATAACGGTCTTTGCCGCCATGGCCTTCTTCCTATTAAAGCGGCAAGATAAGCAAGACCCCGACGACGAGGCAGAAGAACCCTTCCTAACATGGGTCGACGACCCGATATTCGACGGCCTGTCAGAGCAAGTACCTCCCGAGAAAACCCAAGACCCCAAAGATCTTACAAAAGAACAAAAACAAGACAAAGCCAAGGCACGCAGAACCTATCTTACGGTAGCACTAATCCTGACCGCTATACTAAACATTTTGCTCCTCATTTTCACTCAAGACTTTACCCTACAAATGGCAATATGGGACAATTACAGCCCCATCTTCGGTGCAGTAACGCTGTCGCACCTGCTATTTTTAGCTCTCGGACTGATGTAAATAACCCCTCACAAAAAAGCCCTGATCCTCTCTCAATATATTTGCTTTTTTCAAAAATTATGGTATAATATACAAAAAGCAAAAAGGAGACATTATCATGATAGAACTAAAGATCGAAGGCATGGGATGCGATAAGTGTGTAACCTCCGTTAAGGCGGCACTTGAAGAAATAGGCATTACAAATGCCGAGGTCGGCGTAGGCTACGCTAAATTCGAAGGCGATCTATCTGCGGCAACAGAGGCAATCGAAGATGTCGGCTTTGATGTAGTGGGCTAAAGAAAATCAAAAAGCATACCATAAAGCCCCACATGCGCACACTTTGCATGTGGGGCTTTATTAAAACTTGGAAGGTCATAATAATTAAGGGGGGTATTCTTTTGCAAGATACAAAAAAACGCATACACTATGCGTGGGTAATAGTGCTTGGCTGTCTATTAATGATAGGAGCAAGCATTGGAGTCGTTTTTAACTCTATGAGCGTCTTTGTAAAACCGGTAACCGAGGCGCTCGGCGTTTCAAGGGCAGAATTTACGCTCTATTCCACATTTTCCTCCGTAGCCTCCATGATAATGTCGCCAAGAATAGGCAGACTTTTCGAAAACACAGGCTCGAAAAAATTCATGCTTTGGGGCTCCTTCGCCGTATCGGGACTCGTTATGTGCTACTCCTTTGCCACAACTGTATGGCACTTCTACATAATAGCCGCTTGCATGGGACTTGTAAGCGGAAGCATTAGCACAATACCGGTTGCAAAAATTCTATCTCGCTGGTTTAACGAAAAAAAGGGACTGGCACTCGGCATATCGCTCGCTGGCTCGGGACTTGCCGCCTCTATAATGGTGCCGATAGTAAGCCGCTCGGTCGATTTATTTGGCTGGCAGTCGGGCTTTAGAATAATGTCTGCAATTATGTTTTTAATGACAGTGCCGACCGTTTTATTCATTATAAAAGAATCCCCCGAAGAAATGGGCCTGCTACCCTACGGCATAAAAGCAGGCTCTGCCCCAAAAGTGCCGACAGGCTTTACAAGAAAACAAGCACTTGGCACACTCTCCTTTTGGGCATTTGCCGCCGCATGTGTCTTGACAAGCTTTATAGGCATGGGCACGCAGTCCCACCTAATTGCATACCTATCCGACCTCGGCTACTCGTCGACATATGCCTCCTCTGTCCTCTCGAGCTCCATGGCAGTGCTAATTGCAGGTAAGATTATCCTCGGCTGGGTATTCGATAAGTTCGGCGTGTCGATAGGCGGCCTCTACGGTTGCGGCCTGTTCGGCATATCGCTCGTACTTCTTATCATCGCCGAAAACCCCATTGTACCGACAATTTTTATAGTAACCTTCGGCCTTGCCAATGCAATCCAAAATGTGCAAAGAACCTTTGTAGCAAGCAGTCTATACGGCGACCTCGAATACAGCTCGATATTTGGCCTACTTACCGCCATGTCCATGATAGGCTCGGGCATCGGCGTCCCCTTCTCAGGCCTTATATACGACACCTTCGGCACATACGAGCCTGCATGGTACGGCTATGCCGTTCTATCGGTCATAATTATCGCCCTTATCCGCATATCGGAAATGTCGGCAAAATCAGCAAGAATAAAACTCGGCATAGACAGAGAAAAAGCGGCCGTCGAAAGCTAAGCGGTTTAAGTCTAAGCCATAATGTCGCAAAAAGCAAACCAATGCCAACCCCCATTTTTGCGCAAGCAACACTTGGCCACAAAACATACACTGTAATTACATCAATTATCGGTTGAACTTTATTAATAGTAGGAATATAATTATGTAAATACTAAAGTGTTAGGGGTTGTATGTATGATTTCAAGTGTAAACACCAGCAAAGTCGACGCAAAATCAAAAAACGAGACAAACAACTTGCAAATGACGAGCGCAGCTAAGAGCAAAGAGATCGGAACAAAGAGCCATTCTAACATCTACGAAGTTAGCGTAAACAAGGTAGACAAATACACCCCAAGCGAGCCAAAAATGTCTATCGGTATCTACAAACCATCTTCTTCCGATACAGGCAGTGTCGAGTTCACTCCGTATGGCGAGGCGCAAACCTCCTCGACTTCAAGCAGCGAAGAGATCGCTCAAAGCGATGCTACTCAAGAAGTTGGAAATGGCAAGCCAAAAGGTGCTAAACCCCCAAAACCCACATCAGCAGATCAAGCAGATAGCTCTTCAAGCTTAGACCATCAAGTAGAAGATATCGAAAATGAAATTGCAGAGCTTGAACAAAAGCTAAACGGCATGATAAGCGAGGATCAAAAAAACGAGATAGAATCAGAAATTACAGTTCTCGAAACACAACTTGCTTCATACGAAGCTCAAGCAGTATAATACAAAAAGGTCATGCGACTTGTAGTCGCATGACCTCAGCTTGGAGAAAAAGTGTTTTCTCCAAGCTGAGAAATCAGCTAAAGCTGATTTTAACGCCCTCGGGGCGGGAATTTAACGCCAGAGGGCACCCTTATGGTGCCCCCTCGCCGCTCCCCCTCCTTCCGAAAGGGCTTGATTTTAGGTTTTTCTCCAGCCTGAGGGGCTGTGACTTGTAGTCGCATGACCTTTTTGTTTCTCGCCAAAGTGTTAATTAAAATTAAAATGCGCTAACTTCAAGCTTAAAAATCAGCAATAAAGCTCGGCATCGACACCCCAAAAAGACCACGCAGTCTTAGCCAAAGGCAGTATCACAAACTCCGCTCCTATCGACAAATGTCGGCAAATGCACATGAAGTCATAAAAACTCATATGAAACAGATATGGCATTACAAGATCTGTAACAGCAGCTATTACTGCATTACGACAGCTTCTTCCTCATCCTTTTCCGATATGTCTATCTTGGAGTTTTTGTATGCAAAGAGCAACATAAAAATTCCCACGCAGAAGTTTAGAACCTTCATCGCAATCTCCGGAATTGCCGTGTTAAAGACCGACCCCAAAACGGCCAGTAGTGTTAGGAAAAAGAGTGTTGCAAGCGCACAACCGAGAGCAAAAAAATAAAGATCAGACCCCGACATTTTTTCCTCTACAATTTTTGCCGAGAAAATTCCCGCCCAGAAAACTATTGTCAGCGGATTTGATAGTGCTAACAGTATAGCCTGAACAAATGTGTTGTCTCCCACAATCGGTATATCAAAAGAAGGAAGTGCCGATATGTCAAATGCTGATAAAATAGACTAAATTCCATAAATCAACAATACAGCAATGCCAAAATACTTAAGCGCAGTTTTGGCAAATCTATTCTTTTCGAGTATAAGCCCCACTCCGATTATGGCGAGGATTATCTCCGCCCCATCTGTCACAACCGTTCCGAGTGCCGCCATTTGAGCAGGCCAAAATCCTTCCGACAACGCAGTCCTAATTACAAACAGACTTATCGGCCCTATTGCAAGTTGCAATATCATACCAAACTTAAACCCTTTAACAAGCATGACGGTATCCTCCTTTATAAAATTAGCTGATTATACATCAACAACTATTTATTGTCAATATACAATATAACCAAATCCCCCCACACCACAAAAAAGCGGCGTTGGGCCCAAACGACCCCCCCCCCAAAAAAATGAGAAAAAAAACTTTTTAAAACCATAAAAAAAAAAAAAAAAA
>CAYJFK010000088.1:0-7163 GCA_964369475.1 uncultured Oscillospiraceae bacterium | reverse complement strand
GCGAGGGGGCACCATCAGGGTGCCCCCTGGCGTTAAATTCCCGCCCCGAGGGCGTCAAAATCAGCGCCAGCTGATTTCTTCAGCTTGGAGAAAACACTTTTCTCCAAGCTGAAGTGCTGACGCAAATGGTGTACCATTTGCGTCAGCACTTTTTGTTTATTGACCTGAAAGGCCACTTATAAAGGAAGCAATATTTTGTGCAACCGACTGGTCTGCAATGCCGGGGTACATATATTCGTTCGGGCTTGACGGAGCATCCCCCCACATAAACAGATGGTTTAACCCTTCCAATGTGTGATACAGTCGTACAAGCTCCACATCGCCGCCCGACAGGGCTTCTCTCCAAAGCTCCATTTCGCTAATCGGCACTTGATAGTCTCGATCTCCCGATAAAAAGAGTATTGGAGTATCAACTCCATTTACGAGGCTCGTAACATCGTAGTCCTCGAGCCACTTCCAGTAGGCAGGATATGCACCCAGTATAGGCTCACCTTGGGGAAGGCTCTCTGCACCTGCGACGATCTGTTGTGCCGCCTCTTTTATCTCTTGATAGAGATCTTTTTGTGCCACGGTCATTTCATCGAGCTGTGATAGATAATCGGTCTGTTCTATCATAAGTGTCGGCAGATCTGTATAGCTTGCCGCAAGGAAAATATATCCAGACTCCCCTTCTATCTCTGTTGCAATTTGGGGGAGCATATATCCGCCCATGCTATGGCCTGCTATATAAATGTTGTCGAACACTGCGTTTTTGTTTGTCCTGATATAGTCGTATGCCGCAACTGCGTCGTAGACATATTCGTCGTAGGGCGTAAAGTTCTCGACGCCGCCGAGTTGATCGGGTGTATATAATGTAGTTCTTTTTGCGTAGCGTAGCGAAGAAATGCCAAGCGAAGCAAGGTCGTATGCTATATCACGCATGGGCTTGTTTGGCCCTACCGTAGAATCGGCATCCTGTGGGCCTGAACCGCCTATTAATATAACTGCAACGGTAGACTCGGGTACTACGACCATTTTACCTGTAATTTGCGGACTTCCAAAGAGAACATCGTGCTCTATTACCCCTTCGGGAAGGGTCTTTTCCAAAACCGGTGCGAGCGTTTCGGGATCGATATATTCGTTTAACCAAAAGCTAACTATAACATCTTGGTCAAACGCAACGACAAATGTGGACTTGCCACGTTCGAAGTTAACTCCAATATAATAGCTGCCGTCTATCATGTCTATACTTTCTATTTGGTCGAACTTCCCGTATGTTGTAACAAGCCCAAACATCGACATATATAACACAGATTGACTCATAGCATCGTCCATTTCGGGGCTAAAGTTATAGTCCTCGACCGCCGCCTTGTAGTTGCCGCCCATAACGTCTGCGACCAGAGCGAGGGCAATTTTCCCGTTTTGGTCTGTTACAAGCGGCGGTATATCGCTACCTTTGCTCGTCGAACACCCAACAAGCATTACAATCGCCATGAGAAGGGCTAAAAAATTTACTTGCCGAAACATTCTATTATTTCTCCAATGTACATCGTGTGCATGTCGTTATCGCTGTAATGGTTGTCGAGAATTGATTTGTCCACAAAAGACTCGGCAGGCATTTCTGCTTTGTATAGCTTTTTGCAAACAAATGTCAACTTTGCCTCCTCAAAGCAGACAGCACCATCCTTCTTTATAGGAGTAAGCCCTTCAAAAGCCTGCTTGTCTATATCCCTGCCACTCTTAGTTCCTAGCACTCCAAGTGCTTTTTTCATGTCACCCTCAAAGACCGAAAGTGTAAAAATATCGTTTGCGTCTACAAATTCCTTTGTGTAGCGGCTTTCTCTAACATAGGCGGTGGCTGTCGACTTGTTCCACAGAATGCCCATTGTACCCCACGAAACAGTCATGGTGTTAAAGCTCCCATCAGGCTTTGATGCTGCAAGTAGCATCCACTGATCCCCCACCATCGAGAATAAATTTTCTTTTAGCTCTTTTGGATTGATCTTCATTTTCAAACCTCCGTCTTATAAATTTGTTATATATTTGCTTAGAATTCCAATAAATATAACTGTCATCATGCAACCTTACAAGGCAAATTATAGCATGTTTTTGCCTATTTGTCCACAAAAAGCAAATATTGCTGTGCAACATTTGCTAACTTTTGTGCAAATTCACCATAAAGTTTATATATGGCATTTAGCATAATATTAATAATAATTAATTTCGCAAGCAACAATACAAAATTTGCATAAAATGCTAATATTTTACCTATTATGTACTATTATACCTTTTTTACCGCACAGAAATACATTTTTCATTAACAGAACTGATAACTCTTCATAGATAATAAAACATGAACTACTTGTTTATTCAACTTTTTTGTGGCTTTATTGTGTTGTCAAGTAAAAAAAACTGTTAATATTTTGTTAACTTTTTATATTGCAAGCATAATGAGCGATAATGTATAATGCTTTTATTGTATGGGATTAACATCCCAAAATATTTAAAGTATGGAGGAAATACACATGAGCCAACCCAAAGCGGCAGCGGCAAAGAAAAAGGGCTTTAAGATGCCCCATCTTCTTTTCCTAATGCTAGGTCTTATCATCTTTATGAGCTTGATGACCTATATTATCCCTGCAGGACAGTTTGCAACAAACCCCGAAACAGGTGCACTAATGGGCGACCAGTTCTCACTTTTAGATGCGCAAACACCTGTTAATCCTTGGCAGGCACTTCTTTACATCCTACCCGGTATCCAAAATGCCGGCATGGTTGTAGCACTTGTTCTAATAGGCGGTGCAACGATTGGCGTTCTACTTGATACAGGCGCTATCGACCGTGCAACAAACTACGCACTATACAAACTACAAGACAAGGGTCTTATTGTTATCGTTGGTGCTCTATTCTTCTTCATCGGCGTTCAAGGCGGCTTCGGCGGCGGCGACCAGATGATCGCAATCGTTCCAATGGGTATGATGGTTGCAAAGAAGCTCCGTCTTGACCCAATCGTAGCTCTTGCTATGACATTCTTTGCATCTTTCATAGGCTTTGCTTGTGGACCTACACGTCTACTTATTCCTCAGACAATGATGAACATTCCTGTTTACTCGGGCTTCGAAGTTCGTACAGCAGTTATGTTTGGCGCAATTCTTATCGGTATGGTTTACACACTTTCTTATGCAAAGAAGATTGCAAAGGACCCCACTAAGTCGGCTATGGGCGACATGGAGTGGTATCAGAACCTTGGCGAAGCAGAGGCAATGGAAGCTTGCGACCTATCGGCTGCTGATCTAATCACTTCGATCCTATTCTTTGCACAGTACATCCTAATCGTATACCTAATGCTTGGTCTTGGCTACGACAACTCGGCATTCGTTACAGTTCAGATCCTTGTTGCTGTTTTCTGTGGTCTACTTCAGAAGATGAGCTTTGACGAGATCGGCAACTCCTTTGCTAAGGGCGCAGCAGGCATGGCATTCGTTGCTGTTGTTATCGGATTTGCAGGCACAATGTCGCTTGTTATGTCCAACGGTAACATCCTACATACAATCGTTTACTACGCAGCTCTTCCGCTACGTGGCCTACCTCTTGGTCTATCGGCTATCGGTATCTCGGTTGTTGTTATGGTCATCAACGTATTTATCCCCTCGGCTTCCGCAAAGGCAGCTATCCTTATCCCGATCATCGCTCCTATGGGCGAAACACTTGGCATGACAGGCAATGTTATTTGCTCGGCATTCCAGTATGGTGACGGATTTACAAACCTAATCACACCCGCACTTGGCGCAACAGCTGGTTCGCTTGCAATCGCAGGTGTTCCGATCGGCAAGTGGGTTAAGTGGGCACTACCTTGCATTATCCTAATGTCGGCATTCTGCTGGATCGTTCTATACTTCCTTGCACAGTCGGGCTGGGTTGGATTTTAATCGGTAGAGATTTCATTCATTATCTAACAAAAAGAGTCGTAATTAAAATTACGGCTCTTTTTTTATTTGTATATAATAAAATTAATGGACTTCGATTATATTTGTGTTATTTTTTGTGATTTGTGGATATTCGGTGTAATTTTGTGAACTTTTACCATTGACTGCTAACGGAAATAATGTTATATTTTTTAAGGTCTTTTTAATAAAACATATAAATAGATCTACCATTTACATAAAAAGTTCATTAATTTGTAGGTCGATTTATCATTTATTACTTAGGAAATTGTATGCTTGAGGTGAAACATGGGAATATTGTCGAATATTGTTAAAAAGAACAGTGTTTTATGGTGCAAAGACTGCAAGTGCGATACTGTTATAATAAAGAACAGGCTCTACTTTATCCCCATACGTGTTGGCTATGCCATGCCAAAGGATAAGGAAATAGCGAGATATTTTTTAAATAAGCTCGTTCCCATATCTTCTAAGGCAGACATTCCGGCAGGTTTTCACGCAGGTAATGCAAAGAGGTATCGCTGCCCCTCTTGCGGTAAATACACCGACACGGTAGAGGTCTTTTTGCCCGTTAGGGATATGGAAAAGTATGAGCGCACATATTTTTTCAAAGATGGCGAACTCGACAATTTAAGATATTTTTAATTTAAAGGAGAAACACACATGAACTATCAGGTAAAAAAATTCAATCCCCTATTTTATTTCCTCGTGCACATTGCCCCTGCAATTTTAGGGCTTCTTCTACTTTTCGGAAGTTTCATGATTACCGATACTCCCTACATCGGATTGGTCGTTACATTTTCTTTTATGGGTTACTACTATTTTAAAAGGGCAATTTTAAAGAGTTTTTTCTCGAAGAAAGGTCAAGCGGCACTTGATGCGGCAGGTTTTACAGCTAATCAAACATTTTTTGCAAGTTCCTCCATTTTGTATGTCGACATTAACAAAGCACAGATTGCCGTTTTATACTATGCATACCCTACTGTGCAATTCTTTCCTGCAAGCGCTATGACAAACATCATGGTTAACGACTACAAAAGCGGATCGGGCTTTATGGAAGGATCTAATCGTGTTTCCTTTGAATTTATGATAGGCGATACAAAGATGAAGTTTTTTACCTTTACTTCCAACAAAAGGTTTAAAATGGACAGTAATCAAATTCTAACCGGCATTTCCAAGGCAGATTCTGTTGTTGGAATGCTCGATGCTGCAAAGGCGCAGAGCGTAGCGTAAATTAATATTAAAAAGCTTTCGAGTGGGCAATATGGCCTCTCGGAAGCTTTTTTATATATTGATGTGAGGGTATTGCGGCCGAATCGAGATTGGTTACATGAGTAGTCGCTCTTTCTTTGTTCAAAACTTATTTTCTTAACAGGCCTTTAAATCTCTTTGAGTGAATATGCTAAAACATCTATTTTTGAGCTTGCAATAACTTGTCTTTTGTGTGATAATTGTATATGTCAATTTGCATATTTTAGATAATTAGAATTAGAAGGAGCATGATAATTATGAACAGAAAAACAGTTGTGTTAAACTCAGGACGTATGAACTACGATGGCAATTTGGATCTTTCTATTTTATCAGACGACCTTGTGGTCTACGAGTCGTCGGAGCAGTCGGAGATTTTAGACAGGGTTGCAGGCTTTGAAATAGTCGTTACAAAGGAGCTCCCACTTACGGCTGAGACAATAGAAAAATTCCCTCCCGAAGTGAAAATTATTTGCGAGGCAGGCACGGGTTTTAACAATATTAACCTTGAAGCCGTTCGCAAAAAGGGCATTATGGTTTGCAACATTCCGGCATACAGCACAGAGCGAGTTGCTCACACTGCAATCATGCTAATGCTAAACCTTAGCTCATCAATGCAGATGCAACAAAAGATGCTTTGCAAGGGCGACAGATCTAACTTTACAAAGTATATGCAGCTTCCCCATGTCGAGCTAAACGGAAAGGTGCTTGGCGTTATAGGCTACGGCAACATCGGCAAGGGCACGATTAAGGTTGCAAAGGCACTCGATATGGAGATACTTGTTTACACAAGAACAAAGAGAGAGGACGAGGACGGCGTTAAGTTTGTAACTCTCGACGAGCTATTTGCAAAGAGCGACTATGTTTCGCTACACTGTCCGCTGTCTGACGCTACAAAGCACATAATAAACAAAGAGACCATAGAGAAGATGAAGCCCACAGCATTTGTAATAAATACATCTCGTGGCCCGCTAATAGACGAGGTCGCACTAATCGAAGCGTTAAAGGCAGGTCGCATTGCAGGTGCCGGACTTGACGTGCAAGAGGTCGAGCCTCCTGCTGACGATAATCCGCTATACGATATGGACAATGTTATTTTGACCCCTCATATGGGTTGGAAGGGACTTGAAACAAGAAGAAGGCTAATTTCTATTCTTGCGGGCAACATAAAAGCATATGATGAGGGGAAACCTATTAATGTAGTTTCTTAAGATATAGGAGGGCTTATGTCGAAGTTGTTTTATATGGTAATCACTTTGTCGCTCGTAGCAACTCTAACAGGGTGCGTTATGGGCAACGAAGGGATTAGCGATCTCACGCTCGAGGAGAGGCAAGATGCAGTCGATGCCATTGAAGATGCAAAGAATGATATAATAGAGGAACTCAACGATTTTCCCGAGATAAGGGATAGCGTCGTGGGTGGGCTTGATGAGCTTCAAGGTATGTTTGGCGATGATGTACAAGATGATGTACAAGATGATGTACAAGATGACGTGCAAGATCAAGGTGATTCCGAGGAAAATGGCGAAAATAACAGTGGCGACTTAGTAGTGCCTGCAGTGTTAACAGGCGACTATGCCACAGAGGAAACTTTAAGTATGTACGAGGCTTACCATGTCTTTATCGAGGAGGGCGATCCCGAGTATCATAGCGACATTGTTATATCGACCGATGCACTTTTAAAGGATTTTAAATTTGTTGCAGGCGAGATAAATTTCGAGCACGAGGAGGATATGCCCTTTGTTGTCACCGAGGAGATATACACCCTTGGCGACCTTACACCCGATAAGCCCATTGTTATATCCATGACATTTATTGGCTCTATGCCGACTCGTGCAATCTCTTACACCGATGCAGATGGCGAGACCGTCGTTATGACTATCAACATGAGCGGCAAGGACGGTTCTATTATTTTGTACAACGAAAACGAGGGCTATTAAATCTCGACTCTTTAACTTAACAAAAAAACCTTGCAACCAAAATGGTTGCAAGGTT
>CAYJFK010000087.1:0-7237 GCA_964369475.1 uncultured Oscillospiraceae bacterium | reverse complement strand
GCGTTCCGCCCCACTTCCAAATCCTTTAAAGGATTTGGAAGTGGGGCGGAACGCTTTTATTAAGTCCTTAATTCCAGCTAAGTTATATTTAACTTGTCTGCTTACCTTCAAATCAAGCTTTTTTCTCGCACTAAGCAATTTTTTAGAACATGCCACATAAATTCATGTAGTGAGAAAGCCGCAACTATAAATGATATATCTGTAATCCTAAACTGCTAAATGTGCTTGCAATAATTAGCCTATTTTCCGATATACTCATATAATTACCAAGCTATTTAACCCTTGGCAGTGGCAGATTTCCAGCTTTACCGCAAAACAAGTATAATGTGGGACAACTACCATCAGTCGCCACAACGATGGAAGTGCATGTATTAAAATCATTAAAACTAACTGCAACACACAAAACGATTGAAACTCTCATTTGTAGCTACCCTTTTTTGTCTCATTGTGACAGGGCTTAATATGGCAATCAAAAAACACCACAAACCTTCAGTATTCAAAAGCCAAATCACCATTTAACTAAGTAAACAAAAGAGCCCTAAAGCAAAGCTTTAAGGCTCTTTTGTTATGCTCTAACGGCGATAAAAACCCCTATAAAGCGGCCTCTACCGCTGCGAGGGCATGTATTGTTGCCGTGTCAAAAACCGGAATATCGCTGTGCCCCGGTTTTATTATCATTGGAATCTCGGTGCAACCTAAAATAATGCCACAAGCGCCCTCCGCTTCAAGCTCCTTCGACACCTTTAGCAAATATTCTCTCGACTCATCCCTTATAATACCAACTGTGAGCTCCTCGGCTATTATGCGGAATATCTCATCAAAGTGCTTTTGATCGGGAATAACCGTCTCGATCCCGTGCTTTTCCATAAGTCTATCTTTGTAGAACGGTTGTGACATTGTGAAAGGAGTGCCGAGAAGTCCAACTTTTTTAATGCCGCACTTTTTAATCTCGGCGGCCGTTGCATCTGTAATATGTATAAAGGGAACACTTATCGCCGCTTCTATCTCGGGGGCTACCATGTGCATTGTGTTTGTGCAAAGCACTATTACCTCTGCGCCGCTCTTTTCAAGACCTGCCGCCACTTCCGATAGGCGCTTTGCAAGTGTTTCTACCTCGCCCGCCCCTGCATATCCGAGCATTTCCTCTAAATTAACAGAGTGAATTAGAATCTCGCAAGTGGCATTGCCCACACCCAAAATTTCCATAGATCTTTCATTTGCAACCTTGTAGTAGTCTATTGTAGACTGATAACTAAGCCCACCTATCATGCCGATTTTTTTCATATTATAATCCCCTTTTATTGTAACTTTTATCCTGCAATCTACTTGCAGTTATAACTGATTACAATTATATAGGGGAAATGCCCCGCCGTCAACAAGAATTACACCGTTGACCTTGCGAGGCTCGTCCCCCTTGCCTTCTACGCATCCTACCGAGCATAGCAGCATTGATATAACAAAAATTAAACTAAGTTTCCGTAGCAATATTCGTTGTTCCCGTCTTTGTTATTTTGTATTCTTGCATTCCCTCATCTGTCGTTTCGAGTGAATAGCTGTACCCTTGCTTTTCCCAGTTTGCAGAGCCGCCCTCGTGGTTTATCGGGTCGCCGAGGTCTAACGAGAGGTAGTCAAGTAGCTTGTCGTAGTCCTCTGTATCCACTTCGACGGTTACTTGATTGCAAAGGCCATCCTGATAGTCGACCTTTAAAGAAGAATCGAAGGTGTATAACTTTCTGTTCTCATATAAGCTTTTATCGCTTTCATTCGTATCATATCCGATAGACTTGTTGACCTGTGCTGTGTCGTGTCCGAGCAGGTTTGAGTATGATTTTGCCACATTCCATGTTTGATTTTCCGGTATCCCTTCGGGAGGGCCGTTTTGTTGCAGTTGCACGGTCGGCGGAATTGGGGCAGGATGTTGCATATTGTTAGAAGCGCACCCGCCAACGCCACTTGCAAGCGCTACTGCTGATATTACTAAAAGTAAATTTCTCATGTTGCCTCCTTTTGTATTCTATGCTATCTTGTGTTACAATAAAATTGCTCACAATTAGTATGTGTAACGACCAAGAAAATATAAAAAGACAAAATTCGGCATTTGGCTTTTGAGCCTTTCAGCGTTCATTGTGTTCAAACTATCGTCATATACATATATTCTGCTAAAAGGAGCGTTTTATGCTTGATTTATCAAATAAATTTAATAAATTTTTAGAGAAGAAAATCTCATCACGCTCAAAAACTATTAGGTTTTTCTTCACTTTAATAGAGCGATACAGCAAAGACAGGGTGTCGGAAAAAGGGGCTCAGCTTGCATATTATTTTTTGTTCTCGCTCTGCCCATTAATAATTCTCACAACGGTAATAATCGAGGCCATGGAGTTTGATTTGATAGATTTTATTCGTTACGAGCTGCTAATTCCCTTCGAAGTTGCAGAAATGCTCGAAGGATATATCCGCTTTTTGCGTGGTTCCTCCTCCCCCACCCTTCTATGGACGGGGCTTATTTTAACACTGTGGTTTTTTTCAAGGGCGACACGCTCGCTGCAAGATGCGCTCGACACAGCAATGCGCACAAAAGAGCGCCGCTCGTCCATAAGCCGAGTAGCGACCTCGCTTTTTATAACAACAGGACTGCTTGCTTCGATACCGCTCGGTATTGTCTTTGCATTTACAGGGCGCAGGGTGCTCGAGTGGGTCTCGACTTTTTTTCCGCAGATAGTGGATGTAATCGAGTTTATCTTGGGTATAAGAGGGCTCGTTGTAACGGGCTATTTCTTTATGTTGCTACTGGTAATATACACATTTGGGCCGAGTGTAAAGTTAAGCATAAAACAAGCGCTCCCCGGTACTGCCTTTACCCTCCTATCATGGATGGCGGCCTCTACCGCTTTTTCTTACTATGTCGAAAACATGGCAAGCTATTCGGTGCTCTACGGCTCGTTAGGCGCTATGCTCGTTTTACTCCTTTGGCTTTATATAACGGGAATTGTTATAGTTTTGGGCGGCGAGGTCAATGCAATACTCTATGATATGAGCAAAATAAAGAGAAGGTCGCACTAAGCTTTTGAGCAAGCGTTAGCATTTTGTATTAAAAAAACAGCCTGCTTAATGAAAAGCAGGCTGGCTGTTCTATTACACAAGCAACTTCATATCTTGCAAGCTTTGTAGATTATATCCTTCCGTACTGACGGATAATTCTCGCTATTGGCTTGTAGGTTATTAGCGTAAGCACCGAGATAAATATATACTTTATTAGGTTAAAGGGGATTGCGCCGTAGAGTATATATGTTTCAAGGTCTACTATGAGCGGATTTACCGCCGCCGCCATTGCCCATATTTGCTCGAGTGGGAGTAGCATAACATTTGCGTAAAAAGGGATTATTATATACATGTTTGTAAATGCGCCCATTATTGTTGCACATACAACGCCAAGTGCCGTTCCGATAAATGCGCCCTTTTTGCTGTGCATTTTTAGGTAGACAAAACCTGCCGGCATTGCATATGCACAAGATAGCAGGAAGTTTGCAAGCTGACCTGCACCGCCTGTCGACGAGGATAGAAAGTGTATAAAGTTTGCAATAAAGGCAACAGGAACTACCGACCAAGGACCAAAGAGGAATGCGCTGATAATTACCGCTAAGTTTGATGCATCGAGCTTTAGAAATGGTGGAAAAAACGGGAGCGGAGTTTCGAAATACATCAAGATTGTCGTTACCGCACCTAAAAGTGCGATCGCTGCGAGGGTTCTGGTTTTCGAGTTCACGTTTACATTTGTCATACTAACTTCTCCTTAAAGAAAATATTATTTTTGCAACTTTAAGATGAAAAAACGCCTTAGGTAATAAACCTAAGGCGTAGATAGACGCAAATTGCGCCAACTCCTCTCATCCGGACTATGACCGTCGGCCATGGAATTTCACCATGTCAACAAAAGATTTCTCTTTCGCTAGCGGGCTATACCGCCGGTGGGGAATTACACCCCGCCCCGAAGTTGCAATAAAAGTATACATCATCATTTTTAAAAAATCAAGTGCTTTTTTAAAATTTTGTGTAAGAGCACTCTGCATCCTTGCAAAATTTGCATAGATATGATAAAATATCTTGGCAAAAAATAATAGAATGGAGTTAGATTATGGCAGGGCATTCCAAATGGAAAAATATCATGCATAAAAAGGAAAAAACAGATGCAAAGAGGGCTAAGATTTTTACTAAAATCGGGCGTGAAATTTCGGTATGTGTAAAGGACGGCGGCCCTGATCCGGTCGTTAACACAAAACTTAGGGACTTGATTGCCAAGGCAAAGAGCAACAATGTCCCAAATGACAATATAGACCGCCTTATTAAAAAGGCCTCGGGCGAGGCAGGCGGCGCAAATTACGAGAGCATTGTATACGAAGGCTACGGCCCGTGCGGCGTTGCTGTTATTGTAGAAACGCTTACAGACAACAGAAACAGAACGGCCGGCGACATGCGTCATTATTTTGATAAATTTGGTGGAAATTTAGGGCAATCGGGCTCTGTTGGTTGGATGTTTAAGCGTAGAGGCGAGCTTGTTATCGAGGCAGAGGGCAAGAATGCCGATGTTGTAATGGAGCACGCTTTAGACAGCGGCGCAGACGATTTCGAAGATAATGGCGAAGTATTTACAGTCGTTACGAGCGAGGGCGATTTTAGCGCTGTGCGTGAAGCGCTTACTGCTCTTGGCTACGACTTTTTACAGGCAGATGTTGTAATGTCGCCCGACACTTGGGCCAAGATCGAAGACGAGGCACTTGTGCAGAAGATGGAAAAGCTTCTTTCGATGCTCGAAGATAACGACGACGTTCAAGATGTCTACCACAACTGGGACGAAGAATAACATGCAAATCGTGCTAAAGAGGCTGACTGCAAAGGACTGCGACATGCTGCTCGACGGCTTTGATCGGCGGCAGAGCACCAAACGTGAGTGGAAGTTAAAGAATGGTCGCTATATACTCGAGCACTCGCCTTATGACGACGATTGGTCGCATGACGACAGGCGGCGGATAGAGCGTTATCTTGTAGATTGCATATCGTCGGGAGGTATGGTTGAGGGGGCTTATAGCGGCCGTGATTTGCTCGGCTTTGTCTCGGTAGATGGTGCTTTTTTAGAGGGCATGACGGGGTTTGTCAACATGGAGTACCTCCATGTAGCAAAGGACTTTCGTGGCAAGGGTATTGGGAGCATTCTCTTTAGCTTAGCTTGCGACTTTGCAAGGGGTATGGGGGCTGATAAGCTATATATTTCGGCAAATCCTGCCGAGGAAACGGTGGCCTTTTACAGGGCTGTTGGGTGTGACTTTGCGGCTCTTTTTGACAGGGGGCATGTTGATAACTCTCCTTATGACTGTCAGCTTGAATATAAACTATAAATTTTAGACTGCGGCAAATTTGCCGCAGTCTTTTTTTGCGGGAGGGGCGGCTGTGTCGGTCGGAGACCGACCGCTTTGTGGCGGAGTGGGCGCTCATTGTTGTAGGCGGCGTATTCTGCCGCCACAAAGCTGTGGGCGGCATGTATTCCATAAGGTTTTAGCGGTTTACATGCCGCCCACCGAGCCGCCGAGCGTGAGTAGGGCTAATGAGCCCTACTCACGGTATAAGCAGGAGTACGAGCCCATAGGCAACGCTTGTGACTATGCCGTAGACAATGACAGGGCCTGCCACTATAAACATTTTTGCCGCCATGCCGAGCACCAGCCCTTCGCTTTTAAACTCGATGGCAGGAGATGCAACAGAATTGGCAAATCCCGTAATTGGTATCAGCGTCCCTGCCCCACCGTGTTTTGCAAGGTTATCGTAGACCGAAAACCCCGTAAGCAGTGCGCCTAAAAATATCATTGTAACAGAGGTCGCAGTGCCCCCATCCGTTTTATCAAGCCCCACCCCGCTCCAAAATTCCGATACGGCTTGCCCTATCGTACATATCGTACCTCCAAACAAAAAAGCCTTTATAATGTTTTTCAATAACGGCGAGTTTGGAGAGTGCTTTTTAATATATTCGCCATATTGTTCTTTGTCCATATTCATAAATTTTCCTCCGATAAAAATTATAGGTATTACCTCAAGTATGGTTGTTTTATTTTTTGTTATGCGATATAATAGTAAAAAACAATTTAGGAGGAAGAAAATGGTTACGTTTAAAGATGTCGAAGCGGCAAAAGCACGAATTGGTGACAAGCTTGCTAAAACGGAGTTGATACAATCCATAATGCGCCCTGCAAAGCTAAAGCTCGAGTGTCGTCACCCTTTGGGTTCATTTAAGATAAGAGGTGCGATTTCCAAAATTTCTTCGCTTACAGACGAGCAAAAAAAAGCAGGTGTAATTGCCGTTTCCTCCGGCAATCACGGCGGCGGTGTTTCGCTTGCAGCGAAGCTCGAGGGAATAGAAAACGCCGTTGTATATGTACCTATTGCCACCCCAAAATCCAAGACCGATAAGATCGAGATGTACGGCGCAAAGGTCATTCGTGCCGGAAATAATTACGACGAATGCCACAAGCTCGGCTTTGAGGCGGCAAAAACGGCAGGACTTACCATGATAGACCCATGCTCTGACGTAGCGGTAATAGCCGGCCAAGGCACAGCGGCTCTTGAAATTTTAGAGGACTTTCCCGAAGTTGATGTAATACTTGCACCAATCGGCGGTGGCGGACTTATTGCAGGCGTGGCTGTTGCCGCAAAGCACATAAAGCCCGATATAAAAATAGTAGGTGTTCAAACTGCCGCCTGCCCTGCAATGGTGGCCGCAATTAGAGACAATGTTTTCTATGAGGAATACGAAACAACAGGCGAGACAATATGCGATGCTCTTGTGGGCGGAATCGGACGGATGCCCTACGATATGAGACATTTGATAGACGAGATACTGGTAGTTGAAGAAGACGACATTCGTCGCACCGTAGCTTCCCTTTTAGTAGACGAGAGAATTCTGGCCGAGGGCGCAGGCGCTGCAAGCGTTGCCGCATTTGACAAGAACATGGACAAATTCGAGGGCAAAAATGTCGCCATAATAGTGTCGGGCGGCAATATAGACAAGACAAAACTTGCAACAATTTTAACCGAGTAGCTCTATATAAAATTTGTGCTGACAATATAGATAAACTCTTTCACCCGAGGTGACGAATTTCATTCGTCACCTCGGGTACGTTTTTGGGCGGGGGTGGGGGGGGGGGGGGGGGGGGCGGGCGCCCCCCCCCCCCCCCCCCCCCCCCCCCCCCGC
>CAYJFK010000086.1:0-7287 GCA_964369475.1 uncultured Oscillospiraceae bacterium | reverse complement strand
ATTAGCCCCTCTTTTGTTTTGGAAATAAAAGCCCCCACTACGTCTAAGCATTAGTCGTAGTGGGGGCTTTTGCATTAAAAAGCTATTAAAATTTCCAAGCATAGCATATCTATCGCAAGATCAGCCGCCTTTTCTACCCTCGCCCCACTCGCCGACCTTGCCTTTAGTCAAGCGTTACTTCGACCTCGCCACCCTCTTCATCTATATCTTCTATATACTCGAGAATATCCCCGGGCTGACACTTAAGCACCTTGCAAATGGCATCCAAGGTCGAAAATCTTATCGCTTTTACCTTGCCTGTCTTTAAGTACGACAGATTGACATTAGTAATGCCAACAAGCTCGGCAAGCTCGTTTAACTTCATCTTCCTGTCTGCCAAAACTCTATCCAGTCGAATTATTATCATAACGTATGATCCACCTCGTCTTGCAAATTCACTCCATAGCTTATTATATAGGCTGCTACCAAAAATGCAATACTTGGAATAAGGTTATTAAAAATATCCGCACCTGTCGAGAGCTCAATATGGTCGCTCACAAGCATATTGGCGACCTCTACAATGAGCAGCTTGGCAAAGGGGTAGACCACAGCCAAGGCAATTTGAATAATGCCATGATAGAGCAGATATTGCGCATTGCTTTGAGTGAATATCTCTCCTTTGGCAACATTCGAGAAGACCTTGGCAAGATACCGGTAGGCAAGCATTATAGGTATCGCCCCGACAATATGTGTCAAGGCAATTGCTATATATGTGCCGAGCTCAATGCTACCGTCGTCTAAGTTTGCCCTAACACGCAACTCGTCCTTTGTAGATATTGTAAGCGACCTTGTGCCGAAGTTGTGGTCTTGCTCGGCATATATCGCCTGCGGATAGTTCTCGCCGTTGTAGCTTAAATTGTACTCCATTCTACCCATGCAGGTTAGAACTATCGTGGCAAAGACAATAGCTATTAGAATATAACAAATTCCCTGCATAAATTCCGACGCCCTCTGCGCCGTTCTTTGGTTTAAGAGCTTGTGTACAGCCTTCATATTATGCCTCCTTATCTTGTGTTTATATTTAAAATATACCACAAAGCCTAAAGGCTGTCAATAATAAATTAATGATAAACATTAAATTTTTATTAAAAAACATATAACTCAAGCAAAGTGCCGCCCTTTGTCCGCAGACATAGCACAATACGGGGGCTCGATGCCCCCGTATTGTGCCCGCTCTTATAGATTGCCAAAAACAACTTCCTTTATCTGCCTTGCAAGCAAGATATTCTTTTCGTTTTGCTCTCCAAGCAAAATATTTACCACCTTAACAATGGTCTCTGCCGCCGTGATATTGTCGTACTGACTCTCGGGCACGCCCGATTTAACCGAGCGGAATATCCTTCCGTTGTTTACCGCAGAATTTAAAATTGTGTTTTTGGTTAGCAAAATTCTCGTAAACTTTGCAAGCGCCTTGGAAGGCACGTCGAGTGCAAGGGGCGAATCGATCTCCATTACCATATGATCCTCGTAGACCGTGCATACCAGATTTTTTTTGTTTCTAACGGTATTCAAGCTGTGGTAGTCGGCAATTGCATCTTGAATTGCGCCCTCTACTTCTCTAAGGTCAATTCTTGCCCTTGCCTCGTCGTTCGAGATTTCGAGTGTTACCGTGTAGTGGTGTCTTTTGTTTTGTGTTTGGTTCATAATAAAATCCTCCGTAAAAATTTATCAGTTTTTGTACTGTATGTTTGTATTATAACATGCTTGTATCTCAATTGCAACAGTATTTTACGTGCTTTACAGTATTTTGTAAAATCTGCACAAAAAAAGACGGCCTTAGCCGTCTTTTTTACCAATATAATGCTATTCAATCCACTCAAAATCAATAACACCGTGCTTACACAAGGGGCAAATATAATCGTCGGGCAGATTGTCGCCCTCATATACATAGCCGCAAATCTTACAGACCCAGCCGCTCTGTGTCGGCTTTGGTTTAACATTTTCGTGATAGAAGGAATATGTCATGCTGTCCTTATCGGTCAGCACCCTCGCCTCTGTCACTTCGCAGATAAACATGCCGTGTGTACCAAAATCGACATATTGCTCGACCTTCAAGGACATAAAGGAGTTGATATACTTCTCTAAGAATATCAGCCCGTTGTCGCTCCTCAGTCTCTCGCCCATGCACTTCTCGACATTTCTACCACTCTTAAATCCGTATGTCTCAAAGACAGAGAATGGCGCATCGACCGACAAGCAGCAAACATTCATAATGCCTGTCTGCTTTATAACGTGATGCGAATAGTTTTCCTTATTAATGGTAACGGCAATTCTGTTTGGTGTGTTTGTAACCTGAGTTACGGTATTTACAATAAGCCCGTTGTCCTTCTTGCCGTCGTTCGAGGTTACAACATAGAGACCGTAGCCTATATTAAATAGCGCCGTCATGTCGTTTTTATTTGCCGTCGCCGAGCTCTGTTCGATGTATTCCGAGCAGAGTTCTTGTGCAAGCGCTTCGAGTTGAGCCTTGGAATCGTCGTTCAGTGCCGACTTTATCGAAACGACAGGCTCTACAAGGTCGATATTGCCGCACTTGTCAAAGGCACTCCTCATAATCCTTGCGGCCGTCGATGCCCATGTGCCATTTTCGATTAGCCCGATCGTGCGATTTTTAATGCCTCGCTCTGTTAAATGGTGGATATAATCCCTCATAAAGGGAAATAGCTCGGAATTATATGTCGTTGTGGCGAGCACTATCTTGCCATATCTAAAAGCATCTGCAACAGCTACCGACATGTCGCACCTTGCAAGGTCGTGCACGACAACCTTCGGGCAACCAAGCTCTGAAAGCCTTGCCGCCAGCTGTTCTACCGCATTTTTTGTGTTGCCGTAAACCGAGGTATATGCAACAACAATGCCCGTTGTCTCGACAGAGTAGGACGACCATGTGTCGTACAGCTCCAAATATCTCTCCAAATTTGCCTCGAGCACAGGGCCGTGAAGTGGCAAAATTCGCTCTATCTCAAGCCCTGCCGCCTTTTTCAAAAGCGCCTGCACCTGTGCGCCGTACTTTCCGACTATTCCTATATAATATCTGCGTGCCTCGTCCGCCCAGTCGCCGGGAGCATCTTGCGTGCCAAATCTGCCAAAGGCATCGGCCGAGAAAAGTGCCTTTTCGTAGTGATCGTATGTCACCATAACCTCAGGCCAATGAACCATTGGCGCTAAGACAAAGGAGAATGTATGCTTGCCCGTGTTAAGGGTGTCGCCCTCTGTTACAACGAGCCGCCTATCTTCATAATCGGTGCCGAAAAATCCCTGCATCATTTTAAAGGTCTTTTCGTTTGCCACGATCTGCGCCTTTGGGTAAATCTTCATAAAATTAGCTATATTTCCCGAGTGGTCGGGTTCCATATGCTGCACAACAAGATAATCAGGACTGCGACCGCCAAGCGCTGCATCGAGCCCGTCGAGCCATTCGTGCATGTAGGTAGCATCTACCGTGTCGAATACCGTTACCTTTTCATCGAGCACTACATAGGAATTGTATGCCATGCCGTTTGGCACTTTGTACTGACCCTCGAACAGGTCGACATCCTTTGCGTTTATTCCGATATACTTGATATCGCTCGTTACATTATACATTTTTACATCTCCTTTTTTGCTATATCAAAATAGTTATTGAATTTATAATGAATATTTTTTCTAATTTTCCCTTTGATACTATTATACTACCTTTGTGATAAAATTGCCATATTAATTTTTAATATAATATTCCAATAATGCACAAAAATAGTATACATTTTCCACAAGATCTCTTAATAAACGTTACATAAATTTTACCATTAAGCCTACTTCAAACAATTCTATATATTCTTTTAGGCATTATTTCCATTTATCCCTTGAAAAATTCGGTATATATATTATAATAGTAAGATAAAGAACAGGAGGGTCGATATGTCTAATAGTAGAATACGAGGTCTTGTAATGGGCGGACTGCTTGCCGCCATGACCTTTGTGGCAACATTCTGGGGCAGGGTGCCGATCCCCGGCACGCACGGCTATGTTAACTTGGGCGACGGAGTTTTAATGATGGCCGGCCTGCTTTTCGGCCCGTGGGTAGGCTTTGCGGCAGGGGCAATAGGCTCTGCAATAGCCGATATGTGGGCAGGCTATGCGCTATATGCGCCCGTAACATTTATTGTTAAAGGGCTCGAGGGCTTTGCGGTCGGCGCCATTGCGCACAAGAGCTTTTTAAAAAAGCCGCTTGGCATAAAGACGATATTAGGGCTACTTTTAGGCTGTGTCGTAATGGTTGGCGGATACTTTACGGCTGAAGTCTTTATGTTTGACGTGGCAACGGCGTCGGCCGCTGTTATAGCAAACTGCGGACAGGCGGCGGCAGGCTTTGTCGTTGCAATAACGAGTGCAACGGCACTTCGCCGCTCGGGAATAGTAAAGTAAAAACGAGCATTTATCATCACGGAGTACGCTTACCACATGCGGCAGACCGCTTATTTTATATTTAAAAGGAGAATAAAAATGGACGTTTACAAGAGACTGGAAGAACTTGGCCTAACACTTCCCGAGCCTGAAGGTGCAGGCGGCAGTTATGTACCGCTTAGATATTTCGGCGGCAACCTTGCCTATATGTCGGGCATAAGCTGCGAGGACGAAACGGGCGGCAAGCTCGGCCGTGAATTTACAGTAGAGCAGGGCTACCAAAAATCGAGAGAGGCAGGCCTTATGGCGCTGTCGGTTTTACACCGTGAGCTCGGCGACCTAAACCGCATCAAGGCGGTAGTTAAAGTGCTCGGATTTATAAACGATGCCCCCGGCTTTGGCGAGCATCCCGCCGTTTTAAACGGATTTTCCGAACTTCTCGTAGAGGTGCTCGGCGACGTAGGCAAACATGCACGTTCGGCAATCGGTGTATCGGGCCTTTGGCACGACATCCCCGTTGAAATGGAAATGCTAATCGAGCTAAATGATTAATTTTTGGCTTTAGCACAAAAATATCTTGCATTACTAATAATATTGATATATAATATTATAGGTAAGTCACTGCAACAAAGGTCATTTTATTAGACTCTTAGGGAATGGTACGCCATTCCCTATTATTTTTTTATACGGAGAGATTACAATGCGACCGAGAAAAAAACCAAACCTTGGAAAAAGACTCGAAGCGGCATCTGCCATTCTTGTAAAAGATCCCTTTGCGCAAAAGGGAAAATGGCGAGAGCTATTTAAGGACGACATAGCAAACCCCGAGCAGCGCACACTGCACATCGAGCTCGGTTGCGGTAAGGGCGGCTTTGTCTGTCAGCTTGCGACACAAAATCCCGACAATTTGTATATAGCGATAGAAAAAGTGCCCGACATTCTTGTAATGGCAATGGAGCGTGCACTAAACGAGGGCATAAAAAATATCCGCTTTGTATCGGGTGATGCCGCATTTTTGGACGACTGCTTTGAGTGTGGCGAATTTTCAAGAATTTACATCAACTTCTGTGATCCGTGGCACAAGGCACGTCAGGCAAAACGCAGGCTGACATACAGAAACTTCCTTGCACTCTATGCCCTTCTTTTGGGGGACGGCGGACAGATTCATTTTAAGACAGACAACAGGCCGCTTTTCGACTTTTCTCTGGAAGAATTTGAATTTGCACAGTACGACCTGTCGGAAGTAACCTTCGACCTTCATGCCGAGGACGCACCTTGGAACATTGTAACAGAGTACGAGCGCACATTTTCTGGCAAAGGCTTTAAAATCAATCGCCTTGTCGGCACCGTTACCGAAAAAACGACGAGAAAAGAGGCGGCAAATGTTTACAAAGGTCCACATAAGTCGTAATAATGCGATATATTGTCAGGTAAGAGATTAATTTTTTCGGTATTATTCTATATTTGACATAAAAAATCATTTTATCAATAATTGTTTTTATAATAATCAAAAAAAGCATTGACAAAAGTAAGTGTTATGGTCTATACTTATATATGCTGTGAATGTAAGGGGTGACGTGTATGTCGGAGCAAGATTTTCACGACATAGCGGAGGCTATTTTAAGCGCAAAGGGCGGTAGCTCTAAGGCTTACGAATGGCTGATCACCCGATATTATGTGCACATCCGCAGATCTGCCGCAGGCTTTAGCTTTGCCGGTGCAGACAGGGATGATGTTATTCAAGAAGCAACAATCGGTTTTTGCTCGGCTGTGCAAAGTTTCGACACAACAGGCGATGTACCCTTCGAGGCCTATTTTACAATTTGTATAAAAAGGCACCTTATAGATGCTTCTAAAAAAGCACTACGAAACAAGCATAAGCCGCTTAACACTTATATTTCACTTAATACCGCAGCAGGCACATCTTGCGATCACGTTTTCAAGGACTTTGGTTTTAATTCCACCTTTGATCCCACGGATGCGATTATCGACAGAGAAGCTGTGCAACTAACCTACGAGCGATTCAAAGCCGCCTTGTCGCCATTTGAGCGTCAGGTGCTCGATCTCTATCTGGAAGGTAAAAGCTATTCCACGATAGGAGAAGTGCTTAGCAAATCTCCAAAATCTGTCGACAATGCCGTACAGCGAATACGGCGAAAGCTCAGCGCACTACTGCCGGACGGCAGTGTGAAATAGACCCTTTAGCGCATACAAACAGCGTGGCCACAAGGTGCCGGTTAAAGTCCGGGAAGGGGTAAAAAAATTTTTATTAACCAAAGCGAGGGAAAGAAAATGTACGAAGACAAGACATTAACCTGTAAGGACTGCGGCAGCGAGTTTGTATTTACAGCCGGTGAGCAGGAGTTTTACGCAGAGCGTGGTTTCCAAAACGAGCCACAGCGTTGTAAGCCTTGCCGTGATTCGCGCAAGAATGCGGCTAAGTCGCAGCGTGAAATGTTCACAGCATCCTGTGCAGAGTGCGGCGCAGAGGCAAAGGTTCCATTCCAGCCCAGAAACGATCGCCCTGTATACTGCAGCGAGTGCTTTGCAAAGATGAAGGAAGCTCAAGGCTAAATTTCAATTTGTAATGTCAACAAACGAGGGTCGCAATAGCGACCCTCGTTTTTTTGCGCTTTAAATTAGGTTTAAAGATCGGTTTAGAGCCTTATTCGCAAAAGCAAGTGACAAGATGCCGCTTTTAATCTGTATGTGTATTAGCTCGTTAGTGCTATTTTGCATTTTATAGCAGTGTGTTAACCCTCGCAACATGACAACACAACACAAGACAACACAACAACACAACAACACTAGACAACAAGACAACACTAGACAACAAGACAACACAACACTAGACAACACAACACT
>CAYJFK010000085.1:0-7379 GCA_964369475.1 uncultured Oscillospiraceae bacterium | reverse complement strand
AAAGCAGTGACGTCTTTGTCACTGCTTTTTCGTATATAATTATAGATTTGGTCTTGTAATAATGTTATTAGATGCCTACAATTTTACTGCGGCGCTCCATGTGGACTACGTTTTGCCATATGCCGTGAATGTCTTTTGCAATGCGCTCTCTGTAACCTATTACTCTAAAGCCGTTGTTTTCGCTCATCTTAATGCTTGCTGTGTTTGTTGCAAATATAGAGCCAAAGAGTGTCCATACTCCATGTGCTTCGCTCTCCTCGATTACCGCATTCAAAAGAGCACTGCCTATGCCGCCCCCTCTGTGCGCCTCGTCGATATATACGCTCGCTTCGCATACACCTTTGTAGCACTCCCGAGCACTGGTAGGAGATATTGCGCCCCAGCCTATTACCTCGCCGTCCTCGCATGCGACAAAGCGTGCAAAATCGTGGTGCCCTTTGTCCCACATATCAACAGTCGGCACTTTGTCGTTAAATGTCGACCTGCCCGATTTTATCCCTTGACCGTAAATCTCGAGCACCCTTTTTATATCGCCCTTTTCCATTTTTCGTATAACAGCCATAACGCACCCCCGTATATTTATGGAAATATTATCCCTTATATAGAGTAATGTGTCAATAAAAATCACTATAAATATATAGAAATAGCAAAATTAAACTAAGATTTTGAAATGTTTCTTTATGTTGATAATATAATAATGTAACAAGGCTCTAAGGTCAAGTGTGCTTGAAATTTGGATTACATCTATCACCCTAACCAAAATAATCATGCATAAAAAACATACTTCGACTTGCATTAATGGGGGTTATTTGGTACAATATAGAAACGGGTGTTCAAATTGTCGGATTAGTTTTAAGCCGCTTAGTATATCCCGTTTCAGCTTTAGGAGGTTATATGTTAGTTTATATTCTTTTTGTTCTCGGTCTTTTATTAATTATTAAGGGTGGAGACAGTTTTGTTACGGCGGCCGTTGCAATAGCAAGGCGAATCGGCATGAGCGAGCTTGTAATTGGTGCGACAATCGTTTCGCTCGGAACGACACTGCCCGAGGTGCTCGTATCGACCCTCGCAGGGCTATCAGGCTCTGCTGATATAGCTGTTGGCAACTCGCTTGGCTCTATTATTTGTAATACTTCACTCATCGCAGGTATAGTGCTTGTGCTCTCGCCACCGTCTTTTGATAAGAGTATGCTCACTTGGCGTACGCTTTATTTCTACGGGGCGCTTGGTGCTCTCTTTGTCGTTTCCTATCTATTTGGCGGAGTAAGCCGCATTATGGGGCTTGTTTTTGTTCTAATGTTCTGCATATACACATATCTTTCGGCTCGTCAGCGTAAAATCGGTGAAGAACCCGAAGACGGCACAGGCCCTATGGGCAAGACAATTTTAACTCTTGTTATATCTGCCGCCGCCCTATTTGTAGGCGCAAGACTGCTTGTAGACAATGGCGTTCTTATAGCAACAAATCTTGGCATTCCCGAGCGTTTTATAGCCTCTACCTTTATAGCTCTCGGAACATCGCTCCCCGAGCTTGTAACGGCCATTATGTCTGTAAAGATCGGCATGGCAGGCATGTCTATCGGAAATATTCTTGGCGCAAACATCCTAAATGTACTCTGCGTTATAGGTATTCCTGCGGCGATAGCCTCAATAGCTGTATCGCAGGCCGCCATGATGATAGACATTCCGATGGCAGCATTTGTAATGCTTATTCTAACCCTTCCTCCGGCACTTACTGGCAAAACCTACCGTATGCAGGGCTTTGCCCTCTTAGCCTGTTATGTTGGCTACGTCACAGTATTAGCATAAAAAATTGCCTGCAATTTTTTCACCACAGTTCTTTGTTCTTAACTCACAGCTCAAATAAAAGGAGGTTCATACTTATGAGTAGCGCAAAATGGTATTCCAATATGCCTCGTCCCGAGTTTTCAGCTTGGGAGAAAGTACCGATCGAGACCGAATGGTTTTGGGTCTACAAGCTCCCCGGCGATGTCTTTGCAATAGCAGAGCCCGGTCAGTGGCAAGAGGTTATAAGCTTTCTTGTGCTTGGCAGTTCCTATGGCGTTCTTGTAGACACAGGTACGGGCATAGGCGACATGCGATCGGCTGTTAAAGAGCTTACAGATCTTCCCGTTTTTGTAATAAACACCCATTTCCACTGGGATCATGTTGGCTCTAACTGGCAATTCGAGACATGTTACAACATGCAAAACGACTTTGTTAAGCGTTCGGCTACCGAAGGTGTGCCTCACAGTCGTGTGGCAGATCAGCTAAAGGGTGATGCCGTGTGGCGACCCCTTCCAAAGAACTTTGTGCCCGATGAATACTGCATTAGACCGTGGAAGAGCCTTCCCATGATGGACGGGCAAGAGTTCGACATCGGCGGTAGAATTTTGCGTGTAATATCTGCCCCCGGTCACTCGGAGGACGGTGTATTTATATACGATGACCTACACAGGATACTTTTTACCGGCGACAGCATATATCCGGCCGGCATATACCTACATATGGACGGCGCCCCTTACAGCGGTCGCTCCGACATAGATGCCTTTGCAAGAATGCTCCACGAAAACGAGCGGTACGCAAGGCGTGCCGAGCGTCTTTACTGTTCGCACAATATCCCCTGCTGTGATACTTCGCTCTATTTTGAAGTGCTAAATGGTGTGGACGATCTGCAAATGGGCAAGCTAACCCCCGACGAGAGCGGTGGTGTTAGTGAATACAAGCTTGAAAATTGCTCTATAATAACAATGTAGGTTACATATACCTTCCCCTGTCTTTGTAGCGGCTGATAAGCTTGTATAAGGCTATATTAATTCCACCGTAAACGAGGTGTGCTCATGGCAAAATTCTTTGAAATTCCGCCTTTATCAGATGGCGTGATAACTTTAAAAGTAGAGGAATATTCCAAAATGCGACCGGGTGAATGGGCACCCTCTTATAAGTTTCTCTCTTATGTTGGAGAGGAAAATGTGGGGCATATTCATCTTAGGATAGGCATGAACGACGATGTTTACTACGGCGGCCACATCGGCTACGGCGTAAGGCGGCAACACAGAGGAAAAGGGTATGCGCTAAGGGCTTGTCTTTTGTTGCCTCAAGTAGCAAGAGCTCACGATATGGACGAGATAATTATAACCTGCACGCCCGACAACATCGCCTCTATTCGAACAATAGAAAAAAGCGGCGCACTCTTTGAAGGGGTCGCACCCATCCCCAAATGGAGCGAGCTTAGAGACCGTGGAATTAAGCATGTAAACCGCTATGTATGGGACGTTAGTCGGTATAAAGCGGGAGTATACCCCATACGAGAGGGATACGAGTTTTAGAAAAAATTTGCAATTGTTTTTAATATGTGATATATTTAACCAAAACAACATGCACGACACCTCCAAGTATGAGGTTGGTTCTTTGAAAGGAGAAACAAAGTGAAAAATTTTGACTTAACATTATATCTTTGTACAGATAGGCACTGGCTTGGCGATATGACGCTTGCAAGGAGCGTAGAGCTTGCAATAGAGGGTGGGGTTACACTCGTTCAGCTAAGAGAAAAAGATGTCTCTACGGGGGATTTCCTATCTGCCGCCGTCGAGGTTCAAGAGGTTTGCAAAAAGCATGGCATACCGCTAATTATAAACGACAGGCTTGACATAGCACTTGCCGTTGGCGCAGAGGGTGTACATGTCGGCCAGTCCGATATGCCTGCATCTATCGTCCGCCGCCTTGTTGGCGAGGATATGATTATTGGCGTATCGGCTCACACGCTTGAAGAAGCTCAAAAGGCGATAGAGGACGGGGCAGACTACATAGGTGTAGGTGCGGTATTTATGACAGATACAAAGGCTGTCGGCTCTGCCCTTACCAAGGAAGAAGTTTTCAACATACTTGAAAATGCCGACATACCGGCATGTGCCATAGGTGGCATAAACGAGGACACAGGGCCTGCCCTTTCAGGACTCGGTCTAGACGGTATTTCGGTAATATCGGCTATCCTTGCCCGTTCAGACATAACGGAGGCCGCTCGTCGCATGAGAGACGTGGCGGAGATGATAATTGGTTAATTCGGGGGCTCTCCCCCCTTTTAAGCTATACATATTTGATTTCGACGGCACATTAGTTAACACGATGGAGCTTTGGAACAAGATGACAAGGCGCTTTCTCGCCGTGCACGACATAACAATAAGCGACGAAACCCTTGCCTTTTTGAACACGCAAAACTTCGAGCAGGTGCTTGTTTATTTTATAGACGAGCTAAAGATAAACATGTCGGTAGAGCAGCTTAAAGCAGAATGGTACAACTTTGCCGTAGAGGTGTTTAAGCGGGAGGCGGTGGCGCTAAAGGGCGCACCTGAAGCCCTTGCAAGACTAAAGGCAAGGGGCGCACCGCTTGCACTTTTCACCCTCTCGCCAAGACCTCTTATCGAAATGCTCCTGCAAAAACTCGATCTCGGCAAATACTTCGACCGCACATTTATGGCAGGCGAGACAATGCGCCCCAAGACAGAGGCAGATTCCTTTTTGGAAATAGCATCTCTTATGGGCATTCCGCCGAAGGATACCCTCGTTATAGAGGATTCTCCCTACGCAAGCACCGCTGCTAAGGCAGCAGGAATGACGACATGCGGCATTGCAATAAACAACGAGCACGAATCAGCACTTCGTGAAATTTGCGACTACATGCTATCCGATTACGAGATAATAGTGTAGTGCGCCTTTTGCATTAATGCGTTAAGTATGCATTCTGTTTTATTAATAATATTAGTTATATTCAAACAGAGAACCAAAATTCGGTTCTCTGTTTATTTTTGTCACTTTTTCGAGAGAACCGTTTAAATAACTGACGTATATCGATTGGATATATTGCATTTTTATTCTTTTTGGTCAGAATATACAAAAAAAACGCTTATTTTTCTGCATAAAAAACTCCTTTTTTAAAGTAATTTTTTTTATGATTACTTGACTTTACACCTTTATAGATTTAAACTATAAAAGGTGGCGGTAGACAAGTATACCGTACAACTAAATGCTCCGCTTCGTCATATTTATGAAGCGGATTAATAATGAAAAATATTAGGAGGGTCCACTATTATGAATGCATATGTAGAACGCGTAATCGAGCAGGTAAAAGAGCGCAATCCCGGTGATACACTTTTCCACCAAACCGTTGAGGAAGTTTTTAAGTCCTTAGAGCCAATCGTTGCTGCACATCCAGAGTACGAGAAGCAAGGCCTACTTGAGAGAATGGTAGAGCCGGAGCGCCAGATCATCTTCCGTGTAACATGGGTAGACGATGCAGGCCAAGTTCAAGTAAACCGTGGTTTCCGTGTACAGTTTAACGGCGCTATCGGCCCATACAAGGGTGGCCTTCGTTTCCACCACAGCGTTAAGGTTGACACAATGAAGTTCCTTGCTTTCGAGCAGACATTTAAGAACAGCCTTACAACACTTCCCATGGGCGGTGGTAAGGGCGGTTCGGACTTCGATCCTAACGGCAAGTCGGACGGCGAAATCATGCGTTTCTGCCAAGCTTTCATGACAGAGCTATACCGTCACATCGGCCCTGACGTTGACGTACCTGCCGGCGACATCGGCGTAGGCGCTCGTGAAATCGGTTACATGTACGGTCAGTACAAGAGAATTAAGGGATGCTGGGAGAACGGCGTTCTTACAGGTAAGGGCCTATCCTACGGCGGCTCGCTAATCCGTCCTGAAGCAACAGGCTACGGCGCTGTTTACTACTTAGAAGAAGTTCTAAAGCACGAGAAGGACGACATTAAGGGCAAGACAGTTGCTGTTTCTGGCTTTGGTAACGTTTCTTGGGGCGTTTCCAAGAAGTGTGCAGAGCTTGGCGCAAAGGTTGTTACTCTTTCGGGTCCTGACGGCTATGTCTACGATCCTGATGGCGTTGTAACAGAAGAGAAGATCAACTACCTACTCGAAATGCGTGCTTCGGGCCGTAACAAGGTTCAAGATTATGCAGACAAGTTCGGCGTAGAGTTCTTCGCAGGCCAGAAGCCTTGGGGCGTTAAGGCTGACATCGTTATGCCTTGTGCAACTCAAAACGAAGTTGACATGGAAATGGCTAAGAAGATCATCGACAACGGTACAAAGTACTACATCGAAGTTTCCAACATGCCCACAACAAACGATGCTCTTGAGTACCTACTCGAGAAGAAGGTCGTTGTAGGTCCTTCCAAGGCTGCAAACGCAGGCGGCGTTGCTACATCGGGTCTTGAGATGAGCCAGAACTCCTCGCGTCTTGCATGGACTGCAGAGGAAGTTGACGCAAGACTACACCAGATCATGAAGAGCATCCACGATGCTTCGGCAACAGCAGCAGAGGGCAACGGCTTCGGCTACAACCTTGTTGCAGGTGCTAACATTGCAGGCTTCCTAAAGGTTGCAGAGGCAATGACAGTACAGGGCGTATATTAATAGTTAATATATACTTATTGTATATAAAAAATGGGTGTGCACAGATGTGCACACCCATTTAAATTACGCGAAAAGTGGTTACTTGGTTCTTAGTGTAAAATTTGTATGATATAACGCTATCTCTTTTACCAAGGAGATAGCTACATTAAAGTAGTAAAGATGAGTATTAAGCAATTGAAATGCAACACTTTTTTGATATAATGGTGTAGAGATAATTTTCGGTAATCTTCATAGGCTGGTTTTTGCGTTAGTTGGGGATTGTTTATATTCGCTTCACTTGATTTTTATGGTCGCAACCATATTGCAACCAATAGTATCGTAATAGTTGGTGGTCGCAACTAAGCTAAAATGGTACTATAAAGTCAAGAAAGGAGCTGATTAATATGAATAATAGCATAATAATAGTAATTATCAGTATTGTATTCTTCGCACTCTTTGTTGGTTTAATGACACTCTTAGTGAAAGCACTTATTAAGTATATTAAATCACATGATGTTAGTAGAAAATAGGCTTATGTAGAAAGGAGCGTTATCTTATGGAAAATACAAAAATAATAACTTTGATTGGTTTAGTATTTTTAGCTTTTGTAATTTTTATAGTTACTTTAATTGTACGTGCTTTGTTGAAGTATCTTAAATCAAAAGATATTCGCATTGAAAAATCTCAAACAAGAAAAACTCTTGGAGAGATACTGAAACAGCACAGAGAAAATAGTAAAATGACGCAAGAATTTGTTGCAGAAGCAATCGGAGTTAGTAGGCAGGCTGTATCAAAATGGGAAAATGGAACGTCTGATCCAAGTACATCTAATTTAGTATCGCTTGCAAAACTATTTAAAATTTCAGCTGAGGATATTATAAAAGAAGTGCAATAACCATTATGAGCAATTCACCCACACCAAGAACAGACAACTAACAAAACAACTTAAAAAGCTGTGCCAATTC
>CAYJFK010000084.1:5103-7664 GCA_964369475.1 uncultured Oscillospiraceae bacterium | reverse complement strand
CAAAACGCACCGACTAAAATTATAATCAAAAGCGTTTTGCGTGGAGAGCCGCCCCACCCCCGACAACCCACCCAATCCCACCCCTTCGACCAATCCCACTCCAACAAAAAAAGCCCCCAAAGGGGCTTTTTATAATTCCAATAAAAATTGCCAAAGCAATTTTCACCACAGCTCTTAGTTCTTAGTTCTTAGCTCTTAGCTCTTAGCTAAAACCCTACTTCCCTTTCCCCTTGCCGCCCTTCTTGCCAAGCTCGTCAAGCTTAAAGCTAACAGGCGCATTCTCGTGAGGCAAGCTCACATTTACAATGCTGCGCAAAAGGGAAACAGACGATACGATCCCCTTGCCCATCGGCGTGTCTACCTCTGTGCCGACGGTCGGTGTTCTTGCGTTTAGGTCCTCGTATGCCTCTTGCTCGTACTTTAAGCAGCACATAAGTCTGCCGCATGTGCCTGAAATCTTTGTTGGGTTTAGCGACAGCCCCTGTTCCTTTGCCATTTTTATCGACACAGGGCGAAACTCGTCTAAAAAGGTCGAACAGCAAAAGGGCTTTCCGCATATGCCAAGGCCGCCAAGCATCTTTGCTTCGTCCCTTATGCCTATCTGACGAAGCTCTATCCTCGTGCGGAATACCGAAGCAAGATCCTTTACAAGCTCCCTAAAGTCTACCCTGCCCTCCGATGTGAAGTAAAAGAGCACCTTGCCACGATCGAAGGTGTATTCGACATCGACAAGCTTCATGTCGAGCTTGTGCTCTATAATCTTTGCCTCGCAGACAGACTTTGCCTCTGCCTCCTTAACCCTGTTCTCGCTCGACTGCGCAATATCACCCTCGCTTGCACGGCGCATTACCTTGCGCAAAGGTGGCACGATTTTGTCCTCTGTAACCTCCTTGCAAGGCGATACGACCTCGCCAAACTCCACCCCTCTCGAGGTCTCAACAATAACATATTCTCCAACCTCGAGCCTTAAATCGCCCGGATCGAAATAATATACTTTGCCGACCTGCTTAAATCTAACTCCGCAGACCGTAACCATAAGCTTTCCTCCACATTTCTATCAGCATGGCAAGGGACATTGGCATAAGTGCCGCCGCACCGCTCGCTCGCTCTCTGAATTTTTCCGCTACATGTATAAGGGCCGTGCATACCTTGGGGTCTGCCCCTTCCCTTAACTCTCTTGCCGTGTGACGGATAATACCGTCTATCGCCGCTATAAATTCGCCTTTATTTAAAGAAATCTTGCCCGAGGTAGAGAGCGCTTTGTACCTCTCCCCCTTTATAATGGCATCTGCAATAATGCCGCCTATGTCCTCGGGTGGATTTCGTTTTCGCATAATTTCAATTGCTCTTGCCGCATTGCCCCCTGCCATCTTGGCGGCGGCACGAAGCTTTGCCTCGTCGCCCCTTTTGTTTTTGGAGCGTAGCAGGGTAAAAAGTTCCCCCTCGGTAAGTTTCGAAAAATGCACCTCCGACAGGCGAGAGCGTATTGTCGGCAGCAGTTTATCTGCACTGCTCGAGGTCATTAATATAATAAGGTGAGAGGGCGGTTCTTCCAGTATCTTCAAAAGGGCATTTGCCGCTTGCAGTGTCATGTTCTCGGCGTCCTTAATAAGAACGGCACGATAGGGTGACAGAGCAGGGCGTGAATATGCCCCGTCGGACAGCCCTCGAATTTGGTCGACCTTTATCGACTTCTCTTCTTTTATCAGATCTATTAAATTAAAATCGGGATTTGTGCCCACGTCGAATGTGGTGCAAGAAGAACACCTATTACAACAGGTATAGCCCTGACGGTGAGAGCAGAGTGCGACCTTTGCAAAGGCAAGAGCCGCACTGCGCTTGCCCACTCCGGCAGGGCCTGCAATAAGCAGTGCATGGGGGATACGGTCTGCGGCGATAAAGCCCGTTAGTCGCTCTATTGCCGCAGAGTTCCCGATAATTTCAGTTAAATTTTCCAAAGATTAAACAGTCCTTAAAACTTTTCGAATTGATCTACATCCATAACAAAAACAGTAGCGCCGCCAACAGTTACTTCGATTGGGAATGTGGCAAATGCATCTGTTCCGTGCATGGGTAGCGAAGATATAATCTGTGTACGCTTGTGGCCGCCTTCCTTGATTATCTCAAGAGCCGCCGCCACTTTATCCTCTGTTGTACCTATCATAAGTGTTGTATTGCCCTTCATAAGAAAAACACCTGTCGACTGCATAGCAGTAACTTGGTACCCTGCTCTCATTAGTTCGCCCTGTACACCGGCGCTGTCGTCCGAGTTCATAATAGCCATAATTAATTTCATGATATAACACCTCCTATTAACTATATTTTAATACTTTTTACATATTCTTGCAAGGTTTATTTTTTAATGTAAGAAAAGTGTTACTTTTGAAAGGGTGTTTATAGGGAAAAAACAGACCTTCTGCCGATTTTTTAAAAGGGAAGCCCATATTTGTTGTTAGAGTTGCCGCTACTACCACTACTGCCGAGGGGGTGGAGGGGTGAAGCCCCGCCCCCCCCACCGCAAAGGTACAAGAAGGGGGGGCCGGCGAACCCCCCGCCCCCCC
>CAYJFK010000084.1:0-5093 GCA_964369475.1 uncultured Oscillospiraceae bacterium | reverse complement strand
GTTTCAAAAAAACTTTTCCCCCCCGGGGGGGGCGGGGGGGGCCCCCCCCGCCCCCTTCTTGCGCCAAAAAGCGAAGCTTATTTTAAACACTTAAAGTAGATACAAAACACAAGTGTTACATTCGCATTATATCTATCGCCCTAAATTAAACCGCTACTCCGCTTCGTCCTCTTTTTCCTTGTCTTTATCCTTGTTAAAGAGATCGAATATGCTCTTGCCCTTCTTTTCGTCGACTACCGTCGGCGGCTTTCCGCCACCTGTCATCGAGCGGTTAAAGTCGGCAAGCTTTTGCTTTTGCTCCGAAGTAAGCCCCTTTGGAACTTCGACGACAATTCTAACATACTGGTCGCCCTTGCCACGGCTCTTTAGATATGGAATGCCCTTGCCCGACAGCCTAAAGACTGTATGTGTCTGCGTTCCCTCGGGAATCTTTTGCCTAACCTTGCCGTCGAGGGTGTTGACAACGACCTCTGTGCCAAGACAGGCATCGGCAAAGGAGATCGGCACTTCGCACCAAACGTCTGCCCCTCTGCGCTCGAAAAATGCATGAGGGCGCACCGAAATGGTAACGAGCAGATCGCCCGACGGCCCACCTAAGTTTCCTGCATTGCCCTGACCCGACATGTATATTGTCTGGCCGTCGTCAATACCGGCCGGTATGTTTACCGAAATCTTCCTCGTTCTGCGCACCTTGCCCTTGCCCTTACAGGTGTCGCATGGGCTCTTTATGACCTTGCCCGTGCCGCCGCACTCGTCGCAAACACGGGAGGTGCTCATAACGCCAAAGGCCGTGCGCTGTTGCACACGCACCTGACCTGTGCCGCCACATTTTGTGCACTTATCGGCCGATGTACCGGGCTTTGCGCCACTGCCCGAGCAGGTCTCGCAACCCTCGATGCGCACTACTTCGACCTCTTTGGTAACACCAAATGCCGCCTCCTCGAAGGAGATCGTAGCCGATGCATGAGCATCAGAACCACGGCTTGGGCGAGGGGCTCTCTGCCCCCCACCAAAACCGCCAAATCCACCGCCGAATATGTTGGAGAATATATCCCCCAAATCGTCCATGCCGCCAAATCCGCCATATCCGCCTGCGCCGCCACCGTAAGAGGGGTCGACACCTGCATGGCCGTACTGGTCGTACATCTGACGTTTGCTCGAATCGGATAGCACTTCGTATGCCTCTTGAGCCTCTTTAAAGCGCTCCTCCGCTTCCTTGTTGCCGGGATTTTTATCGGGGTGATACTTCTTAGCTACACCCCGATAGGCCTTCTTCACTTCGTCGTCCGATGCCCCTCTTGCGACGCCCAGCACGTCATAATAGTCTCTCTTGTCCGCCACCTGACGTCACCTCCAAAAATTAATTGTTGTCGCTGACATCTTCGTAATCGGCATCAACCACGCCGTCGTCCTGTGCAGGCTCGCCGCCCATATCAGGTGCGCCCTCTGCCTGCGATGCGGCATATAGCTTCTCGGAAATCTCGTAGAACTTCTTTGTAAGCTCCTCGCTCGCAGCCTTAATTGCATCTGTATCTGTGCCCTCGAGAGAGGACTTTAGCGAGGCAATCTTGCCTTCTATATCGGATTTTTCCTCGTCTGTAATCTTTTCGCCAAGATCTTCCATTGTCTTTTCTGTCTGATATACAAGCTGCTCTGCGCTATTTCTAACTTCAACTTGCTCCTTGTTCTTTGCATCTTCGTCGGCAAACTGCTCTGCCGCCTTAACGGCCTTGTCGATCTCGTCCTTGGAAAGATTTGTCGAGGCTGTAATTGTAATGTTCTGCTGCTTGCCCGTGCCAAGATCCTGTGCCGACACGTTAACAATGCCGTTTGCATCTATATCAAAGCTAACTTCGATCTGCGGCACACCTCTCCTTGCGGCGGGAATACCATCAAGATGGAAGCGACCGAGAGTCTTGTTGCCCGAGGCCATTTCACGCTCGCCTTGTAGCACGTGAACTTCAACAGAGGTCTGATTGTCGGCCGCCGTCGAGAAGGTCTGGCTCTTTTTTGTCGGGATAGTTGTGTTGCGCTCTATTAGCTTTGTAAATACGCCGCCAAGTGTCTCGATGCCGAGCGATAGCGGTGTAACGTCGAGTAGAAGTAGGTCTTTAACGTCGCCTGCAAGAACGCCGCCCTGAATTGCCGCACCGAGTGCAACACATTCGTCGGGGTTAATGCCCTTGTAGGGCTCTTTGTTTGTAATGCCGAATACCGCCTCTTGAACGGCAGGAATTCTTGTAGAACCGCCAACAAGTAGTACCTTGTTAATCTCGTTTGCCTTTAGTCCTGCGTCCTTCATTGCCTTCTCGACGGGCTCGAGTGTCTTCTTAACAAGATCTGCTGTAAGCTCGTTAAACTTAGCTCTTGTAAGTGTCATGTCAAGATGCTTGGGGCCAGATGCATCTGCCGTGATGAAGGGTAGGTTTATCTGTGCGGATGTTATGCCCGAAAGCTCGATCTTTGCCTTCTCTGCCGCTTCCTTTAGTCTTTGCATAGCCATGTTGTCGCTCGATAGGTCTATGCCTTGCTCTGCCTTAAATGTTGCAACAAGGTGCTTCATAATGCAATCGTCAAAGTCGTCGCCGCCAAGCTTTGTGTTACCGTTTGTCGAAAGAACCTCAACAACACCGTCCCCTATTTCAAGAATGGAAACGTCGAAAGTACCGCCGCCAAGGTCGTATACCATAACCTTTTGCTCTTGATCCTTGTCGATGCCGTATGCAAGAGCGGCCGCTGTCGGCTCGTTTATAATACGAAGAACTTCAAGCCCTGCAATCTTACCTGCATTCTTTGTCGCCTGACGTTGCGAGTCGTTAAAATAAGCAGGCACTGTAATAACTGCCTGTGTTACCTTTGTGCCAAGGAAGTTTTCTGCATCTGCCTTTAGCTTTTGCAGTACCATTGCGGAAATTTCCTCGGGCGAGTACTTTTTGTCTTCGATGTTAACACGATAGTCTGTACCCATTTCACGCTTGATAGAAATAACAGTGCCGTTAGGGTTTGTAATTGCCTGACGCTTAGCGACAGTGCCTACCATTCTCTCGCCTGTTTTGGAAAAAGCAACGACAGATGGGGTCGTGCGGCCGCCTTCTGCGTTTGGAATAACGATTGCCTCGCCGCCTTCCATAACAGCGACACAGGAGTTTGTTGTACCAAGATCAATACCTATAATTTTTGACATAATAATTTCCTCCGATTAATTTAGTAATTAGGGTCTGCCACTACTGCCAAAATATCAACTATGAAGGGTAGTGAAAAGATCCCTTAGTTGGCAACCTTAACCATTGCATGGCGGATTACCGTTTCTTTATATATATAACCCTTTTGCAAAACTTCAGCCACTGTGTTTTGCTCCAAGTTAGGGTCCTCGATGTGCATAACGGCATTGTGTAAATCGGGGTTAAATTCTCCCCCTGCCGCTATTTCCTCTACGCCGATAGATTTAAGAGCATCTTCGACGGATTTTTGTATCATGGCAAGCCCTGCAGTTGTCGCCTCGTCCTTGCTGTGCGACATTGCAAGGGTTAGACTGTCTACCGCCGGCAAAAACTTTGTTATTGTGTCTCTAACGATAAATGCCGCAAGCGAGTCTCTCTCCTTTTGGGTGCGCTTTCTAAAGTTGTCGTACTCTGCGGCAAGACGTCTGTACTTGTCGTCGAGCATTAAAACTTGCTCCTCAAGACTTACATCGACCTCGCTCTGTGGCGCATTTTCTGCCGCTGTCGCACCTTCTTCGGGCATCTGTGCCCCTGTCTCGATCTCCTCTTGTTTAGCTTTGTTTTCGTCCAAGGCTATTTCCTCCGTTTATATTATTCATTGTACATCTTGGCAAGCATGGAGTTTAGTTCCCCCATAAAATTTTCAAACCTCGCCATGGCAAGCCCGTAGTCCATTCGAGTAGGGCCTATAAGGGCTATAACGCCGACAGGTTTTCCCAGTATTCGGTAGCTACATGCAAGTATGCTCGATTCTCTTAGCTCCTCGTACAAATGTTCGTTTCCTATTGTAAGCCTTATGCCGCTTCGCTCCTCCTCAGGGCGGAGCACCTTTAGTATGCGCTCCTTGTCGTGAAGCAGTGCTATAAGCTCCCTTGCCTTGTCGCTCTCCTTGTATTCGGAAAGGTCGAGCAGGCGACTTTCGCCCTCGACAATGACCTCTCTCGACCAAAGCTCGTTTAGCATCTCCCTTATCGCCCTGATAACGGGCGACAGTAGCGGCCTGTATTCGCCGAGCATCTCCTCGAGGGTAGCAAGGCGAGAGAGCGACAGCTCTGATATAGGAAGATTTGTTAGCCGCTCGGACAGTATTTCTTCCAGCCTTGTAAGTATAAAGTAGGGTACAGGCTCTGCGGTGTACATAAGTCGGTGCTTTACAATGCCTGCCGAGGTAACTATAACGGTAACAATGCGGTCTGCATCTATCGTAATAAGGTCGATCTTGCGCAAAGTGCCCACATTCATGCGGGGGGTGACCGCTATGATGGGGTAGCCCGTTATCTCGCTTGCAAGTGCTGCCGCCTCGGTAAGCAGTTTCGACAGTTCGGTAACCTTTAGGTCGCCAAGACTGCCGGCACGCTCCTTTTCCTTTTCGGAGAGCACCCTTCGCCCGAGCAGTTCGTTTACATAAGCCCGATAGCCAAGGGCCGACGGTATTCGCCCTGCCGAGGTGTGGGGTTGCACAAGCCATCCAAGCGCTTCGAGCTCTGCCATTTCATTTCGAATGGTGGCAGAAGATACCCCAAGCCCTGTTTTGGAAACGAGCGTTTTCGATCCGACAGGCTCTGCCGTTTCGATATAACACTCTATGACTGCGGCAAGTATTTTCTTTTTCCTATCACCGTAATTCATATGTCCTTCCCCTCTCGTTAGCACTCTAACTGTTCGAGTGCTAACTACATTTATACTATACTACCTTTACCGCAAATTGTCAAGAGGGTAATTTGTAAACAAAATATAAACAAAGAATTCGACTTTATTACAGCAAAGATGCACAAAAAGAGCGCTAATAATACTAACATTGCCCAAAAGAACGCATTTTATCCACACAAAAAACAAAACCTTATAGGCAGACATGGCAAACGAGTGCTAATT
>CAYJFK010000083.1:0-7732 GCA_964369475.1 uncultured Oscillospiraceae bacterium | reverse complement strand
AAAAACATCCCCCCATGTAGCAACTGCTACATGGGGGGATGTTACACTGTGAAATCTATTAAGCCTTGCACTTTGCGCCAAGCTCAAGTCCTATTTTGTATGCCTTTTCGTTTAGTGGGAGAAGTTCGGGCTTTTTGCCGAGTTTCTTCACAAGGGACTGCCATACAATGTCCTTGTCGACAATGTCTGTGTATCCGATATATGCACCGAGCATTACGATATTCAAAACTTTAGAACTTCCTATTTCGAGCGAAAGCTCTGTAACAGGGAGTTTTACAAGAGTAATATCGTCTCTATCTATCTTGTCCGACACGATTGAGCTGTTTATAAATAGAGTGCCGCCCTCTTTAAGCGTGCCTATAAACTTATCAAAGGAGGGCTGGTTTAAAACTACAAGATGATCCATCTCGTCCCCAACAGGGGCGCCTATCTCGTCGTCCGAGATAACGACAAAACAGTTTGCCGTACCGCCTCTTTGCTCTGCGCCGTATGAGGGGAAAAATGTAATTCTATTGCCGCCCGTTTCGCTAACAGCTTCGGAGAGAAATTTTCCGAGCGTCATAACGCCCTGTCCGCCAAAGCCGGCTACACATAGATTAATCTCCATTATTTTGCCTCCGATCTGTCTCTGATAACGCCAAGGGGGTATTCAGCAAGCATTTTTTCCTCTAAGAAATCGAGCGATTTAAGCTCGCTCATACCCCAGTTTGTAGGACAGCTTGTAACAATCTCGACCATGGAAAAGCCCTTGCCGTCAAGCTGGTTTTGAAATGCCTTTTTAATGGCATTCTTTGTCTTAGTAACATTTTGAGGAGTGTTACAGCTCGTTCTCTCGAGGTAGTACGGAGCAGTTAGCTGATCTAAGAGCTCGCACATGTGCATGGGATAGCCGTGCTCTGCTTCGTTTCTGCCTGCAGGGGCTGTGCTTGCCTTCATACCCATTAGAGTTGTAGGAGCCATTTGGCCGCCCGTCATGCCGTATATGCCGTTGTTGACAAAAATAACGGTAAAGTTCTCGCCACGGTTTGCAGCCGATAGTGTCTCGCCAAGACCGATGGCGGCAAGGTCTCCGTCGCCCTGATATGTGTAGACAAGCGTGTCAGGGTTTGCCCTCTTCATGCCTGTCGCAACAGCACATGCTCTGCCGTGAGGGGCTGTTGTGTTGTCGTATGCCATATAGTTCATATGAAGGCCGCAGCAGCCAACGCCAAGCACGCATGATGTCTTGTCTACGACATTAAGTTCTTCCATTACTTCGCCAATAAGCTTTATAACGGTGCTGTGCATACATCCCGGACAAAATCCCGATGTTACATTTTGAAGTGTTTTTGTGCGTGTATATATAAGTTCCACTTTACGTCCTCCTTACTTGTTAATCATTTTGTTAACCGCATCTGTAACGGCCTTCTTCTTCATTAGGTTACCACCTGAGCATAGGCAGTAGGAAATCTCACATCTACCCATAACGGCCGCCTCAACGTCAAGGCCGAACTGTGCGGGGATCGACATTTCAACATCGAGTATACCATTTACCTTGTTAAAGTCGAGCTTGTCATAGCTGGATGTTGGGAAGGGGTATACTGTTTTGGGGCGGATTAGGCCGATCTTTACGCCTTGTTTTCTAAAGTCTTTAACAACATTCTTGGCAACACGAGCCGATATGCCGTAAGCCGTTATAATGTACTCGGCATCCTCTACCATAAATTCCTCTACGTCGCATATCTCGTCCCAAGACTTGTAAAGCTCTGCCGCTTCGACGTTGCATTTTTGAAGCTCGAGCGTATTCCACTGACCGGGCTGTATCCATCCACGCTTCTCTGTGAGCGGATGACCTACACATGCCCAAGAGCGCTTGCCCTCTTTAATTTCGGCTATTTTCTCGTCGCTAATCATTTCGGGAAGAACAACAGGCTCCATCATCGAGCCTACAACACCGTCGGACAGTATCAAAACGGGGTTTCTGTATTTGTCGGCAAGGTCGAATGCGTTGTATGTCATATCGACTGCCTCTTGCACCGTTGAGGGGGCAAGCACTATCATTCTAAATCCACCGTTACCCGATGCCTTTGTAGCCTGATTGTAGTCCTGCTGTGCAGGCTGAATCGAGCCAATTCCGGGGCCGCCTCTTGCTATGTTTGCATATACAAGGGGAATTCTTGCCGATGCACAAAATGATATGCCCTCGCTCTTTAGCGAAATACCTGTGCTCGACGAGCTCGTCATTGTTCTAACGCCCATCGAAGCTGCGCCATATGCCATGTTTATCGATGCTACTTCGCTCTCGCCCTGTACAAAAGAGCCGTCGACCTGAGGCATTCTTCTCGAGAAATACTCGGGGATTTCGTTTTGGGGTGTAATGGGGTAGCCTGCAAAAAATCTACAACCTGCACGCACTGCCGCCTCTGCGATAGCTTCGCAGCCTTTCATAAATACCTGTTCTGCCATTTTTTAATGCCTCCTATCTATAAATATTTAGTGCCCCATCGGGACAAATTTTACCGCACTGAGCGCAACCTATGCACTGATCTTGATCGGTTACCGCTACATACTCGTAACCCTTGCTGTTAACTTCGTTTCCGATTACAAGAATTTTCTTTGGGCAAAACTTAACGCAATACCCACAACTCTTACAGCGTTCCGCTATAACTTCTACCTTTGGCATTATTGTATCTCCTTTCATTTTTACATAACTAATTCAATATCTATATACAAGTCAATAGGGAAGACAAGTGATCTTTCATCTTGTTCCATTTGACCGTACACACTGCGAGAAGCACAGGAAAAAACGGGCTCTTTGTGAGGGCTTATCATTTCTTTCGTCTTAACAATTCCTGCTCTGTAATGTGAAATTTCCGTTCCTGCTCCAATGTTTGGGTTTGAAATTATCTGTATCTTATCGGGGTCAAGGTGAGTTACCGCCATAATCTTTGCAAATGTTTCGTTTATATCCTCGAAACCGCCAGACCAAGGTCTAAAGCTGTTTAAGACATAAAACACAACGGTATTATCGCTACTTATAAGCTCCTCGAATACACCTATACTGCGAGCGCCTATATGGTCGCCACCAACGTCGAGCACGGTTAAATGATGCTCGTTTCGCAAAGCCCTGCGCACGCCGCCGACAATTGTTGGAGCATCCATAAACTGCTCTTGATAGTGCACAGATACACCGTGCTGTTTTAGCGCATCTTCAACGTCTCTCGAGCGAAAGAGTGGCTTTGTCATGTCCATGTCGAAAAAATGAACGGGTTTGCCGAATGTTTTTGCAAGATAGGAGGAAAAGTTAATAGAAACCTCACTCTTGCCACTGCCTGCTTCTCCTATAAAAACAAAGTTTTTTGCTCCGTTTTCAATGTAGAATTTTATTATATCGGAAAAAGTTGTCATTATCACACCTCAAAAGTTCCATAATACAGAATTAAGTTCTATAATATTATAACATTTTGATCTCCTATATACAATGTGCAATTGATATAAATATGTTTAGGATATTTAGTTAAAATGATGAAACTTTGTTCCGTCATACGGAAATACTTGAATGTTGAGTGTGAATTGTGGTATAGTGAGTTGTAATAATCCCCTTAAAGGAGAAATGATATGGAAGAAAAAAACACACAAAGCGAAAGCAAAAGTTCGGCGATAGATAAACTTTTCGACATTGTAGAGTGCATTCATGCAAATGGGGGCAAGGCAAAAATCAACAAGATTTCGAGCGATCTCGACCTCTATAAGAGCACTGTTCATAGAATATTATCAACATTAAAAGAGCGTGGATATGTCTATCAAGACAGCAACGACCTTAGCTACGGGATAGGCCCTAAGTTTTATTTTATTGGGCAGATGTTCCAAAAAAACTATTCCTTTGTGCCCTTATTGTCGGAAGCGGCAACAGAAATGGGGGCTATATACGGTGAGTGTGTGCAGATAAGCACGCTAAACAATTTCTCCGATGGAGAGCCAACACAAATATCGGTTTTTCGTACAAATGCGGGAGGCAATATATTAAACGCAGTGCCCGAGCTTGGCAGTATATCCCCAAGTCATTGCTCGGCGAGCGGTAAATGCTTGCTTGCGTTTTCCGACAACTCTGTTTTGGAAAAATACAAAAAGTGCACCCTTAAAAAGTTTACCGAAAACACGATAACCGACTGGGACAGACTGCAAGAGGAACTTAGAAATGTTAGAAGTTTGGGCTACTCGAGAGATAAGGACGAGCTCGAGATAGGGCTCTCTTGCGTTGCTGTACCTATAATAATAAACGGCTCGGTAGTCGCTGCCATCAGTATGCTTGGAGCTACTGCGAGATTTGACACATACGACATAGAAAAAATCGTTGCCGATTTAAAGGGCATTGTATCTAACTTGAGCTTTTAGGCAGTCGTAGAATGTAGACTCAACGGTCAAGAGTGCATCGTTGGGGTTATTTTGTAAAACATACAAAAAAGAACGTTGATCAACGTTCTTTTTTTTAGACATTTTAATAGCATAAAACGATCTTCCTTATATCCGAGTAAAAATATGTCAAGCGTTTACTTTGTGGCGACAAGTGATAAAGTTTATAATATGGCACTAATTACCGAAAATAAATTGCGAAATAATATTATAAAAAATTCAATTTTAAAGTAAGTTTTAAGTTGAGCGACTATAATAGACATGTAACATACACAATAGTATGATATAAAAAATACAAATAATTTGACTTAGGAGGATGTAATTTTGAAGAGGTATATATTAATTTTATCTGCAATTTTAACTTTTATCTTAGCCGGTTGTGAGGCAAACGAAGGTATGGACAGTTCTGCCGATACAAACGGCTCTGAAAAAGTTGTAGAGGATACAAGAGATCCACAAGAAGATATAGAGGATACAAGTGATATACAAGTAGATACAGAGGATACAAGTGATATACAAGTAGATACAGAGGATACAAGCGAACCTGAATCCAATATAGATGAAAATGCAGAAAATCAATTAAGCACAGAAGATGCTTCGATAGTAGAGGAGGTTTCTGCACCTATTGAAGATAGCACTGAAGCCTTAGGAGAGGGTAAGGTTTTCTCGAACGACGAAGAAATCCTTATTACTCAGAGCGGGACTTACGAGTTTTCGGGGGATTATATTGAAAATACCATAACGGTTAATGTTGATAAAGAGGCTGACGACGGTATTGTTTATCTTGTGCTAAGTGGCGCTAACATCACGAGTGATAGAGGGACGCCGATAAGCATTATAGAGGCTCAAGATGTTGTGATAGTGCTTAAGGGGGAAAACACTGTAACTCAAGGGGCTATCACCACAACAGATACAGAATTTCCCTCTGCTGCTATTTACTCGAAGGCAGATACAGCCATAACAGGAGAGGGAAGCTTAACGGTCAACACGCTATACATGGACGGAATAGATAGCCGTGATGACCTGATAATAGAAGATGCGCAGATAACGGTAAATGCAGTGGAACATGGCATAGAGGGAAAAGATCTGCTTACGATTGAAAATGCAAGTATAAATGTTACCTCCGGTAGGGATGGTATTAGGACATCTAACGACGAGGACTTAGAAAAAGGCAACCTTATTATCACGAGTGGAGATATAGTAGTCAATGCCTTGCACGACGGGATTGCAGCCGAACAGACTTTGCAGATAGATGGAGGCAGTTTTGATATTACAACCGGTGGCGGATTTGTAGAGGTCTTAAACGAAATTACAAGAGGCGAAGGTTCGGGGAATACAATTTCGGCAACAGATCTGCTTGAGGACAGTATGCGCTCGTTAAAAGGTACAAATATTACAATAAACGGTGGCGAGTTTATTCTAAACTCTTACGAGGACACCGTGCACGCCAATGGGGTGCTTACGATAAACAGCGGATATTTTGATATTCTTTCGGGTGATGATGCGCTTCATGCCGACACCGATTTAATAATAAACAATATAGACGTTACAGTGCAAAACGGATACGAGGGAATAGAGGGTGAAACGGTTACAATTAATGGTGGCGACATGAGCGTTACCGTTTTAGACGATGCCGTAAATGCAAACAGCGACGCAGGATTTGTTAAGATTGCAGGCGGTAATATTTATCTAAAATGCAGTGGCGATGGTATAGACTCAAACGGCGATTTAATTATTGAGGGTGGAGATATTGTTTTGGATGTAGACGCTGTCTATTCCGGTGGAGATGGATATCTTGACGTAACGGGAACATACAGCATGACAGGCGGTAGCATAACAGATGAAAACGGCAATGCAGTATCGTTAAACACAAATGCTATGGGTGCAGGAACACAGCCTAATAGCCGCCCGGGAGGAACTATGCCGGGAGGAAGTATGCCGGGAGGAAGTATGCCGGGTGGAACTATGCCGGGTGGCAACCGTCCGAGGGGTTGATTATAACCAATATTTAAAAACAGCAACCAAAGAGGATGCTCTTGTGTAGGCATTCTCCTTGGTTGCTATTTTTGTGTTACGCTTTTTGAGTAAAGGGTAAATGTTAAGATGTCATGCGCAAAATAATTGTAAAGCTACATTACATACTGAGCTTTTCCAAATATATAACCAATGTGTCTTTAAAAATTTTCTCAAAATTTGGGGTTACATACCCTGTTCCCGATAACTTAATAGCCTCCCTTTGAAGCTGACTTTCCACGCTCATAGGGCAAATGCCGCTTGCAAAGCAAAGGCAAAAAATCAAAAAATTATATATTTGCTCGTCGCTTGAATTGGTATATACCGATTTTATCAAACTTGCCAATGTCATCTGATGACCTATCACATCTCTTTTAAACTGTGCCAAAGCCTCTACCGATACATTTTTCTCGATTATAGAATAGAGAACTGTGTACAAATGAATAAATTCGCCGACCTCTAAAAAGCTATCTGTAAGCGTGTTTGCTACAAATTCATTGTCTTTTTTTACGTCTACACTTAGCTTGCTCTCAAAACATGCCACAAACTTCTCGAGATAGATCTCTGTAAGCCTTAACATTATTTCTTCTTTGGTCTTAAAATATGAGTAGATTGTAGGCCTTGTAAATTTTGTGTTTTCGGAAATTCTGCTAAAGGTCACTTCTTCAAATCCGTGCTCCTCGTATATAGAAATTGCAGAGTTTATAATATCTGTCTCCCTCTGCTCGAACTGCTCTTTTTTTCTTGCTCTTTTAAACTCCATAACTACACCTCGCTTTAATTTATATTAACTATATCATATAATTAACAAGTTGTAAATAAATTTAGCGAAATACTTGACACAATGTAGGTTATATGATAAGATGCTAATAACAAACATGATGTAAATTAATTGGAGGCTTGAAATATGGGCAAAGTTGTATTAGTAACAGGAGCCAGCGCAGGGTTTGGTAAGCTTGCAGTTCGAGAATTTATAAAGCAAGGCCATACAGTATATGCCGGCGCAAGAAGGCTTGAAAAAATGCGTGATATAGAAGAAATTGGTGCAAAGGTATATAAAATGGATGTAACTTCAGACCAAGATGTAAGTGCTGTTGTGTCGGATATTATTAAAATAGAAGGTCGGATTGATGTCCTTGTTAATAATGCGGGCTATGGGGGCTACGGAATGGTTGAAGCAGTATCTATGGAGGAAGCGCATCGCCAATTTGAAGCAAATGTCTTTGGCTTAGCAAGGGAAACACCTATAATCCGAACCTGCCTCAAAACGGTCTGTTTTTCCGCCATTCTTCGTTATCCTCCTCGTCAAGGCAACAAGCATTGCCTT
>CAYJFK010000082.1:2513-8392 GCA_964369475.1 uncultured Oscillospiraceae bacterium | reverse complement strand
CACAAGGCGCCCTGTGGCTTCAAAAACGGGTTCGGATTATATCTATCACCCTAGGTAGAAATTATACAAAAACAACACAAAAGCGGCCATCAATTTTAACATAAAATTAATAATGCCCTTAGATTGGTTGCTCTATATGAGTTTTTTTGTTTGCCATTATACTGTCGACCTGAACGCTATAAGCAAAGATTATATATAGGATACAACACCTGCCACTAAAACGACCGCCGTTATAACTGGGATTACATACTTTAAAATAGGTGCAAGCCATAGCGGAATGTTAAAGTGTTTTGCCCCGACAGAGCCTTCTTCGGCGAGCTTTTCGAAGGGGTATTTGTGGGCGGCATATATATTTAGAATAAGTGCGCCGACAGGCACCAGTAGGCCGACCGATAAAAAGTCCATAAAGGTAAATGTGTCCATGCCGAGTATCGTTACATCCTTTAATAGGGTAGATGCCAATATGGCAGGGAGGGAGGATATGGCGATAAGTGGGGTTAAGATTAAAAGCATTTGCTTTTTCGACTTGCCAAATGCATCGGCAAGGGTCGCTGAAAGGCCTTCGAATAGGCCGAGAATAGAGGTCATGCCGGCGATAAGTACGAGGAAGAAGAATACCGTCATCCAAATGCGACCGCCTGCCATGTCGCCGAAAACGACCGGCATTGCCATAAATACAAGGCCTGCTCCTGCGTTCGGTTCCATGCCGTAGGAGAAAAGGGCGGGGAATATTGCAAGGCCTGCCAAAATTGCTACGGCGAAGTTTGAGAGCACAATAACTATTGTGGAAAATGGTATGTCGCTCTTTTCTCTGTCGAGGTAGCTTCCAAAGGCAAAGGCAGAGGATAGGGCGACACCTGCAAGGAAGAATACCTGTGATAGGGCCGACATTATTGTCGTCATGTTAAGCTTTGTGAAGTCGGGGGTAAAGAGCCATGTTATGCCGACCGATGCCCCCTCCATTGTGCAACCTCTAAAGGCGAGCACGAATAAAAAGACAAATAGTAGCGGAAGAAGCACTTTAGAGGCCGCCTCGATGCCCTTTTGCACCCCTTGCCACAATATGGCGGCACTTGCGATAAGTATTAGAACGGTCCAAAAAAGTTTAGATGGGGCAGAGGCTTGGAGTGTGTCGTATAGCCCTGAAAGCTCGGCTTGCGGAAGTGCTGTTATGTCGCTCGTTATGCCTTTGTAGACATAGTAGAGCACATCGCCAACGACCGTGACGTAGTAGGAAATCATGACAAAGGCGGCGGCAACCCCTGTCCAGCCAAACATTACCCAAGGGCTACCCTTGCCTGCAAGTTGGCGCATACCGACAATTGCCGTCTCGCCCGTTGTGCGACCCAGTGTAAGCTCGCAGAGCAGTAGCGGCACGGCTACCACTATCGAGAGTACGGCGCAGACAATAAGGAACATGCCGCCGCCCGATGTGCCGATAACATAAGGAAAGCGCCAAATAGCTCCAAGCCCAACGGCATAGCCGATGGAGGAGAGGATAAACCCCATAGCACTGCCCCAAGATTCTTTTTGTTTCATAAAGTGACCTCCTTGTTTTGTAAGCACCCGATGGTGTCGGCATTTCTATACCGCTTTAATCGAGAAGCTCGAATGTTATTAAATCTACAATTTATTATAACACAATGTGATATGGTTTTGGAATATGCATGAGTAAAAAAGTTAGGACTTTGCAGCTCGGAGAAAAACATAAAATCAAGCCCTTCGGAAGGTGGGGGAGCGGCGAGGGGGCACCATCAGGGTGCCCTCTGGCGTAAAATTCCCGCCCCGAGGGCGTTAAAATCAGCTTGACTGATTTTTGCAGCTTGGAGAAAACACTTTTTCTCCAAGCTGCAAAGCCCTGTGCATGGTGCACAGGGCTTTATTGTTTGTGTCATAAAACTTATTCTGCCTTTGCTGATCTCTCGTATCCGTATACCCCCATTGACATGAGAAATCCTAAAAGGGCAAAAATTGCAGGGTTTGCTTGGACAAAGAGGAGTAAATCCAAGAATATACCATATCCTCCACCCATAAACAGGTTGCCTACTATCGCAATATAACAGAGCGTGGCAAAAACAGATAGTATAAACAGATATCTGTAAAACACATGTGGTTTTATGGCAAATCCACGACCTTTAACAAAACTAAGTAGAAGCACTATACCGGAAAAATAAAAGGCAGGTTGAGAAACAAACACATGGAGATCTCTCCAAAACGAATTATATGTATTGTTATAGTGGTATACTAATTCAACTCCATAGTATATGTCGAAACTTGCCGACAGGAGAAATACTGCGGTCAACAAAAACAGCATAATTTTCTTCATATTTTCTCCTCTCCCTGCTATAAAAATGTTATTTGCTGTAAAAATTTTTACGGTTGCTTAAAGAAACAGAGCATTGAATTTTAAGCAGAAGCAGCATGTTGAATAGTGTTTGACACTTCAAAATTCCAATAGTTACTTGCTGATGTTTGTGGTCTTCCACAGAAAAATGTTGCTTTTGCTCCGACGATTACAAGAGGGTTTGAGTAACCGGAATATCCAGTGTTATAACTCCAACTGGTTCTCGTTCCGGGATATTTAGTAGCTCCTCTGTTAGGTTCCATTTGAGTAGGAGAAGCATACTGCACAGTTTGGCTCTTTACAGATACTCCGTCATCGCCGCTTAGAGAATATCCCCCAGAGACTTTTGTAATAAGAAAATCTTCCCGACCACTTGAATAAGATAATTTGTCATAGAATACCTTAACATATCCATAAACATTATCAGTTTCATCGCTTCCGTTAACTTGACTAGTTCCGCTCTGTTCAGTAATGGTGGCTCTAGATATCACAGCTTTAGATGTTTGTTCAATTCTTACTCCCGGCGAACTAAACAAGCTCATCTCTGAACGCTTTTGTGGAGCGTGCACCTCATATGTTTCCACACGAATATCCACCAGCTCACCATCCAAAATTTCTGTGTGATTTGAAATTTCCATTGTTTTTTCGCTATTAGGCATATGCTTTGCGTAGTTGAACATAGCGGAAAGCTCTAAATCGCTAACCTCGTTAGCTACTCCATAATCTGTCGCTACTGTTGACGTGACCAAAGATGTCATGATTCCAATTATCATAATAATCGCTAACAATCTTCTCTTTTTCATTTTAATTCTCCTTTGCCGTTTGGCATTCGCCAAACAACTCAAGCAGACTACACTTTCATACAATCGATTGTTAATACAATTATATATATATATATATATATATTCAAAATGTCAATAACTCTTATGCGAAAATACTCTACAAAATGTATATTGTATTTTTGTATACGATATACATAAAACGATAAAATATAAGCAATTTAGCAAACTATATCAATAATACATAATTAACTAATTATATTATACAATAAAGCTAATATTTTGTCAATAACACTATATTCAAATCAATGAAATAATATTCAACAGGTGCTTAAAGGCGATTGCCCTTCAGTGTGCTGTTAAATTGTGTGTTTTTTGCCCTAAAACGCAAGCTTTTTTATATTCTCAAAAAAATTAAGAATTCATCAAAAATTAACTGTACATTCATATTTTTCGTGATATACTATATAGGTTAAGAGAAATGGAGGAATAAAAAATGTTTGAGAATTTCAAAGTGTTTGAAACGACGCTTGCCGGTCGTCCTTTTAAGGTCGAGGTAGGTAAGATGGCAGGGCTTGCTAATGGGTCTTGTCTTGTGCATTACGGTGAAACTTCCGTGCTTTGCACAGCAACAATGAGCGAGAGACCGAGGGACGGTATAGACTTCTTCCCCCTATCGGTCGATTTTGAAGAAAAGCTATACGCAGTAGGTAAAATCCCCGGCTCGTTTATGAAGCGTGAGGGCAGACCGAGCGAGAAGGCTATACTTGCCTCTCGTGTTATCGACAGACCTATGCGCCCCCTTTTCCCCAAGGATATGAGAAACGATGTTTGCATTGTTACGACAGTTATGTCGGCAGACGGCGATCACCTTCCCGAGATAGTAGCAATGAACGGCGCATCGATTGCCGTTGCAATATCGGACATTCCGTGGAATGGGCCAATTGCATCTATCTCTGTCGGAATGATAGATGAAGAACTAATAATGAATCCCACCGAGGAGCAGCGTGCAAAGAGCGATCTAACGCTTACAGTTGCATCTACTCACGACAAGGTGGCTATGATAGAGGCAGGCGCAAACGAGATACCGAATGGTCAGATGTACGATGCAATTATGGCGGCGCACGAAGAAAACACAAAGATGGTTGCATTTATAAATGACATGGTTAAGGAGATCGGCAAGGAGAAAATTCCTTTCGAGTCGAGAGCGCTCGATGCGGACTTCCTTGCAAGCTATAAAGAATTTGCCGTAGATATGGTGCGTGAGGCACTATTCAACGACGATAAGAATGTTAGAGACCAAAAACTTGCCATTGTTTCGGACAAGGCAAGAGAGCATTTTTCCGATGAGGAAATTACAGACGGAATGCTTGCAGAAGCTATCTATCTAACACAAAAGCATGTTGTTCGCCGTGCACTGCTCGACGAGGGCAAGAGGGTCGACGGTCGTGAGCTTATGGAAATGCGCCCCTTGGCGTCGGAAGTATCGCTTCTACCTCGCACACACGGTACAGGCATGTTTACAAGAGGTCAAACGCAGGTGCTTACAGTTGCAACGCTTGGCACAATGCGTGAGGCACAGCTACTCGACGGTATCGACTCGGAGGAGTACAAGAGATACCTTCACCACTACAATTTCCCCTCCTACTCGGTCGGCGAGGCTCGCCCCTCGAGAGGTGCAGGCCGTCGTGAGATAGGTCATGGTGCGCTTGCTGAAAAGGCGCTTGTTCCAGTTCTTCCGACAGAGGAAGAATTCCCATATACAATAAGACTTGTTTCGGAAGTTCTATCCTCCAACGGCTCGACCTCGCAGGGTGCAATATGCGGCTCGACACTTGCTCTTATGGACGCAGGCGTGCCGATTAAAGCTCCTGTTGCCGGTATTTCGTCGGGTCTTATCACTGAGGGCGACAGATGGATGACATTTGTTGACATTCAGGGCATCGAGGACTTCTTTGGCGACATGGACTTTAAGGTAGCGGGCACAAAGGACGGCATTACAGCCATTCAGATGGATCTTAAGATAGACGGACTTACAGCCCCAATTATAAAGTCGGCGCTTGACATAACATTCGATGCAAGATGCAAGATTTTAGACGATGTTATGCTCCCTGTTATCCCTGCCCCTCGTGCAGAGCTATCGAAGTATGCGCCTAAGATGATCAGAACTATTATAGATGTAGACAAGATCAGAGAGGTTATAGGACCTGGTGGTAAGGTTATTCAGAAGATTACTGCTGACACAGGTTGCAAGATCGACATCGAGGACGACGGCTCGATCTTCATTGCGGCGGTCGATGCCGAGTCGGGCGATCGTGCGCTTAAGATGATAGAGGCAATTGCTAAAGATCCCGAAGTTGGCAGCGAGTTTGTAGGCAAGGTTACAAGACTTATGACATTTGGTGCATTTGTCGAGTTTGCCCCCGGCAAGGAAGGCCTTGTTCACATTAGCAAGCTTGACCACAAGAGGGTTGAGAAGGTCGAAGATGTCGTGAGCGTTGGCGATGAAATTAAGGTTAAGGTTATGGAGATCGACGAGAAGGGCAGAGTTAATTTGTCTCGTAAGGATTGTATGCCTAAGCCGGAGAAGCAGTAGTTCTTGAGTTAGGTAAGAGGTAAGAGTTAAGAACTAAGAGCTAAGAACTAAGAACTAAGAAGTAAGAGCTATGGTTAAAAATTGCTTTGGCAATTTTTTATTGAAGGATAAGTGGCGGTAGGGGGCGGTGTTGGACCACGCCCGTATTTTTGTTGTTGGG
>CAYJFK010000082.1:426-2503 GCA_964369475.1 uncultured Oscillospiraceae bacterium | reverse complement strand
AAATATTTAAGTGTTTTTTTTAAAATTGGTTTTGTAATTTTTTTTTTTATGTATTTGGGGGGGGCCACTTTGGGGCCCACGCCGCTTTTTTGTGGAGTGGGGCGTTGACATATTGTTGGTGATATTGTATAATTTAGTTATAAAATTAGGAATGGTGATTCAAAAATGAGAAAAATATAAAATTTTTGTGTTTTAATTAAAAAAAACAGTCATTGTATACAAAAATACAATTGGTTTTTTGTGGAATGTTTCGGAGTGAGGCATATTGACATTTTGCATATATATATATAATTGTATTAACAATCGATTGTGTGAAAGTGAAGTCTGCTTGATGTATTTGGCGAATGCCAAATGGAAAATGAGAATGAAAATGAAAAAGAGAAGATTGTTAGCAATTATTATGTGCGTTGTTATGCTCGTCGGTATACTCCCTGTTGGGGCGAGTGCAGGTATGCAGGCAGAGGAAGTTATGCCGCAGAGAACGGTAGAAACAATAAACGAATATGAGCGTTATAGAGAGATGGAGTTAAAGAGTAATGCCGAGCTTTTAGACATGGGGTTAACACTGGCTGATATTCAAGAGTTTAGAGCTTTTGACTATGAAGCCGAAGTTCTAAAAAGGGCAAAGCTTGACGAGGAAATTCTTGTGGGGGCAGGGTACAACAGCGAGCAAATAGCCGCCTTGAAAGAGCTCGTAACGCTTGAAGGAAAAATTGTGCCGCAAACATACAGAGATGCGTTATATAGTGCGGCAAGTCCGTGGGTTGATTTAACCACAGATACAGATTTAGCAACGATATCAGGGCAAGACTCTAAATTTATTGTTATATTAACTTGGGAGTGGAGTGCAGTGCCTTTTGCGCTAAGTACCGACACTGTATCCACAGCTGCTATTGGATATGATTCTAGTGGAGATACATACAGGATGGAAATGGATACATCGGGTACTTATGTGGATTTGACTTGGTATGCTAAAGGAATTCACGAAAGTGCAGCTACACCAAGAGATAGTTCTCCTCAAAGGCTGTCGTGGCAACATTCCTATTCTGAGCATTTCTACTATCAAGATGGTTTAAGCATAGGGTACAGATTTGATATAGGTTCGCAGAGTTTTAATGGCGGTTATTTTTCATATGAATATGTTAAAGAGGGAAGGCTGCATACGACTTACAATATTGAATCCGACGGAGCTGATCGTGTAATTGTCAATGGAGGGTATGCACATGCGTCAGTAGCCAGTATAACCGGTCATGTCATGGAATATGCGTTGGTTCTTTCGCCATTTAACGTCCTTGCAAATGCAGCTTTAAGCATTGTAAGCAGTACCTTGATTAACATAGGATATGACATTGTCGAACATGGAGATGTAATATTGTACACTTGATAGCGTAGTGAAAGGGGAGTGGGATTTTTGAACCCCAAAACAAAATCAAAAATGTATCTATCAATGTTTGTGCTTTTTGTGCTTAGCTTTGTCATGTACGAGCTTAGGCTCCCCACTCCCTTTGATTTACCGCAAATAGGCTTTTTCACAGCTATTAACATAATAATCCTACTCGCAATGCATCGATATATTAAACTTAAAAACTTCTCACCCTTTTCCTGCTGTGTCGGCACGCTGATTGCTCTTTTTGTCTACGGAGCATGGAGAGGTGTGGGAGGACTTCTTGTAATACTTCCCTTGATGGCCGCAATGGCGCTGATACATATGCATAATAAAGGTGGCTTATCCTTCTTTGTGCACGGAGCAGCAGTTCTGATGGGCATATCGGCGGCTGTAATTGGGTGGTCGTTTTTAGAGCTGTGGGCGATGCCTATTGTTTTTGGCGGCAAGGTGTACATAAGTCCGATGTGGGCAGGTTTACTGCTTGTTTTGGTGATAGTTCTAACGGAGGGAATTTTGCGGATTGTAAGCGATGTAAGCAAAGGGGTTAAGTAAGAACTAATAACTAAGAAGTAAGAGCTATGGTTAAAAATTGCTTTGGCAATTTTTTATAGAAGGATAAGCGGCGGGGGGGGGGGGGGGGGGCCCCCCCCCCCCCCCCGGGGCCCCCCACAAAAAAAAAACCCCCACAGG
>CAYJFK010000082.1:0-416 GCA_964369475.1 uncultured Oscillospiraceae bacterium | reverse complement strand
TAATAAAAGCACCTCTGATGATGGTGTAGACCAAAATGCCGACATAAACGGCGACGGCAAGGTAAACTTTCTCGACCTTGCACTGGCACGTAACAGCAAATACTTTGAGAAATAAAAATATAGCAACTTGGCCTATTTAAATCTAATACATATATTTCGGCCACCACAGCCACGTTTAACGACCATCTCCTATTCGAACATTTTAGCTTGAAAGTTCAAATAGGAGATGGTCGTTTATTATGCGTGATTCTTGCGGTTAATGAAATTTGGGTGTTTGAATTTTTTTAAATGAAAGGTTAGATTTTATCTATATAAAAAAAGCCTATCCGTTTTGGATAGGCTTTTCAGGCTGGAGAAAAAGATAAAATATAGCCCCTTCGGAAGGAGGGGGAGCGGCGAGGGGGCACCATCAGGGT
>CAYJFK010000081.1:4984-8663 GCA_964369475.1 uncultured Oscillospiraceae bacterium | reverse complement strand
GAATGGCGGAGACACACGCTGTCAGGGGCGGGTTCGGATTACATCTATCACCCTATATATATGGTATGAAATCCGACATATAGCGACAAATTCATAGATCGAATAATTTCATCAACTTAAGGAGAGACCATGCTACTCTTTGTTACATTTCTTATCTTTATCGGCAACGGACTGCCAAACTCGCTGCTCGGTGCGGCATGGAGCGCCATTGCGGCCTCGACAGGTGCGCCGATAGATGCGGCAGGTACCATTTCCATGATAATGATGATAGGCCCTGTCGTGATGAACATGTCTATCGCCCCACTTCGAAGGCGCTTTAGCACGGTAACACTTGTGCTGATAGGTGCAAGCCTTGCGACTGTCTCGATAGCACTCCACTTCTTCGCAAGCTCCGTGCTGTGGCTATACCTCCTCGCCTTCCCCCTCGGAATGGGACTAGGACTTGTCGACGGCGCAGTATCGCTATATGTCACAAACAAATACGAAGCACGGCATATATCGTGGCTAAACTGCTGTTGGGGAGCCGGCTCTATGGTAGGCCCTGTCGTTATGAGTGTCGCCATGACGGCCGGCATGTGGCAGTATGGCTACCTCGCAATCTCTCTAATGCAAGCGGCAATTGTCGTTGCGGTATTTCTCTCTGTCCCCATGTGGAAAAAGAGCGTTTTATCGGAGGAAAGCCCCCCTGCCGCAACCCCATTTAAGCAGTTTGTCCGCCGCCCTGTTGTCGCCGCCGTCATCTTTACCTTTTTCCTATACCTTGGAATAGAGCTCGGCTTCGGACTTTGGGGCAGTACCTACCTTATAGAAGTAAAGGGCTACCAAGGCGCAGCGGCAGCCCTTACAGTGTCGGTATTCTACGGGGCTATAACTGTCGGCAGATTTTTAACGGGCTTTATCACAAAGCTACTTTCAAACCTCGCTATAATAAGACTGGGCATAGCCCTAATTGCCATGGGCACTCTCTCCTTAATATTCACAAGCATCCCTCCCGAAATTTCCTTCGGACTGTACGGCCTTGGATGCGCACCGATATTCCCCTGTTCGCTCCAAGAGATGAAAACACGCTTTGGCAAGGGCGACACGGCCGCTCACATGGGCTTTGTCGTCGGCATATCAAGGCTCGGGCTTACATTCTTGCCTGCCATCATGGGCGGCATATCGTCACAGATTGGCTTTGTCTATTTTCCGCATGTGGTTCTCGTTATGCTCTTTGCCATGTTCCTATGCGATATGGGGGCAACGGTTCTTGGGAGGCAGTGTAGGTAATAAGTAAGAGGTAAGAGGTAAGAACTGTGGTGAAAAATTGCTGGGGCAATTTTTGGGTTGATTTGTATTGTGAGGCGGAGTTTCAGCTTGGGGGGAATGTTTTTCTTCAAGCTGAATTTTTTATTTTCCTTTTTTGGGGAGTACGGGGCAATTTTGGGGTTGATTTATTTTTTTGTTGACCTTTGGGTGGTGTCGTAATATACTGTTATTTGTAAAATAAACAGTATATTATTTTGGAGGAAGTTTATGGATAGCAGTAAGCACCCTTTTTTTAGGTACAAGTATCCACAGAGATTTGTTAAGCTCTTTGTCGGTCTCGTGATATTTGGGCTGAGCACGGCACTAAACTACCAAACATTTTTAGGGCTCTCGCCGTGGAGTGTCTTTCACTCGGGAATTTCCATTGTATCGGGGGTCTCGATAGGCAGAGTTACACAGCTTGTCGGCGCATGTATTATAATCCTCGACCTAATTCTAAAAGAGCCCATCGGCTTTGGCACTATCGGCAACATGCTGATTGTCGGCGGATCTATGGACTTCTTCTTAAATTCGGGACTGCTCGTAACGCCAGAGAGCTATATAATGCGCTGGGTAATGATGTTTGTCAGCATCGGCATCTTCGGCTTTGCCTCTTGGCTCTACATGAGTAGCGAAATGGGCGCAGGCCCAAGAGACAGCCTTATGGTCGGTCTTGCCAAGCGCTTTCCAAAAGTACCGCTCGGCATACTGCGCAACGCAACAGAGGTCGGCGCACTGGTAATAGGTTGGATGCTCGGTGGCCTTGTAGGGCTCGGCACTGTCGCCTTTGCACTCTTTATCGGCCCTTCCATTCAGTTTACATTTAAGCTTTTAAAGTTTAATGTGCGCACCGTGCACTCCGAAAGTTTCCCCGAAACATTTGCAATATGGGCCGGCAAAAAACTCTCTTATAAAGAGGAGCAAGAAAAGCAGGCCGAGCAAGAAAAGGCAGCGTAAAAAACAAATATTCACACCAACTTTAAGCGGCGATAAATTCTATCGCCGCTTTATTTTGCCTAAAATCCGCTTTTATTTGCAGGAGTTTGCAGGCGCAAACTTCATTTTTTATTGTTAAAATTTATACAATACCTTGTGAAAATGGTCAAAAAGCACAGTCATTCCCTTTTTTATTGGTCGTTTTATACATACAATGCGAATTTATCTTATGTAATATGCATAACTTTAATTATAAGGGGCGAATAAAAAACAAAAAAGCTTGACAGAATATCGACACGACAAGTATAATAATAAATATTATTAATGCAAGTGTGCATATTTTTTAAAAACAGGAGGGACACCCATGTCAAACACATTTTCACGTAGAGATTTTCTAAAAAAATCTTCTGTACTTCTTGCAGGCACAGCTGTACTGGGCGGCACAGCCATGCTAACAGGATGTACAACAACAGAAGCGGCAGACACAGCTACGCCTGAAGCACCTGCCTTTCCATTCCCATATGTAGAGCTCGATGCCGCTACCGCCGAAACCATAGCATTCGACGGCTACTACGAAGGCGGATGTGCCTTTGGCGTTGCAAAGGGTATGCTCGGTCAGCTTCAGACCGTCGCAGGTTACCCCTTCACCGGTATTCCTGTTGAAATGTACAAAACAGGTAAAGAGGGCTACGGCGCCGGTACATTATGCGGAGCACTTGTAGGCGCTGTAAATGTAATTTCCCTATGTGCTGACACCGATTCAGCAAGAGAGCTGATAGCCGAACTATTCAGATGGTATGCAACAACACCCCTTCCCATTTACCAAGGCGAGGGTGTTATAGATGTGCAAACAGTAGCTAATTCGATAAATTGCGATGTTTCTGTTGAGACATACAAGGGCGTAGCCCAAGTAGAGCAGAGCGACCCGATCAGACGTGCAAGATGCGGTGCCGTAAGTGCCGACTGCGCTCGCAAGGCGATAGAGCTTCTAAATGTCCACTACGGTTATATGGAAGCACCTGTCGTTGCAGAGCCTGAAGAAGTACAACTAAACGCTAACGAGTACTTAGGCGAAGCAGAAGGTTACGGCGGCCCGATTAAGGTTAAGGTAACTATGGACGGCGAGAGCATCTCTAAGATCGACGTTCTATCACACTCCGAATCGATAGGCATTTCCGATCCTGCTTTCACAACTATCCCTGATGCCATTATTGCAGCTCAGTCGACAACTGTCGACGTGGCAGCAGGTGCCACAGCAAGTAGTAACGGCATAATGGCTGCCGTAGCAGATGCCCTTTCCAAGGTTGGTAAATAATTAAAAATATTCGCTCTTTTATGTGTATTCCTTATAAAGCACGCCTGTTTTTAAAGCAGGCGTGCTTTATTGTACTTAGTTTGACGATCTATGTATTTATAAATATTAGCATATATTGAGATATTTACATTAAATACTTAT
>CAYJFK010000081.1:0-4884 GCA_964369475.1 uncultured Oscillospiraceae bacterium | reverse complement strand
CGCATTAAATTTCATTCACTTGCAAAGGCCTCACCATTATTGTATAATAGAGACAACATATTAAAAAGGAGCGATTTAACATGAAATTCAAACTTTATCACACAAACATCAATGTTACCGACATCGACAGGAGCTTAGCTTTTTACAAAGAGGCACTCGACCTCGAGCCGTCCCGTGTAGTCGAGAAGGAAAACTTTAAAATAGTCTTTCTAACAGACGGCATAACAGAGCATGGCGTAGAGCTAACATGTCTATACGACCACCCACATCCATACAACCTTGGCGAAAACGAGAATCACATAGCCTTCACCGTAGAAGATTTCGACGGTGCACTTGCAAAGCACAAGGAAATGGGTGTCGTTTGCTTTGAAAACAAAGACATGGGCATATACTTTATAGAAGATCCCGACGGCTACTGGTTGGAGGTAATTCCTGCCAACAGATAAGGGGTGGTACATGTGAAAAAAAAGACTCACAGCGAAGTCACAGCAAGAATGAGCTTTGGCGCCGCCGCACTTATGACTGTCTACGGAATAATTTTTACAATAGCAGGTCTATTTGTCACGATATACGCTGGCTTATTCGGGCTTATTTTCCTCTTTGCCGGCCTATACGTTACAGTGCAAGGTGCCCTGCACACGCTCTACTACGGAAAGGTAGCATCGGAGGAGAAGGCCTCCAGAAAAGCAGCCGAGAGGGCGGCAAATGAGCCTAAAAAAGATCGGATTTGCGAGTGGTGCGGCACTAACCTAAACGATATACCGCCAAAGACCTCCTTTTGCCCCGAGTGTGACAAGTACATAGAACCGATTTAATTCTTATAATGCAAAGAAGTATACAAATTAATCAACACCCTATTTAATCCAAGTATCGGAGGCAAATTTTGAAAAGTATAAAACCGGGCAGAGGCCCATCGGGAATGAGCTTTATAGGCTCTATCTTTTCTGTAATATTCGGAATATTCTGGACAATACTTGCCGCATCTATGACGAGTGGGGCAGGCATTTTCGGCATTGTCTTTCCCTTGTTTGGTGTGATTTTTGTCATAATGGGAATAATTCAGGCGGCATATCACTATAAAAACGCAACGGGCAAAAATCGCTTTTCAACCTTCGATATAACAAGCCAAGGCGAGGAAGGCGACCCTGCCACAAGGTGGGTAAAGGGGGGCGAGCCTTGGGAAGCTCCCAAGGAGCGACCCAATAGTGGCGACCGCTACTGCATGTGGTGCGGCGACGATCTGTCGCAACATCCGCAGGGCATAGCATTTTGCCCGAAATGCGGCAGAGAAATATAGTTTAAGGAGAGTAATAATGAAATTCACATTCATGCACAACAGCATCCATGTCCTCGACATGGAAAAAAGCCTTGCCTTTTACAAGGAAGCACTTGGCCTTGAAGTTTGCAGAGAGCTCGAGCGAGATACATACTCACTTCGCTTTCTGTCAGACGGCGTAACGGCACATCAGCTTGAGCTGTGCTATATCCACAACCGCACAGCCCCCTATCTTTTCGACGAGAACAAAAACCACGTCGCACTTCGTGTTTACCGCTTCGACGATGCTTACAGCAAGCACAAAGAAATGGGCATTATAACTAAAGAGGTATTAGAGCGCAGAATTTACTTTATAGAAGACCCCGACGGCAACAGCATAGAGCTAATAGATGCCGAAAAATAGCACCCCCAAAACCGCTATGCACAATATATAGGAGGCTTTTATGCAGTACAGAATAGAAAAGGACACGATGGGCGAGGTAAAGGTGCCGCAAGATGCCTATTGGGGCGCTCAAACGCAAAGAAGTATCGAGAACTTTAAAATAGGCGAGGAGAAAATGCCAACCGAGATAATCCGTGCATTTGCCGCCTTAAAGCGTGGCTGTGCCAAGGCAAATTTCGAGCTCGGCAAACTCGACGAGCGGCGATATGGGCTTATCTCCCTTGTCTGCGACGAAATAGAAGAAGGCAAGCTCGACGGTAATTTCCCTCTTGTCGTGTGGCAGACAGGTAGCGGCACGCAGAGCAACATGAATGTAAACGAGGTAATCGCAAACAGAGCAAACGAAATGGCAGGCGAGAAACTCATTCACCCAAACGACCATGTAAATATGTCGCAGAGCTCTAACGACACCTTTCCGGCCGCCATGCACATAGCGGCAATTCGTGGGGTAGATGATCTCCTCCCCGCAATCGACATGCTAAGGGGCACACTTCTTTCTATCGAGGAACAAAACGAGGGAATTATAAAGAGCGGCCGCACACACCTTATGGACGCTGTGCCGATAGCCTTTTCGCAAGAGGTCTCGGGCTGGCGTGGTATGCTCGAGAGTAGCCGTGAGCAAATAGTGCTTGCAAGGTCTCCATTAATGCGACTTGCCATTGGCGGCACTGCCGTTGGCACAGGGCTAAATGCAGGCGAAGGCTTTGCCCCTCTTGCCGCCATGTACTCGGGCGAGGGCTTTGTTAGCAGTAAGAATAAGTTCCATTCACTTACAGCCAAGGACGAACTTGTATTTGCCCACGGCGCAATAAAGGGTCTTGCCGCAAATCTTATGAAGATAGCAAACGACATCCGCTGGATGGCCTCGGGCCCAAGGTGCGGTTTTGGCGAGATATTTATCCCCGAAAATGAGCCGGGAAGCTCCATAATGCCGGGCAAAGTAAACCCGACCCAGTGCGAGGCCGTCACGATGGTGGCTGTGCAGGTCATGGGCAACGATACGGCAATAGGCATTGCCGCATCTCAAGGAAATTTCGAGCTCAATGTATTTATGCCCGTTCTTATATACAATTTCTTGCAATCGGCAAGGCTTTTGAAGGATGTAATTATCTCCTTTGACAAAAATTGCGTCTCGGGCATTAAGGTCAACAAAGAGGCCATGAAGGGCTATCTCGACAAAACACTCATGCTTGTAACATGCCTTAACCCTCACATCGGCTACGACAGGGCGGCACAGGCTGTAAAGCTCGCTCACAAGGAAGGGCTACTTCTAAAGGATGCTGTAACCTCTCTCGGATTTATGACGGGCGAAGATTTCGACAGGCTCGTTCGACCTGAAAGCATGATCTAAGTTTTGGGAATTCTAAGTTTATCAGCCCCTCGACGGCCTTCAATGTCCCATTGCAATAAGGACTTTTGTTGTATAAATTGTTAAATAATTATTACATTATTAGACAAGATATTGTATATCGCACCCATTTGATGTATAATAGTTTTGTGACATGTTATGTTGCCTTGGCAACCGTCACAAAGGAAGGAGATATACTGTATGCAAATGACAACAGTATGGATTTTGCTTGCGGCAGGCTTTTTTATTGCGGAGATCGCAACATTCGGGCTTGCCACAATATGGTTTGCGATAGGCGCACTTGCAGCACTGCCATTTGCCTATATAAATGCACCTTTTTGGTTGCAGGCAGCGGCATTTATCTTGGTGTCAGCAGGAACGCTTGTACTGCTTCGCCCCTTTATAACAGGGGTGCTTAAGATAGGCAGAGAGCGCACAAATGCAGACCGTGTAATAGGCAAAACCGCAAGGGTTATAATGGGTATCAGCAACGAAAAGGGCGAAGGTCAGGTAATTCTCGACGGGCAGGTTTGGACGGCACGTTCTGATAACGATCAGGACATCCCTGTCGATACCGAAGTTGTAGCCCTAAGAATTGCAGGCGTTAAGCTCGTGGTTAAACCGCTCGTAAAAAGAGCCCCACAAGCAAGCCCTACGGAAAATCCCACAACATCTACGACCGCTCCCACAGCGCCTGATGCAGATCAAGATAGCGCTTTAGATACGCAGGAAACGCAAGTGGCGAGCGACAGGGCAGAGGGTGTTGAAATGTAGTTATGTTAATGTAAGAAATTGGGTTAAATTTAGTTAAAAGGAGAATAATCATGCCATTTCAATTTTTAGGATCACTTTTATGGATATTATTTGCAATATTCATTATAGGTACTATCGCATCTTGTATTAAGATCGTGCCACAGGCAAAGGCATTCATTTTGGAGCGCCTTGGTGCGTATCAGGCGACGTGGGAGGTCGGTCTTCACTTTAAGATCCCCTTTATCGACAGAATTGCAAAAAAGGTCTCTATTAAGGAGCAGGTCGTAGACTTCCCCCCACAGCCCGTTATCACAAAGGACAACGTTACAATGCAGATAGACACGGTCGTCTACTTTGCAATAACCGATCCAAAGCTATACACATACGGCGTTGAAGTGCCAATGGCTGCCATCGAGAACCTAACTGCAACAACACTTCGTAACATCATAGGTGACTTAGAGCTTGACGAAACACTTACAAGCCGTGACCTTATCAACAGCAAAATGCGATTAATCCTCGACGAAGCGACAGATGCGTGGGGCATTAAGGTCAACCGTGTCGAGCTAAAGAACATTCTACCTCCTCGTGAAATTCAAGATGCGATGGAGAAGCAGATGAAGGCAGAGCGTGAGCGCCGTCAGGCAATCTTGCAGGCAGAGGGTGAAAAGCAGTCGCAAATTCTTGTCGCCGAAGGTGAAAAGGAATCTGCAATACTCCGTGCCGACGCTACCAAGATTACAAAGATCCGCGAGGCCGAAGGTGAGGCCGAGGCTATTTTGACAGTTCAAAAGGCTCTTGCCGACTCGATAAAGATGCTAAACGAATCGAACCCCGGCGAAGGTGTTATCAAGATCAAGGCTCTTGAGGCATTTGAAAAGGCGGCAGACGGCAAGGCAACAAAGATTATTATCCCAAGCGAGATACAGGGCATTGCAGGTCTTGCTACATCTGTTTTAGAAACAATGGCAGGCGCAGAGCAAAAGAGTTAAATTTACAAATATTACACAAGGGGCAGAGACGACGCATCGTCTCTGCCCCTTGTGTGTGAGGCGGAGAAAGTGAGGG
>CAYJFK010000080.1:0-9156 GCA_964369475.1 uncultured Oscillospiraceae bacterium | reverse complement strand
AAATCACGGCTGTCATCCGTGGTGGCGATGCCAACGCTGGCCGAAATCTGCACCTAGTCGCTCGGCATCTTCCTACCGCTAATCACAACAAACTGCGCCGTTCTCGGTGCGGCCCTTCTTAACATTCAAGAGGGTCACAACTTCATCGAGGCAGTCGTATTCGGCTTCTCGTCGGCAGTTGGTTTCACACTTGCAATAGTAATCTTTGCAGGCCTTCGTGAGAGAACAGCTGGCAACGACGTTCCAAAAGCATTTAAGGGCTTTCCTTTCGCCCTTATCACCGCATCGCTTTTGTCCCTCGCCTTCACAGGCTTCTCGGGACTAAAGCTGCCGTTTTAAGGGGGTAAACAATGGATATTAACGCAATTTTAACAGCGGCAGGTACGCTTGCCGGTATGGGTGTCATCTTTGCCATAATTCTCGGTGTGGCATCCAAGATCTTCGAAGTAGAAACAGACGAGAGAGTGCCTCTAATCATGGATGCACTCCCAGGCGCTAACTGCGGCGGTTGCGGATTTGCAGGCTGTGCCGCATTTGCGCAAAATGTTGTAGATGGCGTAGCTCCTGTAAGCGGTTGCCCTGTCGGCGGCGCATCTGTCGCAGCGGCAGTTGCAACGATAATGGGCGTAGCGGCAGACACATCGGAGCGCAAAGTGGCATATGTTCACTGCTCGGGTACATGCGACGATGCAACAAGCAAGTACGATTACACAGGCCTACAAGATTGTAAGTCGGTAATGGCACTCGGCGGCGGCCCTAAGGCATGTAACTATGCTTGTTCAGGCCTTGGCTCATGTGTTAAGGCATGTAAATTCGACGCTATCGAGGTTGTAAACGGCGTGGCAGTTGTAAACCCTGTCAAGTGTACAGCATGTGGCGCTTGCCTAAAGGAATGCCCCAAGGGCATCATCGGCCTTCGTCCCGAGTCTGGCACAGTCAATGTCTCTTGTTCGTCTAAGGACAAGGGCGGCATTGTAAGAAACATCTGTAAAGTCGGCTGTATCGGCTGTGGCATCTGCGCAAAGAACTGCCCATCCGAAGCAATTACAATGGACGGCCCTCTTGCAATTATCGATCACGACAAGTGCACAAAATGCGGCGTCTGTGTCGAGAAGTGTCCAAGGAAAATTATAAAGACAATGTAAGTCTTAAGAGTGAACAAGGGGTGACGATTTATCGTCACCCCTCAGTTTGGAGAAAAAGTGTTTTCTCCAAACTGAGAAATCAGCTAAAGCTGATTTTAACGCCAGAGGGCACCATCAGGGTGCCCCCTCGCCGCTCCCCCTCCTTTCGAAGGGGCTTGATTTTAAGTTTTTCCCCAGTCTAAGGGGTGACGATTTATCGTCACCCCTTGTTTTTTGTTGAATATTGATATAAAAAGAGGAGGCGAACACTTCGCCTCCTCTTTAAGTGTAAAACATCTAATCGGTAAACCTAAGCAGATAACCATCTGGGTCCAAGATCAAAAACTGCCCCTGCGCAACAATGCCTTGATTTGTTTCATAGTGCGCAACAGAAAAGTCGCTGTAAAACTTTATGTCAAACGACTTCAACCTGTTGTAAAGCGCCTGAGCATCAGAGCAGTGAATAGAGAAATTTATCCCCCTACCGTAGGGATATTCAAGCTCTCCCACGTTCCAGCCGGCCAAGTGATACTGCTCAAACATAAACTGCGAACCCTCGAAGGACAAGAATATAAACTTCTCCTCTATGCGCTCATATTCCAGCTTAAATCCGAGTTTATCAATATAAAATTCTCTCGTTTTGTCTATGTCGGAGACGGTCAACTCAGGTATAAGACTGTTAAAATCAAAGCTCATATCTACACCCTCGCAATGCCGGACTTAACGGCGGCATCGGCAACAGCTTTCGCAACGGCCGTTGCTACTCGAGGGTCAAGTGGGGCAGGTATTATGTAATCTGCGTTTAGCTCGCTCTCCGATATAAGCGAAGCGATTGCACGTGCGGCGGCGACCTTCATTTCCTCGTTTATATCGCTCGCCCTAACATCAAAAGTCCCTCTGAAAATTCCGGGGAAGGCAAGAACATTGTTGATCTGATTTGGGTAATCAGACCGTCCTGTACCAACAATTGCCGCTCCACCCGCCTTTGCCTCGTCGGGCATGATCTCGGGTGTTGGGTTGGCCATTGCAAAGACAATTGCCCCTTTATTCATGGTGGAAACCATTTCACGGGTCACAAGATTAGGGCGAGAAAGCCCGAAGAAAACATCGGCACCGCAAAGCGCATCTGCCAAACTGCCGTGCAGATTTTCCCTGTTGGTAAGTAGCGACATCTCCTGCTGACCGGAGGTAAGCCCTTGGTCGCCCTCGCATATTATTCCGTTTTTGTCGCATAAAACAATGTTTTTATACTGCATATTCAGCAGCAATCTTGCAACAGAAATACCTGCCGCTCCGGCACCGTTTATTACAATTTTAACATCATCACCCTTGCCAACGACCTTTAAAGCATTTATCAAGGCGGCAACAGCCACAATAGCCGTGCCGTGCTGGTCGTCGTGAAAAATGGGAATGTCGCAAACTTCTTTTAGCTTTCTCTCTATTTCAAAGCAGCGAGGTGCGGCAATGTCCTCTAAGTTTATTCCGCCAAAGCTGCCCGATATAAGCGCAACAGTGCGCACAAACTCGTCGACATCTTGCGTTTTAATGCAAAGAGGAAAGGCGTCGACCCCTGCAAACTCCTTAAAAAGTACGCATTTACCCTCCATAACGGGCATTCCGGCCTCAGGACCAATATCGCCAAGGCCCAAAACGGCAGAGCCGTCCGTTATAACGGCACAAATGTTATGACGACGTGTAAGAGAATAAACCATCTCGGGATTTTTCTCAATCTCAAGGCAAGGTGCCGCTACGCCGGGGGTATAGGCAAGCGACAGATCCTCCATGCTCTTAACGGGAACTCTCGAAACAATTTCAATCTTTCCGCCCCACTCGCCGTGCAGCTTTAGGGATTCCTCTGCATAATTTCTTTGCATAATATGCCTCCTAAAATTGTATGTAAATATTATTTATCCAATAACTTTTCCAAACAAATCATATTCATCTGTACGCTCTACAAGCACCTTAACATAACTTCCAACTTCGCCCATGCCATCAAAATATACAAGCCCATCGATCTCGGGGGCGTCAAGATAACTGCGCCCGACGCCCTCGCCCTCTACAAGCACATCGAGGGTGCGCCCTACATGGCCTTTAATCTTTTCATTCGAAATGCCCGACTGAATACCCATGAGCAGCGCCGTTCTAAGCCCCTTTGTCTCCTCTGTATGCTGACCGTCAAAGCTCGCTGCAGGGGTATCTTCCTCGGCGGAATATGCAAAACAGCCCACTCTGTCAAAACGCATTTCTTGCAAAAATGCGCAGAGCTCCTCGAATTCCTCTTGCGTCTCTCCGGGGAAACCAACTATAAATGTAGTGCGAATTGCCACATCGGGCACAGCGGCACGGAGCTTGGTTAGCATTTCGACAATTTCGGCCTTAGTTCCTCTGCGGTTCATGCGCTTTAGCACACTGTCCGACCCATGCTGAAGCGGCAAATCTATATAGTTAAGCAGTTTTTCACTTCTCGCCATGTGCTCGATAAGCTCGTCTGACATGCGATCGGGGTAGCAATAGAGCATTCTAATCCACTTAATTCCATCAATTTTTTCAAGCTCTTTTATTAGGTCGACAAGCCTGTTTTTACCGTACAAATCCTCGCCGTAGCGTGTTGTATCCTGCGCTACCAAAATAATCTCGCTAACGCCGCCATTTGCAAGTTCCTTTGCTTCTGCAAGAAGGCTTTCAATCGGCCGAGAACGCATTTTTCCTCGAATTAGCGGAATTGCGCAATATGTACATTTGTTGTCGCACCCATCGCCGAGCTTTAAATATGCTGTGTAAGAGGGTGTCGTAAGCACCCTGCCTCCGCCCATGTCGGCAATTTCTATGTCGTCGTACCTCTCAAGACGGCCGCCGCTCGCCGCAAGACGAACAGCTTCTTCAATATCATTATTACTACCTGCGCCCAAAATAACATCGACTTCGGGGAGTAGCTCCTTAATCTTCGAACGATAGCGCTCGGCAAGGCAGCCCGTTACAACAATTCCCGTCATACTGCCGCTATCCTTCAATTCACCCATTTCCAAAATGGCATCGATGGCTTCTTTTTTTGCATCTTCAATAAATCCGCAAGTGTTAATAATGGCAACATCGGCCTCCTGCGGCTCGACCCGAGCAAACCCCTCACCCAAAAGCGAGAGCATTCGCTCTGCATCTACCTGATTTTTCGGACATCCGAGCGATATCATAGCATACTTAATCATACATTTTCCTTTTCTCTTAACTTAAACTAAACTTTTTAGATAAAAACGAGCGTGATTTTAATAAATTAAAATCACTCGTAATAAAACTCGTCCTCAAACTCCCACGACGAGTCTTGCATGGCCTTTTTTATATCCTCCGCCCCGAAACCTCGGGACGCAAGATGGCGAAACATCTTATCTCTGCCGCTCTGCTCTGATATATCGAGCCGTTTTGCCATAAAAGCACGGGTCGCCGCTTCGCTGTCGGGCGGCAACGAATCAACGACAAGACGTGCCATATCTTGAGGCACGCCTTGTCGTATTAGTTCTGATATAATCTTGCGCCGTCCGTAATTCTTGCGGCTGTGCATGACCTCTGCTTTGCGAAGGGCATAGCCTTCATCGTCTATATATCCACGTTGCTCAAAATACTCCGACGCCTCTGCCGCATTTTCCTTTAAAACACCGCTACCGACAAGCCGCCGCTCGAGCCCTTTTTTTGTGTAGCTCCTTGCGGCAAGGCAGTTGGCCGCCTTTGTCATAGAGGTGTATTTTGCAGAAAGCTCGCCAAGCGACAACAACTCGCTCGGCGACAATATATCCCCTTTTTTACAGGAAGTGTCGGCAAGCTTTAGTGAACCACCTTCGAAAAAAAGTTCAACTCCGCCATTTTTCATATAACGCACCCTCGTGACGACAAGGCTGTGAGACAGACTCTCGACATCTAAGGTGTCATCCTTCTTTTTGCGGTAAAAACTCATTCAAAATCCTCGGCAGACACATCGAGCGCACGACTCTTACCCTTGGGCGAGCCACTCTCGGGATCTGCCACCTTTACAACAGGGGCACTTGCCTTGGCGGTAGGAGCAGGTTTTGCAGTGTCAGCCGAATCAGATGCAGGCGGCGGTGTGCTTTCGGTCGCCGCTTTATCTTGCATAAGTCGTGCTCTGATCTTGCCTTCGATTTCATCGGCAATTTCAGGATTATTCTTCAAAAATTCACGCACATTTTCCTTGCCCTGACCAAGCCTTGCCTCGCCATAGGAGAACCAAGCGCCGGCCTTTGCAACAATATCAAGCTCTGTTCCCATGTCTATAAGCTCGCCGAGACGAGAAATGCCTTCGCCGTACATAATGTCGAACTCGGCAATTTTAAAGGGAGGAGCGACCTTGTTTTTAACGACCTTAGCCTTTGTGTGGTTACCCACAACATCTGTACCGACCTTAAGAGCCTCGCTCTTACGCACATCTATACGCACAGAGGCATAGAACTTAAGCGCACGGCCGCCCGGAGTAGTCTCGGGGTTGCCGTAGACCACACCGACCTTCTCTCTAAGCTGGTTTATAAATATCGCCGCACAACCTGCCTTGGAAATGCCGCCTGCAAGCTTTCTCATAGCCTGACTCATAAGCCTTGCCTGAAGTCCTACGTGAGTATCGCCCATCTCGCCTTCGATTTCGGCACGAGTTACAAGGGCGGCTACCGAGTCGACAACAATAATGTCGAGCGCACCACTGTGAACGAGCGTTTCTGTAATCTCAAGCGCTTGCTCGCCACTGTCGGGCTGCGCCACCAAGAGTGAATTTATATCTACACCGAGTTTTTGCGCATAGACAGGGTCGAGCGCATGTTCTACATCTATAAAGGCCGCCTCGCCGCCTGCTTTTTGAGCCTCTGCAATGCAGTGGAGGGCGAGTGTCGTCTTACCGGAGGACTCCGGCCCAAATATCTCTATAATACGGCCCTTTGGTATGCCGCCTATTCCGAGTGCCATGTCGAGCGCAATCGAGCCTGTCGGAATGTGCTCGACTTGCATTTCGGCACTTTCGCCAAGCTTCATAACAGAGCCTTTGCCAAACTGCTTTTCTATTTTTGCAAGCGCATTTTCGAGAGCCTGCTTTTTGTCTGTCGACACCTCTATTTTCGGTAGTGGTTTTTTGTCGTTTCGTGCCATTTTTAACACCTCTTTTAATAATATGCCGACATTTCGACATGCTTAGTGAATTTATTGTATCAGATAAAACAGAAAATTGCAAGCATTTTAGAATAAATTTTCTATTTTATTTTTGCCTGTTGCATATCACCATGCGAGCGATCCCAAAGTAGTCATTTTTTATCTCGACCTTACCGAGCTTTGCAAGCATTTGGGCGACCTCCTCGGCCTGACCGATGCCGACCTCGAGGGCTACAAGTCGCCTTGCCTTTGGTGCCCAAATCTCGGCAATAGCCCTGTAAAAATCAAGCCCATCTACACCACCGTCAAGTGCGGCGATAGGCTCGTGCAATACCTCTTTTTGCAAGCTTGCGAGCTCGTCCCTTACTATGTATGGCGGATTGGAAATAATAACGTCAAACTCCATGTCTATCTCATCAAAAATAGAATGACGAAGCACCGTAGCCCTGCCATCTACCCCATGAAGCTTGGCATTTTTAGCGGCAAGCGCAAGGGGGGCATCTTCCACATCTATCATGGTTACAGTACAGTCCCTCTCGAGTGCCGCCGTTATTGCGATGCAACCCGTGCCGCAACCGAGATCGGCTACGGTAGAGCCGCTTTCTATATATTCGAGTGCCGTTTCAATTAGCTGCTCGGTTTCGGGGCGAGGGATTAAAACACCCTTTTGACATTTAAAAGTGCGCCCGAAAAAGTCCCATTCGCCGAGGATATACTGGAGCGGCTCGCCTGCCGCTCGTCTGTGTGCCGCCTCCTCGGAAAGTCCTGCCGCCTCTATCTGCCGTGCTTCAAAGGCGGCAGATTCTATACCTGCCGCCTCTAATATTTTTCTTACCACTTGTCGTCCTCTTTGTTGTCTGTCAAAACAGGGAGCATAGATGCAATGGCAACCTCGATTTGTGCATCGTCCGGCTCTGCTGTTGTTATGTTTTGCAGCCACATGCCGGGGGCTGAAATCATTCGTGTAAAGGCATTGTCGTGCCTGCCTGCAAAGCGAATTACCTCGTAGGAAACGCCCACAACAAAGGGGAGAAGTATAATCTTTACAATTGCACGAAGTAGCACATTGTCTACGGGAACTATCGGGAGCGAGGAGAACAAAACGCTAACGACAAGCACGATAAGAAGAAAACTTGTGCCGCAACGTGGGTGAAGACGGCTTTGCTTTTTCACGTTTTCAACAGTTAAATCGAGCCCGTTTTCATATGCATATATCGTCTTGTGCTCTGCGCCGTGATACTCGAATGTGCGCCTTATGTCGGGCATTTTGGAGACAGCCGCAAGATAGGCTACAAATATACCTATTTTAACTATACCCTCGAGCAGCGACCTCGACCAAGAGGGCACAAAATCCGCCACAAAGGAGACAAGTAGCGAGGGCAGATACATAAACAAAAACATTGCAAGCACAAAGCCCAAAATTGCGCCAAAGCTTATAACTACCTTTGTAAAGTTGTCGCCAAGCTTTTTCTCGAGCCATAGCTCGAATTTAGATGGTTCTTCCTCCTCGAACTCTGCAAGCTCGAAGGAGTAAGAGAGCGTCTTATATCCGAGCGAGAGCGATTCGAAAAAGCTCAAAAGGCCACGTAGTAGCGGCATTTTAAAAATGGGGTATTTATCCTTTATGCTGGTGTTTTCGTGTGTCGTCGTTACAATCCCGTCCGACGTGCGCACCGACACGGCATAGTTTTTTGGCCCACGCATCATAACGCCTTCATAAAGCGCCTGACCGCCAATCGATGTTTTATGTGAATTACTCATGAACAACCTCCGTTCCGATATATAAGTATATCAGACAATGTGCATTTCAACAACACTTAATTTGTAAATTTACTTTTAAATATTGTGTATTTTATGTGTATTTGATCCAAGCTATACTAAAGAGGAAAAATACAATAAAATAAAAATAAAATTTAATATTGACTTTAACATTATTATAGTTTATACTTAATATAATTAAAGGAGGCGATGAGGTGGCAATAGAAATGATCCCTGCATGGATGTCGAACATGGAGGAAGAAGATGCGGTCTTTATCAAAAATTTTCTTATGGCATCGGGCTCTTTAAAGGAGATTGCAAAAAAGTACGAGGTAACATACCCCACGGTACGGCTTAGACTTGATAGGCTTATTCAAAAAATAGAACTTGCCGAAAGTAGCGAGGCCGACCAGTATATCGCCCTTATAAAGCGCCTTGCTGTAAACGAAAAAATAGATCTCGACACGGCGAAGATTCTTATTTCACAATACAAAAAGTCAAAGGATGGTGCATGATGAGTATAGCATGGAATACAGTAATATTTTTAGTCTTGATAATTGGAGGCATAGCTTTGCAGTTTGCGCTGTCAAAAGCAAACTCAAAGTGGCCGGGGCTTGTGCTCCCTGCAATATGCGTGCTCTTTTCGCTAATGGCGGTGGCGGGGAATTTTGCATATAGCGGCATGTCGAACGGATCGCTTGCACTTGATGACATGGCTCGTATAGTCGTAATTATAGGATTGTTTAATATACCTACAATTATCCTAATGGGCATATACGCCGCTGTAAGAGGTAAAAAGAAAACTATAAGCGATGTAGATAAAATGAAGCTCCACGAGCTTGAATAGAAGTATGCAACAGTGTTCAGCTTGGAGAAAAAATGATTTATCCAAGTCGAACACTGTTGCAAATGCTGATTTTTTTGGCAAGTGGCACCATGACAATGCTCCACTTGCACCACCACCTTAGGGTGATATATGTAATCCGAACCCGCCCCTGACAGAGTGTGTCTCCGCCATTCTTCGTTATACTCCTCGGCAAGGCAACAAGCACTGCGCTCGCCCCTTGCCTCGACTGACGAAGGCACACGCTGTCAGGGGTCGCAAAGCGATTTTTGAAGCCACAGGGCGTTTTGTGGC
>CAYJFK010000079.1:0-9252 GCA_964369475.1 uncultured Oscillospiraceae bacterium | reverse complement strand
GCATTATTTATGTAATGACTTTCTCCGACAAGTAAAATTTTGCTTAAATCATAGTGCTTTCCGATGAATGGAAGATACTCGGGGTGAAGGTTGTAATGTTCTATTTTCAATAGTGCTTCGTCGTAGTTTGTGTTTAGTAATACAAATTTCATAGTAGCACCTCGTTTCAAGTTATAGTTTAATACTATCATACTCCTTGGAAAAATAATAGCTTATTGCAGAGTTAGTTTTACAACATATTAGTTTTTTGGTCTTTTGCAAATTTGAACATGCACAACAAATAAAAAGAAAACAATTTTCTCAATATTCATAAAATTATATTGTTATTCTTTATAGATTGATATAATATAAAAATAGGATGATACAAACCATATATAGTCAGGAGGAATACATTATGAAAATACTATTTTGCGACATTGCTTATGATCTTACCCCCCCAAAGGTTGCACCACTTTTAATGTTAGTAAAAATATGATAAACTAACAAAAAGGAGCTGAAGGAAATGGCGAGAAAAAATTACAGCGTGGAGCAAATAGTTGTCAAACTACGGGAGGTGGAGCTGTTTTGTGGGAAAGGCAAGACAATAGAAGAAGCTTGCCGTCAAACAGAAATCACCCAGCAGACCTATTACCGCTGGCACAAACAATACGGCGGAATGCAGACCTCCGATGCAAAGCGCATGAAAGAGCTTGAAAAGGAAAATGAGCGACTAAAGAAGTTAGTCGCCGAACTGAGCTTGGATAATGCAATATTAAAAGATGTAAGCTCAAAAAACTTCTGAGTCCGACAAAGCGAAAAGCGGCTGTCAAATACGCTGTAGAAAAGTATAAAATCAGTGAGAGGCAGGCTTGTCGGACGCTAAAAATAAGCCGAAACACATACCGCTATCAGCCGGTTAAACGTGCTGACGAAGACGAAGTTAGGTCGGAAATAATTTATCTCGCTTCCAATTTTGGAAGGGTGGGCTACCGTATGGTCACAAACATGATGAGAAACAATGGGCGTAAGATCAATCACAAAAGAGTGGAGCAAATTTGGCGAGAAGAAGGTTTAAAACTACCTAAAAAGCAGTCGAAAAAGCGTAGATTATGGCTAAATGACGGCAGTTTAGTGCGATTACGAGCAGAACACAAAAACCATATTTGGAGCTATGATTTTGTAGAAGACAGGACAATGGACGGCAAAAAGATACGATTTTTGAACATAATTGATGAAGCAGAGCGCAAGTGCATTGCCAGCATTCCGAGGCGTAGTTGGCGAAATAATGATGTCATTGAAGCCTTAGCAAACGCAATGCTCTTGAACGGTACTCCGGAATATCTAAGGAGCGATAACGGCACTGAGTTCACAGCAAATAAGATCAGAAAATAGCTGAAAAACACTGGGGTAATCACCGCATATATTGAGCCGGGTTCGCCTTGGGAAAATGGGTTTTGCGAGAGTTTTAACGCCAGAATGAGAGATGAATTTCTTAATGGAGAACTGTTCGGAAGCATGTATGAGGCTGAAGTTCTGACAAAAAGATGGGTTAAATATTATAATGAAATCAGACCGCACAGCAGCCTCGGCGGCAGACCACCTGCGCCACAAACAATTATACCTTTCACAGCTTGAGTGAATTTTACTGCTGATTTTTCAAAGCATCAAGGGTAAATACACGGCTACACCGCCCTCGACACTTCAAAAAATAAGCAGGATATCTTATCCAAGCAGTGTAAGGTGAAATGTGTTTTATGTGTGCTTTTCTAACATTAACTTTGGACTATAAACCGGGGGCATTTCAAAAGCTATACTCGACATGGCGATAAGTTGTGATAATATAGAGATCGTTTTTGATGAAAACAAGGTGTCACAAAATGTTATTGTTTACAAGTTAAACGATTTTTCACCCTTGTTTTGCTTATCTTATCATAGTATAATGTTTATAGCACTTATTGATTTTAACCCGTGAATTTGGCTGTTGCTTAACTCCCGATTTACACGGGTGGTAGTGAGATATTGCGCTGCCTTATTAGTATGACGGCTATATTGTCAATCTATATGATTGAAATGAAAATGAAGTTAGGAGAAGTTGAAATGAAAAGAAATATTAAAAAGTGGCTTGCAAGCTTGATTACATTGTGCGCGATAGTGATGGTGATACCCATGACAGCATTATCTGCACAGACGATCGAGGAGGGTGAAATTGTAGGGGATTTCCGTGTTATTGGAGGCAAATCAGGTATACATTATCTGTATGAAGCGAATATAGACACTCTGCATCTTTTTCAAGGAGGCATAACTATACAGATGGCGACACCGGGTGCAACGACCACCACTCACTCAATTAGTGCTAATTTTACTGGTGCTCAAAATGTGACTTTAGATAATGTAAGTATTGATAGAAACGGTCGAGATAACGCAGTTGCTTTTGAGATACGTAGTGGAAGTGCAAGCATCACCCTTGTGGGCGAAAATAGGCTTATCGCCGGTAACAACAAAGCAGGTGTGGATATGATTGGGGCAACACACGTTTCCTTCGAAGGCGATGGTTCTTTATATGCAGGCGGTGGTCGTGACGGGGACGGCATAGGTGGATCGACAGAAGGGCGTATATTTGTAGGAGGTGGAACTGTTACTGCCGTCGGTGGTGAAGGTGGTCAGGCTATAACCGGAAAGTATGCACAGATTCGTGCCGGCAAACTGATTGCAAAAGAAATCGCTACTACTAATTTTCAGCATGATACTGTAAGTGATGACATGTTATGGACTGATGGAGAAACTTGGATAGAAACCAACTCTATTTCTGATAGGACGTATCAAGATCAGTGGAAAGGGATTATTATATGGAACGGTACGCAAGGCATTGTATATGGCGAAGCAATACTACCCACAAATACTGAAATTCCACGTGGAGTAACACTGCACTTACAAGAAGATGACACCCTTGAGATAGGAGAGGGAAAAACACTTACAAATTTTTTCGGGGAAATATCAATATCCGGCGGAGAAATTGTAGGCTCAGGTAGCATTGTGGGATCCGGAATGTTCGAAACCGATGTTATGAAATCGGAATATATAACAAATGTTGAAGATTATTATCTTTATACAGGAGAAGTAATTCCTGTTTCAAGTGGCGCCAACGCAGAACCTGTGATTTTGGGGAAACCCTTTAAACTTGTTGGTGATAAAGGATTGCTGATTACAGAAAAACAGTTGGCAGATGGTATCACATGGGAAAAAGGTCCTGTGCAAGAGCTGGGTACATACAGAGTAAGATTTAGCAACGATACTCTTGTAGAGGCTTCAAAGACATTTTACGTTGTACCCGCCGAAGATGCAACAGATATAAATGCCGCAAAAGCGCTGATAGAGGGGCACACATTTAGCCTTCCTACAGCTGATTCTATTGATGATTATGCAACTCTTATTGCTCAAGAGATTAACAACATAGCAGGACTGTCGGCTACAGGGGTTAAACCTGTTACATCATCAGACATTGAAATAGATGAAAGTAGATATATCCCCTCCATCAACGGTGACGATGACGATGTAGATGGTGCTAATGGCAGTCTGAGTTTTAGGGTAAATATTAAAAACAACGAGATGAATCTAAACTCGGGCAATATATCACTGACAATACAAGCCACTCATTATAGCTATTTTGTAAATACAATAGATACGGTAATGAATGCAATAGTCGACACAACGCTAGAGGTTGGTGTCGGCGTAGACCAAGCAACAAAAACACAGGCAGTGCAAGATTATGTTGACGCTATCGTTAGCACAATACCCGAAGCATCTGATATAAATGCTAAAGTAAGTCACCATTTGGACGATCAGTACAAAGTAGAAATTCTCTTTTTATCTGCAAAGAATACTAAGTACTTTAACGTTGCGATGAATTTTACAACAGGTGACTTTGTGGTGACAGGTGGAACAGCCGGTTTAGATTACACATTTAATGCTCCTTATTTATTTATACATAAACCTGTACCTTTGACAATATCGAATAAAAACCCGGCTGAGCCCACAAGTCATGTTATTCGTGTGCATGACCGCAGTACTAATTACGCTATAACCCTAAACGGTGTAAATATTGATGTGAGCAGTATCGAGAATAGAGTTGCATTTGAGATAGTAGAGGCTTCTACAGTTAATGTAACTCTTGCTGAGGGCAGTGTAAATAGACTGATAAGTGGCGACTATAAAGCAGGTCTTCAGTTAGCTGATAACGCCACTGTCAGCATTGATGGTACAGGTGAATTGTTTGCTAAAGGCGGTAGTCGTGGTGCAGGTATCGGAGGAGCTCTTCATGAAAATGGAGGCAACATCATCATAAAGAATGGTATAATCACAGCGGTTGGCGGCTATAGTGGCGCAGGTATCGGCAGAGGTGCTGTTGCTCGATACAGTAGTGCGGTCACTATAGAGGGAGGTACAATTGTGGCGACCGGCGGCGATGGTCAGCCCGGTATCGGTGGTAAAGGATTTGATAATGTGTACACTGCGGTTACTATATCTGGTGGCACAGTTACTGCAACCCAGGGCTACAGTGGTTGGTCCGACATTCGTGGTATTTTCAGCACTACCGGCAGCGGCAATGCATTTATCTACGCAAATATTGACAACACACATAACAGTAACTGGCAAGATTGGAATGGTTTTATCTTTGAGGATAAAACAGACGGTCTCACATACGGACAACCTGTACTCACGGAAGATGCTACATTGCCTGAAGGTAAAGTGCTGACTGCAAATAATGCGTATTCTATTACCATACCTGAAAACGTAACATTTACGAATAATGGCACTATTACAGTGCATGGCACAATAACAAACAATGGAACGTTTATCAACAATGGAACTATTACAGAGGGAGATGGCACATTAACGGGTAGTGGTGCATTTCAAACAACTGTCCTGAAAGATGAGTATATCACGGGGATAAAACGTAGATACGAGTACACCGGCGCTGAGATAGAAATTGATACCTCTATAAATAATCCGATGTTTTTTGGTGAGGAATTTGTTGTAACAGGTTGGGATATCGTGATAGAAAAACTGTCGGACGGAAGCTGGCAAGAAAGTACAGTGCAAGGTAAAAGCAACTATCGAGTGAGATATACAAATGCAGAGAGCGCCGATATTGTAAAAACTTTTAGTGTTAAAACAATTAATATGAGCGACGCTAATGATGACAATGTTGTCGATGCAAAAGACCTACAAATGATTGCGCACCCCGATAATTATAATAAAGAAGTTACAGAGGTTACCCCGGAAAACCAACTTGCTGACGTAAACGGTGACGGTAAAATCAACTTTGCAGACCTTGCGATGGCTAGAAACAGTAAGAATTTTGGCAAGTAGATAAATGAGATAAGATAAAGCCTTAGGAGAAACTTTGCCGCTCTTGTGCCATTAATCTTGAATAAAAACGACGAGGATAATTCTCGTCGTTTTTTGCTTTTGCGAAAAGCGAAGATCTCTTATTTGATTTCCTCACCAAAATTCGCGTAGATTAACACACGCTGTATACACTATGTTTGCACAGTTCTTGCCATCGGTGCACAGTTCTTGCCATCGGGCAAGAACTGTGCTATGATTTATATCACGGAACATTTTTTTATATAGCGCAATGGATTTGTTTGTTGTAAAATGTGTTTATATATGGTTGGAGGCTATGTGAAATGAAAAAAACAAAACGAATATCGGCAATACTGGTGCTTAGCATGATACTATCACTACTACCCATTACAAACATGCCAGCACAGGCGGCTTTGGGATACGACTTTACCGTTTCGGGCAGTAAGAGCGATTATACCTATGTGGATGACACGCTTACAATTACAGGCAGCGGAAAGGTGACGATTAGCGGCACGAGCGGTCATCATAAGATTGTCACGGCGCAGAACGTTACGGCCAACGTTACACTGCAAGACCTGCATATAGACCTTTCGCTAATCGACGAAGCTTGCGCCTTTGATGTTTTGGGGCACGCAAACATTACGCTTAAGGGGGATAATATTCTTTCCAGCGGACTGAATAGGGCAGGGCTTCACGTTGGTGCCGATGCTTCTGTTAAAATCGATGGTAACGGTAGCCTTGTAGCAACGGGAAAAGGCTCGTCTATGGATAGCAATTTAGATAACTACACACTTACTAAGGGACCTGCCGGAATCGGCGGGGATGGCGGATTTCATAGCAACACCGAAAAGAACGCCGGCGGCGAAATAGAGATCATAAGCGGCACAATTACGGCAAAAGGAGGCTTTGGGTTTATTCATGGAGCCACGAATCACTCCGGTGCCGGTGGTGGTGCCGGTATCGGTAGCGGTGGCAGTGGCTATGCAGGGGCCATACGATAAGAGGAGGAACCGTCACAGCTAACGGAGGTGGCATTCATTTAACTTCCGATACCGTAGGCAATCCAAGCTATATCGGTGGAGGGGCAGGAATCGGAAGCGGTTCAGCCGGAAACCTCGGTTCAGTAACCATCACAGGCGGAACAATACAGGCCACCGGTGGAGGAAAGCACGGGATGGGAGTATTTGGGAATAGAGACCCGTCCGGAGGTGGCGCAGGCATAGGAAGCGGTGCTTTTAATTTTGAGGGTGGAAGTGTCCACATAACAGGCGGAAATATTACGGCGATAGGCGGCGAGATTGGCTATAAATCCGAAGAAACCAACTACATAAAAGACGGCGGAGCAGGCATAGGCAGCGGTTCGCATAATAACACATATGACGATATTGATACTACAAAAATTTCAACAGATATTACGATTGATGGCGGAACAATCCATGCTTACGGCGGCAATGGTGGAGCAGGTATAGGCGGAGGCACCGGAACCATAGCAGGAATTATCGTCATCAACGACGGGGCTGTATTCGCAACAGGTGGCTCGGGTATACCATCGGCAGGCAGTGGCTCGGGTATAGGGGACGGGTATGCCCCAAGAAACGGAGCGGGACAACATATAACAATAAACGGCGGCACAATAACCGCTACAAGTGATGAAAGCGGAGATTTGCAAGGAACGATAGGGGCTGCCCGAGGTGCGTCCATAGGGACGGGCGGCTACTTAGAAAACGAAATTTTTGTGTGGAAAGGCACGGTTATCATCGGCACAAATATGGGCTATGTAGACGGCACTAAGGCCATAAAAAATGATACATATACGAGCGGTAAAGGCGCAGGAAACGATGTTGATTTTGTGGGTATCTACGGCAAAGTGAAAGAGAATATATCAGCTAACAGCATATCCTCTGTAAGTGTTACCGCACCCGAAACAGTCACTCCGGGAGAAGAAATCATGCTGACGGCGCAGGTGCAAGTAAACGGAAGTTATGACCCGCACCAAGGCGTTTGGTGGGAACTTGAAGGGGCAACAAGCACAGACACCACTATCAATCAAAGCGGTATTTTAAAGGTGGCAACCGACGAGGGGGCCGGCAGTATAACTGTTACCGCCACGTCAGACAGCAACAGTGGCAAAAGCGCAAGAAAAGTGATACAAATAGAAGAACTTGAAACCCACAATGTTAAGATAGTTAGCGATGTCGCCTTTGGTAGCACTTTCTCTGATAAAGCATACCAAGCCAGCACCGAGGTAAGCATTACCCCTGTGGCAAAATCACCTTATAATTTTGATACATACAGCATTACAGACAAAAATGGCGATGTTGTACCAAGCGAATACGATGGCGGTGTTATAACCTTTATAATGCCAAATTCCGCCGTAGAAGTACAGCTATACTATGGTTGGGCAAGTTTTGCCAAAAAACCTACCGGCGGTATAGGTGCTCCGAGCGATCCCTATCAGATTTCCACCCCCGAAGAACTTGCATGGGTGGCGTTACAGATCAATTCCGGTGCAGTGAGTACAGTTAACGCTAAATTAATCAACAACATCGTCCTAATCGGTCACGAATGGACCCCGATAGGCTCATACGATGCGACAAACGGTGCAGAACGTATATATAGTGGCACATTCGACGGAAACGGATATACAATATCGGGTATGGTTGTAAACTCAAATGAGGGAAGCAAGTATTTAGGGCTTTTTGGGCAGATAGAAGGAGCAACCATACAAAATGTAAATGTGGTGGGTAGTATAACACACAGATATTTTAACACAGGTGATTATGAATATGTAGGAGGTATTGCAGCATATGCAGATGCTACTTATTCCCAAGTCAACAGTATACTAAACTGTTCATACAGCGGAAGTATTGTTTCAAACGAATATGCCTATGTGGGCGGTATTGTCGGCAAGATGAAACATAGCGGAGAGATCATCAACTGCGCAAGTGGTGCAGATATACAAAGCAAAAACGGAGCGGACAGCGTGGGCGGTATATTAGGCGCGCACGAAAGATATAACGTCCTCGAAGGAGTTTCTTTTCAAACCCATATTGTAAACTCAGTCAACACAGGTGATATCGAAGTGGACATCGGTATTCGTGCAGGCGATGCTGGGGCAGTGAATAGCCGTACATTCACGGGCGGCATTGTTGGGAAAATCGATAAAGACGGCTTTGTCGTAAACTGTTACAACAGCGGAGATATTGTTGGATACCAAAACTATGTGGGCATGTTGGCGGGATATGTAAACTATTCAGCAGTTATTGAATATAATTACCACCTTTATAGCTCAAACAACACTCCCTTCGGTATAATGGCAAGTAATTACGGAAACAGCATAGGCATATATTCGCCCAATACAGTCGTTGAGTTATATGCGAGTAGCTCCGCTGACGATGCAATTAATCTCGAAAGCGTAGTTCATGCACTGAATACAGGCGTTGCACAGCTAAATACATACGGTCTGCGTACGAGCTTCGAATACGCACAGCAAAAGAAGACACTCTCGCCCCCAGCCCATCACTGGGCGTTTGACGAGAGTGGAAATGTAGTGTTGACAGATAGGGTAATACTGGGTGACATAAACGGTAGCGGCACGGCAGATGCCGAAGATTTGCAGAAGATTGCAGAGCCCTCGGTCTATAATAAATCGCTTGGAGATCTATCCGAAGACAAGCAGATCTTCGACCTAAACGGTGATGACGTGGTCAATTTTGCCGATCTTGCAATAGCGAGAAATAGCAGGAATTTTGAGGAATAGACGAGCAATAAAAACGAAGATTTAGGGTCGCTTTACCGCTAATCCGCCAGAGCGCTACACTGGCAGTGTAGAGGTCAGCGGTAGGGTCTCTGCTTATCTCCACCAATTTAAAGAAAAACGACGAGGATTTTCCTCGTCGTTTTTTG
>CAYJFK010000078.1:0-9355 GCA_964369475.1 uncultured Oscillospiraceae bacterium | reverse complement strand
CCCGCCCCTGACAGCGTGTGTCTCCACCATTCTTCGTTATACTCCTCGGCAAGGCAACAAGCATTGCGCTCGTCGTATGCCTCGACTGGCGAAGACACACGCTGTCAGGGGTCGCAAAGCGATTTTTGAAGCCACAGGGCGTTTTGTGGCGAGGCACTACATAGTGGCAATGCTTGCTGCATTGCCGCTGTGGAGTAACGAAGTCCACAAGGCGCCCTGTGGCTTCAAAAACGGGTTCGGATTATATCTATCACCCTACTGAACATTGGGCCGGGCAGACCTTGTACTAAGCCATAGCCTGTTAGAAATTCTTCTGCCGTCATAACTGCCGAGATGTCGACAAGTTGGTTAAACATAAGTGGGACGACGACCTGTCCGCCTCCGAATACGAGGTAGCCAAAGCGGTAGAAGTGGTACAAAAGCTCGTAAAACAGGTTGTTTGAAACCGTTGCAAGCAAGAATGTTGCAAATGCAAAACCGACAAGTAAAACTAAGTATATCCACGGGAAGGTAACCTTTTGGTAGTTCCACATGTTTTTTTCTTTGTAGGCGTAACATGCCACTATGCCGCCCATAATTAGCAGTACAGGATATATCCACGGATCTCTGAAAAAGTATATTATTAGTGTTGATAGCAGAGCAAGCAAGAGTGTTGTTTTGTCCTTTATAACTTTTTTGGATATTTTATATGTTGCAACCAATATAAAGGCTATTGCCATTGCAGGTATAAATCTGATAAAGTCGGACGAGATTTCGTAGTGTTCGAGGAGTGGGTATAAAAACGACAGTGCTGTCATGAGCAAAATTACAGGTAGAGCCCACACGACCATTGTTAAAAAGGCAAGTAGTTTTCCGCCCATTTTGTATCCCACTGCCACAATTGTTTGCGTGCTTGTGGGCCCGGGTAGTATGCTGCACAGAGCGTTTAGCTCTACAAGTTCTTCCTCTGTTATATATTTCTTTTTGCCTACAAGCTGATTTAAAAATACCCCAATATGAGCCTCAGGGCCTCCGTATGCTCCCAAAGAGCAGATTAGTACATCTTTTAAAAAACTAAGATTTGCCATGTTTTCTCCTTTTTTACTATTGTTACGATTTTCGTTATCGTATTTCGTAATAATAGTAACACGTATGCTTTCAAATGTCAATATCTTGTTTTAACTTTTTATTAAATTTTCCCACGCTTTGTAAAAGCGCCACTGCAAAGCCTTGGAAGTGCCACTTTTAGGGTGACTACTAAAAATAGTAAATTTTTTACCGCTAATAAAGATAATAGTATTGCAAAAAGCCTTATTTTGCTATATATTATAACAAGCAAGGAGGTTTTGCTTTGGAAATTATTAAGTTAGCAGCCGTGTTTGCCTGTATGGTAATGGTGCTACGGCTAAAAAAGCCGCTATATATGGCGGCAGGAGCGAGTACAATTTTAACAATTTTGCTCTTTGGTTTTACCCCGACAGAGGCGGCATCAGCTCTCGGGCAGTCGCTTGTCCAGATGTCGACTTGGAGGGTTCTTGCGATAATCTACATGATTTCGCTACTTCAAGTTATGATGGAGAAAAAAGGCCTTTTCGACGTTGCACGAGAGGGGCTTATGGGTCTATCGGACAAACTTCGACTTAACATGACGGCAATTCCGATATTTGTCGGAATACTGCCGGCTCCAGGTTCTGTGCTTATAGCGGCGCCTATGGTCGATCAGGACTGCAAGAATTATCTAACGCCCGACGAAAAGACATTCTACACAAGCTTTGTTCGCCACATCCCCGAGGCATGGTTGCCGACATACTCAACGGTAATACTTGCGACCGAGCTAACGGGAATTACCGTTTCGCAGTACATGATATATATGACACCGATAGCTCTTGTAGCGCTAGCCGTTCCATATTATTTACTAATGAGAAAGCTACCCAAGCTGACAGGCGAAAGCCTTGGCGAGAACAAAGCAGCGGCGGCAGGGCAAATGCTTAAAGGCCTTTGGGCGATACTGCTTTTGATTGTGCTTATACTTGTTTTCCAAGTTTCCGTGCAAGTATCGGCTCTTATCGTGCTCCTTTCACTTGCCGTTATCGGCAGATACTCTGTTAAAGAGATGGGCGAGCTTATTGTTAAGGGGTTTAACAAAAAAATGCTACTGTCGACATATGCCGTTATGATATTCTCTTACATAGTCGGCCAAACAGGAGCACTGGAAGCACTTCCCCCACTTTTTGAAACACTTCCCATTCCTTCGTGGCTTACATTTGGTCTGCTATTTTTGCTTGCAACAATGGTTGGCGGACTTGAGGCATGTGTCATCATGGTTATGCCCATGGCATTTGCGGCAATCCCAAATGCAGGCCCTGCACTTGTTGCCTATCTTATGAGCTTTGGCTGGGTTGCAATGCAGCTAACACCTGTACATATCTGCCTAACACTGATAACAGAGTTTTACGAGACAAAGTTGCAGACACTTATTGCCAAAACAATCCCAATAGGCGCTATTGTGCTCGGGTTTTCGACAATTTATTATCTTGTTCTGTCGGGGTTTTAGTTTTCGGTATAATGGTATAATTTAGATTTACAGCAAAAGGGTTATGACGAAAAATTCGTCATAACCCTTTTGCTTATTCGCTCTTTTCTTATTATGAGATTCGGATTTCCTTTTGTGAATGGAGTAGATCGGCAGATGTCGCACAGGCAAATGTCACACAGGCAGATGTCGCACAGGCAGATGTCGCACAGGCAGATGTCGCACAGGCAGATGTCGCATATGAAAAAACATACTTATATCTCGCACTCAGATATACGCATACGCAAAAAAACCGCCTTACGGCGGTTTTAAGCTGGTGACTCATCGGAGGGTCGAACTCCGGACAACTTGATTAAAAGTCAAGTGCTCTGCCAACTGAGCTAATGAGTCGAATAAAATGAGATTAGACAATTATTTGGCCCGCTCTGCGGGACTCGAACCCACGACCTTCAGAGTCGGAGTCTGACGCTCTATCCATCTGAGCTAAGAGCGGATATAAATTGCGCCATTCCCCTTTTCGGTTAATTAGGCGGCCTAAAAGGCCGCCTAATAAGATCCGTTAGGTCTCATTTTAGTCCTTTTTAAGGTTGAACTTCTTATAGAAACGATCTACACGACCGTCTGTATCGACAAGCTTTTGCTTACCTGTGTAGAAAGGATGACACTTCGAGCATATTTCAACTCTGATGTCTTTCTTTGTCGAAGAAGTCTCTATAACCTCGCCACATGCACAGCGAACTGTTGTGGGGTTGTACTCTGGATGGATTGCACTTTTCATCTTCATTCACCTCTCATAGGGATAATACGTTTATCACCAAAATATAATAACATAGTTCAAATCAAAATGCAAGAGTAAATTTGTGTTTTTTTCAAAAAATTAAACAATAATTTCCTTTTCGAGCCCAAATGAATATATTACGGTCTCTTTTACGGGTAAATTTACCATTTCTTCAAAGGCAGATTTGTACAGTTTTAGCTGGGTCGTGTATTTTTCCTTTAAGATTTCCTCGAGTCCCTCTCTTTGCCTGTCTGTTTTGTAGTCTACTATAACATAGCCGTCCCCTTCCAAAAACACGCAGTCTATCGTTCCTTGAAGGAGGATTTCCTCTTTGGAATTAACATTTGGCACAAAGGGAAGGAGCTTTGAGGCTTCGAATAATGCTCTAAATCTTAGTTCTCTGTCTATTTTATCCGATTTCATCATTCTTGTAAAGAGTTGAGTTTTTGTAAAGCGTTCGAGTAGCGATGTGTCTACACTCTGAGCTTGCTCTTTTGTTATAAATCCGCCTTCAAAAAGACGTGCAACCTCTGCGGTCACGCCGTTTGATAGCAGTGTAAGGTCGCAAAATCCGAGAATTTCGTGAATTGCCGTTCCACGCTCTGCTCCTGTGGGGGCTGTGCTGCCCGTTATAATGTTTGGCCGTCTATATGCTCGTTGCCGCTCATAATTTGGGATTGTCGCCCCTTCTGTATGCTCTCTTTTTAGGTCGGCAATTCTTGTTACCGTTAGCTTGGACGGAAGTATAACTTCGTCTTTATATGGGTAGACAAAGTCGATTGCAGACGATAGCTGTATCGTCTTTAGCTCATCACTCGATATAATGTCCGCATCTTCATGCTCGTATGTAGGTGTTATTCTCTTAACGGGCAGGTTTGATGCATAGGAGGCACATAGAAGTAGATCGGCGTAGTTTCTAGAGTTTGCCACTCTAACAGGGTGCACCTTTCCGCCCTTGAGCAGTGGCATTACCTCTTTTGTAAGACCCGAATTTTTCGCTCTGCCGTCTCCCACTATAATAAGTTTTTCCTTTGCCCTTGTTAGGGCGACATAGAGACAGCGCATTTCTTCCGATATATTGTCATTTTCTATTTTTATTTTAACGGCACTGCGCCCTGCCGTGTCGAACTCGACCATGCGTTTTATGTCTCTTAGTTTTATTCCTACACCGACCTCGCTGTGGATTAAAACAGGCTTTACAAGGTCGTTTTTGTTGTAGCCGTGCGCCGCATCGCACAGTATTACGACGGGGAATTCGAGACCCTTCGATTTATGTATTGTCATTATCTGCACGCAGTCAGCACCCTCTATTGCTGTCGCCGCACCTTCAGGCTCTCTACCGGAGTCAGATAGGCGCTTTATATATCTGTTAAAGGCAAATAGGCCTTTAAATCCGCTATTCTCGAATTTTGCGGCATATTCTGTAAGCACCCTTAGGTTTACCTCTCGCAAAGCGCCGCCTTCCATTGCGGCAACTACCGAGAGGTAGCCCGTTACATCAAAGGCATGACGAAGTAGCCGCTCGACCGAAATTGTCTTGGCAAGCTCTCTAAAGCCCTCTATTGTCTCGACAAAACTTGCCGCCTTGCCGCTTTTTCGGGCAGCCTTTTTTACATTTAGCCAAAATGGTCTGTCCCTTCTTATTATGCGGATTTCGGCAAGCTCGCTCGGGCTAAATCCAAACATTGGGGAGAGCATAATCCCTGCAAGCTCTACATCTGACAGCGGGTTGTCGATTACCGTAAGCAGTGACAGCGAGGTCATTACCTCGTCTCGCCTAAAAAACGCTTCGCCCGTGTCGGCATATGCCATAATGCCTGCCGCCTCTATTTCGCTACGAATGAGCGGCACTTTGGACTTTGTTCTACAAAGTACCGCTATGTCTCTCGGGGTCAGCCTTCGCAGCCCCCCTTGGCCGTCCGATACAAGCTGCTCGTTTAGTAATCTTTGTATCAAAGCCGCTATGTACTCAGGTTCGCCAATGCCCTCCTCTACTTCATTTGGCACAAGTAGATGAAATTCACTTTCGGGGTCTTGCGTTTCTCCGTAGGCAAGACTTGCATACCTAAGTGCCTCGTCGTCGTAGAATACATCGCCGACATCTCTGCTCATAACGGCGGTAAAGACGGCATTAACATAGTCTATAACCGATTTTCTACTTCTGAAATTACTGCCGAGCGGTATGCAAATTCCCTCGCCGTGATTGTCAAAACGCTCTTTTTTGTCCGAGAATATGCGTGGCTCTGCCTTACGGAATCTGTATATACTCTGCTTTACATCGCCCACCATGAATAGGTTTTGCTCCTCGTTCGAAATTGCCTTAAAGACGCTGTCTTGAAGCGTGTTTGTGTCTTGATATTCGTCTACAAATATCTCCTTATACCGCCCTCCGATGCGCTTGGCTTCGGGGGTTTTATTTCCGTCTTTATCTATTGTCAGCCTGTACATAAGGCGAGCAAGATCGGAAAAGTCCATTAGGCGCTTTGCAAGCTTTTTCTCAAAAAGCAGACCTTCTACTTCTTCTATAAAGGAGATAATTTCAAGCATTGGGGCACGTACTGCTAAAAAATCTTGTTCTATCTCGCCTTCCGACATTTTTAAAATATCGTTTATCTCCGCAAGAGCCTTTTTAGCTTCGTCCCTGCGAAATGTTACATATGCCTTAACATCGGCATCGGCCTCTTTTGTCTTTCTGCCAAAGCTCGATGCCTTGAAACTCTCGGCCAATCTCTTTATCTCGCCGTATGAAAAGATACCCTCGATTTGCTCGAATAAGGACATATAATCGGTTATAGCGCCGCCGTATTCCCTTGCTATAACCTCGTCCCACGACATGTGGTCTCTTGCATCTTGCATTAGTTCTTTGCCGTAGCTTGCATATTTTTTGGCCTCGCTTACAAGCGTTTCTTTGTATGCATCAAAGCCCTCCACGCTCTTTTTCAAAAAGGCTACGGGGTCTGGGTAGGAGGATAGGGCAAGCCTTATGTCCTCTACTATTTCCAAAAAGCGAGCATCGCTTCGGCTTGTCGAGAAAAACTCTATTGCCTCTAAAAATTCACGTCGCCCCTCTTGATAGCGGCGCTCCATTACAGTTTCGTAAACTTCTGCCGTAAGCCCTTCTATTTCGGTGTTGTCGGCAGGGGCAATGTCGGGCGGAATGTCGAGCTTTGCGGCATACTCTCTGATTGTTCTAAGATAAAAACTGTCTGTCGTCTCTATTGCTGCGGAGGATACAAGGGCAAGTTGCGACGAAATACGTCTGTTTTTGGGATCTTGTTCCAACTTTTTGTATAGGGCTTTTATAATTTTTTCCTTCATCTCGAAGGCGGCCGCCTTTGTAAAGGTGACTACCAAAAAATCGTCTATACTTGCGTCTCCCGAGAGTATTTGTCTTATTATACGCTCTACAAGTACAGCCGTCTTTCCGGAGCCTGCGGCGGCCGACACAAGGAGCGATGCGCCCTTTGTCTCGATTGCCTTTGTCTGTTCTGCTGTATATTTGACCTCGGCCATTACACTTCACCTATCGCCTTCCAAAAAGACTGATTATCCATATATTTAGGCTCTCTGCCAACGCCTTCGTAGCGGCATACGGCAGACATGTCGCAAAATAAGCAGGAATCTGTCCCCTTTCCCTTTTGCGCCTTTATAGGATTTATATCTATATCGCCCCGTGATATTTCACTCGAGGCCTCTTGCAAAAGCCTTGCGGCAAAATCGGAAAGACGACCGAGCTGCTCGAGTGTTGCAACGCTCGTGCCCTTCTTTAAGTTTCCGCTTTTGTCGGTCGATACGGGTAGCCCAAAAAATTTACCGCTCTCGTCCATGGCATTTATTATGTTGTCGTCGTCTACCAAAATGCCGTTTTTGGAAATTTTCTTCATGCGCTCTGCCGAGATTTCTTCCTCTGTTGCATCTCTCTTGTCGAGCGTTACGACATCGAGCCTTACAGGGGCATATACCACACCGGCCGGAAGCAATTCTTTTCCATATGCCTCTCCGCCCGACAAAAGTGCCGCCATGTATAGGAACATTTGAAGGCCTATTCCCTGATAAAGCTCGGAATAGTCGAGCTGTTTTATGCCTGTTTTGTAGTCGACAACTCGAATATATGTCTTTCCGTCTACATCCATGCCGTCTACCCTATCTATCTTTCCCCTAACGACAATCTTGCTGTCACCCTCGCCGTATACAAGGGCGGGAATGTCGTCGCCTACCGACACTTCAAAGCCGAGCGGTACAAATTTGCTGTTTTTAAGCTCGGCAAGCAGTATGTCGAGATAGTTTTCCACAATAATGGAGAGCCGCCAAAATAGGTGCTTAAAACGCTCCGAGCGCTCCTCCATGTCGGGCATAAATTCTGTTATGTAGTCCTCTGTTATTTTTTTTAGCATATCTTGTAACTGCTCTTTGCTTGCACTGCTACGCTGTTCCAAACTTGTGCCGAGAAAGAATTTTTCCAGCACATAATGAATAAATGTGCCTGTTTGCATACTGTCGAACTCGTTTAGTTTCTTCGGGGCAAGGTTTAGGCCGTATTTGCAAAAATAGGAAAATTTACACTTGGCAAAGCGCTCTCCTGCCGTCGCCGAGACGTAGGAGCGGTTTGAATATAGCTCTTGCGGCGAGCTAAGCGGAGTAGTTAGCAGTGCTCTCGAGGCGGCCTTTTTCTTGTGTCTTGCCCTCTCTACCTCTGCTCGCTCCTCTGCGCCGCCGTCAAGCGTGCCTCCCTTTAGCAGCGCCTCTACAAGTGCAACACTGCTTGCAGGGCCTTCTTTTTCGAAAATATCGTCGCAGTGCTCCACGTCTACCTCTTTTAACAGGTGCTTTATATGAGGGAAGTATACAGACGACCGCATAGCGCCGCCGCCAATGGAGGATTTCGGTATTGTTATGTAGAGCTTTTCCGTCGGGCAGGCCAGTGCGGTGTATACAAGATAGCGCTCTTGCGCTTCAAATGTAAGAGCGGAGGGGGCAAGTTCTATGCCCGTCCCTTCTATGCTCCTTCGCTCTCTTTCGCTAAGGAGCCCCGAGTCCCCCTTTGTTAAGGGGAAGTTTCCATCGGTAAATCCCGTTACAAAGGCGCATTTAACCGAGCGTGGCAGTACACGCTCTACCTCCGATATTAAAACACAGTCGAGGGTAGCCGGAATTATGCCAAGCTTTGTAGTAGCTGTCGCAAGTTTAAAGAGCTCAGCGTACCGCTCAGGGGTAACAGCATCTTCGTGAAGTGTCGTCATGTCATCGATAACATCTATAACACAGTCCCATACCTGCCTGTAAATCTGCGCCTTGTCTTCGCTTTGCTTGGCTGCGATTTCTTCTAATTTGCTTGGAATTTCAAGTTCTGATAACAGATTAAAGAGCGCTACCGAAATGTCTGCCGCACCGCCCTTTTTTACTCCCTTTGCAAAGCGCTCGAGCGGCTCTATCACCTGTCTTCTCCACATGTTAAGAAGCCTTAGCATTGCAGCAGATTTGCGACTTGGCTTTTGGTTGTAGCCCTCGGGGTGCATGTTAAAGGGGGTTGTCCACCCTCTGCCCCTTATTTTCCACGAGTAGCAGTAGTTTTCAAGAGCATCTACATGGGTCGAACTAAGCCCTGCAAGGCCTGTTTTTAGGTAGCGGAATATATCGTCGTATGTATAGCCGCCCCTTACAGCGTCAAAGGCAGATAGCACCAAGGTTATAAGCGGCATTGCCGAAAGAGGTGTTCTGCTGTCAGTCTGCACCGCTATGTCGTGACGGGCAAATATGCTCTCTATAAGTCCGCTCGACATGGAATTTTGACGGGTTATAACGGAAAAGTCCCTAAACCTGTACCCATGCTTACACATAAGTCGACGTATTTCGCTCGCTACAAAATCTATTTCGTCGTACTGGGTATCGCCCGTTACAATTCTTATGCCGTCTGTATTTTTAAGCGGATCTTTAAATGGATCAAATAGCTTTGTCTCGAGTTCAAAGAGCGGTCTGTTTATATTTTCTTTAAGAGGTGCTATAACATCGGGCATAGATCCCACGCCGCACTGCTCAGCGAGTTTCTTTAGCTTTGCGGCGGTATT
>CAYJFK010000077.1:0-9580 GCA_964369475.1 uncultured Oscillospiraceae bacterium | reverse complement strand
GCGCTTACAGTCAAGCGCCGCTTTATAATTGCTACTCTGAAATAACGGAGTGCTATTCCCACACTCTCGGAAGGTCTGCCGTAACCATGATTGGGTTTATTTCAAAATATGCCTCGTCGCCTGCCTTAATATTTTTGCCTGTCACATCTACAATGGTAGAGGTCAGGCCAATTCTGCCAAGGGCAAAGAGTTTTTGCCCCTTTACCTCGCAATAAGGCAGCGGCGGAGATAGCATTTCTTTTATTGCTCTTTTAATGTATCTTGCGTGGTCACGCAGTCTAAAGGCGTCCTTGCCCCTCGTAAGTCCGATACCGTCTGCCACGCCTGCCGTTACAACGGCCGTCTTTATGTCGCTCTTTGCCTTGTACACGTCGGTATAGCCTATATAGCTACCCTTTTTAACCTCGTGAAGTTCTGACACCATAGCACGAAGACGGCCGATTTTTTTTAGTTTTAGCGGCGTGCTAACAGGAAGTCTGCCCAAAAATGCCGAGCCGATGCGCACGGCATCAAGCCTTGTATATGGGTGAAGCAGTGCACCGCATGAATTAGAGGTGTGCAGTATGTTTGGGGTTATGCCGCAAGAGGTAAGCTTGTCCTTAAAACGCATAAAGCTGTCAAACTGCTCTTTTGTCTCGCCGCCCCTCGAAAACGAGCTTCTGAAATGGGTAAATAGCCCCTCTACATTAAGGCTTGTCTTGGCAAGCGCTGTGGCAAGCACTTCTTCTTGGCCTTCAAAAAAGCCGTATCTGCCAAAGCCTGTGTCGACATTTATGTGAATGTCCCCCTCGCCGTAAACCTCGGCAACTACATCAAGGGCGGCAAAACTGCCGACGGTCGGGGTTATTTCGAGCTTGCAAAGTTCTTCGATTTCTTCCTTTACCGAGGTCGAAGAAAGCATTAAAATTGGAGTTTCTATGCCGCCCTCTCGAAGTTTGCGCCCTTCGGCAAGCGTTGCAACTGCAAGGCGTGTTATTCCGCACTCTACAAGTGTTTTTGCATATGGCAGGGCAGAGAGCCCCATGCCATCGCCTTTGCATACTCCGATGACGACAGAAGGCGATACCGCCTTTATTATCTCGGATACATTGTGGCAAAATGCCGCCTTGTCTATTGCGAGCTCTCTCACTTTGCACCCCTGTTCTTCAGGCGGTATCTTATCGTTATAAACCTGTTGTAGGCATGTCGCATGACCTCTACAAGCTTTGCCTTGGAGGGGCTTATAACGCTCTCGAACTCGCCGCAAAACTCGGTAAAGTCGCCGCCAAATCCCTTTTTGAAGCGGTATAGGCCGTATAGCGGATTGTCCTCTGATATATCGCCTGATACCCCTCTAAAGTCGTATGTTTTGCAATTTGTCTCGACAGACCAGCGTATCATCTCCCACTGGAGCAGATAGTTTGGCATAAGATTTCTCTTTTTATTGGAAGATGCGCCGTAGAGATACCAAACCTTGTCGCCATATTGCACGGCAAGTGTGCCTGCTATCGGCTCGCCCTCGTGGTATGCCATGTACAGGCGCAGATGTTCCCCCATGCAGTCGTACATGCGCTCGAAGTAGGAGAGAGGGCGAGTTACAAAGTTGTCCCTCATGCCGGTCTCTACCATTATGTCGTAAAAGGGTTTTAGCTCCTCACGTGGGGCGATCTTTATCTCGACTCCTTTTCTCGTGGCAAGCCTTATGTTATACCTCCACTTGTCGTGGAAGTTTGCCATAAGTTCTTCTTCTGTTTTGCCATCAACATCAAGGCGAAATACATAGCGTGGCTGTATCCCCTCGAAATTTTTGCCCTCTGCCGCAAGGTTAAAGCCGTTTTTCTTCATTATTTCTATAAAGCGAGAGTTGTCGCTCTTAACATCGGGGTCGAGCTTTATTGTGTATCCGTTGTGCTTTTTTGCAACGGCACGTGCCCCTTTTAAGAGCTCGGCAATTACACCTTCGTCCTCTGTGTCGCAGACAGGGCCACGTGGTGCGTATAGCATGGATACCCCTGTCATGGGGATCTTTCTGACCAGTAGGGCAAGGCCGCCTATAATAGCGCCTGAATTGTCACGCACAACAACGACTTCACGCACCCACTCTATTTTAACGCCGCCCCATATCTCGCTTTGGCAAAAGTGCCCTTTAAGCGAAGCTTTGTTAAAGTCCTCGAACTGCTTGTGTTTGTTTTTTTCTAAAATTTCGTATGCCATCTATATCCTCCACTGTGCATTTGTGTAAATTAATTTTATTATAAGGGCATATTTGCTATCCTTTATCGCAAGTTTTAGACCTTTATTGCCCATCGTCCCATGTATTTTACCGAATAGTTTGCCCTAATCCAATACATTATACACGTTTATCCGTAAATTAACAAGAAGATGTTCACACAATATTCGTTGACAAATCCGTTTTATTTCCTTAAAATAGATAGGCAATCATTTTTATTTAGTTACAACTGTTGCAAATATAACCACAAGAGGTCGGGCGAGGATAGCGCCCTTACAAAAGGAGGAAGTTTTTTTGAGTAACCCTAAGAAGAAAAAAGGTAGGGCAAGGCGGCTGTCGAGGAAGGCTCGTATTGCTTTTTTGACATTTATTTTAATAATTATAGCATCGCTGGTCGTGCTCGTTATAGCGATGTTTAACAACAGCGAAGCCGAACTGCCACAAGAGGATTTGCCGCCTGAAGATGCATCGGCACTCGTCGTAGCGGCAGGCGAGGCGCAACTGCTGGCAGGCTATGTAACGGCAAAGGCACTGCCTGAAAACCCTGTGTCGGTTGAACTTCGTGGCATGATGGTATGCGGCGAGAACGACACATATGCAACATTCGAGGTCGATGGTCAGACAGCGACACTTATAGAGGGCGACTACATAGGCAGTTGGCAGGTAGTAGAGATAACCGAAAACGACGTTGCGCTGGAAGGTTACGGCGAGGAAGTCTTGCTGACACTCGACAACGGCAAGCTAAACATGTTGGAGGTTACGGTATGAGAAAGATTTTATTTAGAACATGCCTTACTGTAATGCTTGTTGCCGCACTTTTAACCGTTGCCTCGGCAGAGGTAATAGACTATACAATTTCCTCGGGCGATAATCTGTGGAACATAGCACGAGATTTCGACACAACTCCACAGGCAATAGCCGAGCTAAACGGAATTAGCGAAGATGCAATTTTAAATATCGGACAGGTAATTCAAATAGAAACAGACCAGCCCTCACCCGAGCCCGAACCCGAGCCCGAACCCGAGCCTGAGCCGGAGCCTGAGCCCGAGCCCGAGCCTGATGATACGGAAGACGACACAGGCGAGGAGGGCGACAGTGGAGAACAAGGTGACACGGGAGATGCAGAGCAGCCCGATGATACCGACATTCCCGTTTTTGCGGGCGGATACCCATCTCTCCCCTTGCCGCAGGGCGAGCACTTTGTCCATGACGGTGCATATGTCCCTGAAGGCGAGATAAGAGAGGCGACAGAACAGCTAACTGCATCAAACGCCTATGTATCGGATGCCGTTATAAAGCTTGCCCCTCCGGAGGAGGATTTGATTTCGATCAACTTTAAAGATGTCGACATTAGAGAGGTAATAGCACGCATAGGCTCTGTTGAGGGAAAGCAGGTGCTCTACTTTGGCGAGCCTGTCGACGTTACCGTTAAGGTATCTGTCGTATCTCCCCTAAAGGCGCTCGAGGCTACCCTCGAGGCGGCAAAAGGGCTTACATATCTGCTCGATGGCGATGTTATAATGGTAGGCCCTGAAGACCTTTTGAAGAACACGTTTTTATACTCCGATGCCGTTGCAAGCTTTACACTTCGTGCGATAGACATAGAAACGCTCGAAGCGGCGGCCGCTGTATTTAATCTTGAATATTCCTCGATAGAACAAAAGGATGGTGTTACAACTGTCATTGCGACCCCGTCCAATGTTGCGGGCATACTTACAATTGTAGAGCATTTCGACCATCCCGATGCTCTTATAGAGGGCGAGCTTATATTAGAACCCATGATGTTAGAGCACATAACGGGCACGCAATATTTAACGCTATTAGAAAAATTCGGCATAAGCTATGGTGCTGTATACGATTTCGAGGACGAGCATCTTGTTTATCTGTCGGGCGAGCCTGAAGTGCTTGTCGATTTAAAGAGCATTAAAGAGGCCTTCGACGTTGTTTTTAATGCCGTTATAGAAGAAGATACCGACGGACTGCAAGCAGCGCCATATCAAGTTAAGGTGGCAGACCCGAAGGAACTCGAAGAAAAGCTCGAAAATTGCGGCATTGCCTTTAACATTATGACGCTCTCCGATGCAAGGCAGACAATATATGCCGTCGGCGCTAAGACAGAGACCGATCTGGCCATAAGAATAGCGGCAGGACTTGATGGAGAGGACAGCGAGATCACTGTAATTGCGAGGGCCTCCGACGAGGAGACACTTGAGGATTTAGAGGATTTAATTGCCGACGAGACCGACATAGCAAAAGCATATATGACAATAACGCCAAACTTTGGCTATGGCGAGAGCTCGATTTACTACCTCTACTGCATAGCCTCGGCAGAGGAAACGGCAGAGCTTGCCCCATACATCGAAGCATACTAAGCGCCACCCGTTCGGGGAGGGGGCTGGCTGCGGCCACCCCCTCCCACTCACAGGCGGCGTGCTCCGCAGAGCATTGTTTGAGCTCGGAGCACTCAGATAGGCGATATACCGTTTGGCATGATTTGCCACCCAAGCGGCGCAACTGTTACGGCTAACGCACCACGACCAAAGGGCGGCTGTATGTGCGGCATGTCCTCGAGGTAAAATAAAGTAGGCGACATGCCGCACATGTACTTTGCGGCGAAGGCGGCGCTGCCTGTTGTTATGGGTGCTTGCTCCGCCGCAAAGTGTGTCGCCCCGCAGGGCGACCCAGCCGCCCCCACTGGAGCGGCAAAGCAAAAACAAGCGAAAGACTTGCAGTCGAGCGCCCCCTTTTTCCCCACAGGCGACAATGTCGCCCTCTCACATGATGTGCACCGCACATCACAACCAAAACCGAAAGGACTATCTATGCCCCATTTTTTACCCATGACACAAGAGGAACTCCGCTCCCTCGGAATAGATCGCCCCGACTTTGTTATAGTAACGGGAGACGCATATGTCGATCATCCAAGTTTTGGCACAGCCATAATCGGCCGTGTTCTTGAGGCCGACGGCTACACGGTCGGTATAATAAGCCAGCCCGATTATAAAAACTTAAAATCCTTCCTAACGCTCGGCATACCAAAGTATGCCTTTCTTGTAAACAGCGGCAACATCGACTCGATGGTAAACCACTATACAGCCGCCAAGCGCCGCCGCAGGGACGATGCATACACGGCAGGCGGCATGGCAGGAGCTCGCCCAGATAGGGCGGTTACTGTCTATTCAAACGCAATAAGAGCTGCCGCCCCCGGTGTGCCTGTCATAATAGGCGGCATAGAGGCCTCGCTCCGCCGATTTGCTCACTACGACTACTGGGACAACGCCGTGCGCCGCTCGGTACTACTCGACAGCGGTGCAGATCTTCTTATATACGGCATGGGAGAGTCACCCATTAGGGAAGTGGCAAGGCGACTTGAAAGCGGCCAAGACCTTAACGGCATACGCTCGACGGTAAGCCGTGTCGAACAGCCCGAGGGCGACGGCATAATTTTGCCCGATTACGACACATTAAAGTACAATAAAAAAGCATATATGTCGGCTACCGTCACGCAGTACAGGGAGCAAGATGCCGTGCGTGGCAAGCCGCTTTATCAGCAGTACGGCACGATCTTTATAAAGCAAAATCCGCCATATCCTCCACTGCCGCAAGATGAATTTGACAGGGTCTACGAGCTGCCTTACATGTATGCCCCTCACCCCTCCTACACCGAGCATGTGCCGGCAATCGAGGAGGTTGAGTTTTCGATAATTCAAAACAGGGGCTGTTTTGGCTGTTGCAGTTTTTGCGCCTTAACGCTACATCAGAGCAGAGCCGTTACCTCTCGTAGCAAGGAGAGTCTTGTTAACGAGGCAAAGGCAATGGTGCACAGAGAGGGCTTTAAAGGATACATTCACGATGTCGGAGGCCCTACGGCAAACTTCCGTGCCACCGCTTGTAAAAAGCAAATTACCGAGGGTGTATGCCCTGACAGGCGATGTCTTGCCCCCACACCATGCCCGAATTTGGATGTAAGCCATGCCGAGTTTTTAGATATTCTCGGCGAAATGAGGGCGATAAAAGGGGTAAAGAAGGTCTTTGTCCGTTCGGGGCTTAGATACGACTTTATGATGCTCGACAGCTCCGATCGTTTTTTCAGAGAGCTTACAGAGCACCACATTTCAGGCCAGCTAAAGGTAGCCCCCGAGCACATAGCGGAGGAAGTGCTAATTAGCATGGGCAAGCCGCCGCAAGAGGTATTCGACAGCTTTACGGCAAAATACAAGGCGCTAAACAAAAAGCTTGGCAAAAAGCAATTTTTAGTGCCATACCTCATGTCGTCACACCCTGCATCGACACTAAACTCGGCAATTAAGCTTGCAATCTACCTAAAGGAAAGCGGACTGCGCCCCGAACAGGTGCAGGACTTCTACCCGACCCCCGGCACGATGTCGACCGCCATGTACTACACCGAGACCGACGAGCAGGGCAATGCGCTATATGTTGCAAAGGATCAAAAGGACAAGGACAAGCAGCGTGCCTTGCTACAATTTTTCCGCCCTAATAACCACGAGCTCGTACGTCAGGCGCTGACAGAAGCTGGCAGGACTGACTTAATAGGCCGTGCTCCGCACTGTCTTGTCCCACCCGGGCGCACAGATGGCAAGGCAGGAAGCTCTGCCAAGGGCGCATCACAGGGAGATAGAGGCGCAAGGGGTGCATCTCACGGAGACAAGAGTGCAAGAAGTGCGCAACAGGGCGATAAAAACGCAAGAAGTGCGCCCCACGGCGACAGAGGTGTAAAGAGTGCGCTGCACGGAGACAAGAGTGCAAGAAGTGCGCCCCACGGTGACAGAGGTGCAAAGGGTGCGCTTCACAGCGACAAGAGCGCAAAAAGAACAGCTCATAGCGACAGAGGCGCAAAGGGTGCGCAACAGGGTGGCAGAGGGGCAAAGCGTGGTTCTAAGCCCAAAAAGTAGATTTATGCGTACCTTCCACTCGTAAGGGTGTATATTCACGTGAATAATTTGTAAATTTCTGTGAAAAGTGTGAAATTGCCTCTTGTAAATTACAAATTTATTTGATAAAATTATAATGTGTCCGCAAAATATACCTACACATCATAATAATAACACTTGATATATTTAGGGGGAAAATTAATGAGATTATTAACACGTTCCGACTTCGACGGTCTTGCCTGTGCAGTTTTGCTTAAAGAGGCAGGAATTATTGACTCTTATAAATTCGTTCACCCAAAGGATTTGCAAGACGGTCTAATTGAAGTAGGTCCAGACGACTGCCTTGCCAACGTGCCATTTGTTGAAGGGTGCGGACTTTGGTTTGACCACCATTCGAGCGAAGCTGAAAGAGCTGCGCACGATGGAAAATACACAGGCGAGAGCCGTCAGTGCCCCAGTGCGGCAAGGGTTATTTACGACTACTACGGCGGCGCAGAAAAGTTTAAAGGCCTTGAAGCTATGATGGTAGGTGTCGACAAGGTCGACTCGGCCGACCTTACGATAGACGAAATCCAAAACCCCACAGGTTGGATTTTGCTTGGATTTATTATGGATCCCAGGACAGGTCTTGGCAGATTTAGAGATTTTACAATAAGTAACTATCAGCTAATGGAAAAGACCATCGAATGGTGCCGCTCTATGCAGGTCGAAGAAATTTTGGAGCTGCCCGACATTAAAGAGCGTGTCGAGATGTACAACATTCAAACAGAGCGCTTTAAGAAGATGGTAATCGACCATACAGAGGTTCGTGACGAGGTCGTTATTTCCGACCTTCGTGGACTAGAGACAATTTACACAGGTAACAGATTTTTGATATACAGCATGTACCCCCAATGCAACATCTCGGCTTGGATCGTTTCGGGTCGTGGCGGCATGGGTTGTTCGGTCGCTGTCGGTCACAGCGTTTTAAATCGCACAAGCAAGGTAAATGTCGGCTCGCTCATGCTGAAATATGGCGGCGGCGGTCACGACAAGGTAGGAACTTGTCAGTTCTCTGACGAGACAATGCCCGAAAAAGTGCCGATGCTCCTCGACGAGATTGTCGAGCTAAATAAATAAAAATATGCCTTTAAAGGCCGACCTTCGCACCTACTTCATGCAGATATTGTCTAATTGAAGCGTTGCGATAGTCGGCTTTTTGCGTATATTCTACATTCAGTTTTGCAAGTTTAAGGAGGATACATGAAGTACATTCACACTCGCCACATGGGTATATGGGTGTCGCACTATGGCTTTTTGAAGAAAAAGGCGCAAAATGCGGAATTTTTTATAACGAGCGACATAGAGGGGGAACATTTATTTTTCAAGTTCGAGCTCTCCTCCTTTGGAGTTTTTGAAGAATGTGTTGCCAACCGTCAGACCCCATACGAGGAGGAACTTTCGGGCGAGCAATATATTTGCTATAAGGAACATTTTGACCTGATGAAAAGCGGAGAAATATACAGTTTTATATGTAATATGAGTTTTCGAGATCACCGCCCAGATCTGCACGAAATAAACAAAAGTTCCGATATTACCGAGATTTGCGCCCCTCCTGTAAGGCCGCACTATGGGCATTTTATTGTAGATGAGGAGCATGTCGGCGACATGGATACCGTTATAAAGGTGCTTAAAAAGCTATTTTTACAGCTCGGCTTTGGCGAGGAGCATTTCGAGTTTGTCGAGATCCCCTCTAAAGGGGAGGCGGCCGAGTCTGCGTATTTGTACGACAATGCGGAGGTGGAAAATTGAGGTACATTAATTTAGATACCCCTTTTTACTGGTTTGGTGTCTACGGATTTGATCTGTCAGAGAGGGATAATCAGACATTTCCTATCGTGGACAAAGAGAGCGGCGACATATTTTATTTAGAGCTCTGCACCGCTCGTTATTTGGAGGATTATACCGAAAGAAACTACTTGGCAGCCCGAGAAAAAAAGCAGCTTTCGGAGCATTTTCTCGACATGGAAAAAGGCAAGACAGACTATTTTTTGGCAACCCTCGAATACCCATCCGAGCAGTATGGAGATGTTGTATATTATAACGATTTGCTATACGGCAAAGGGGGTACATTTTCCGATATACGCTCTAAAAAGAGGGGCCCAAACTCAGCGACTGTATTTGTAAGGGATCTCGATATATTTAACCTTACATCAATATTAGCCCTAATTAAGCGTATTTTTAAGGAGCGTCTTTCGATAGATGGCCATTTTGAATTTGCCGACATACCTTCAAAGGTGGAGATCGAAAAGGAATACGGCATAGCTTTGGAACAGAGCAGGCATGGGAGTTATTATACATTGGAATATATGAAACATGTATATAATATCACAGAAGAACAAGAGGGCGACGAACAGTAAGCTAAGTATTTGCACAAAATTGTTTGATAGCGGCCATCTTGTAAATGTGACAGAAATAAATTTTCTCAGCTTGGAGAAAA
>CAYJFK010000076.1:8033-10175 GCA_964369475.1 uncultured Oscillospiraceae bacterium | reverse complement strand
CAAAGTAGCCAAATAGTGTCTCAAATAGTGTTACGTTCTGTACGATTGTTTCGCCTGCCCATGTTGTCTCTGTGTCAGCAGGGTATGTTGCGCCTGCAACTACATCGATAACAGGATTCGTTACACCGTAGATCGTTTCGTAGATCGATGTGTAGTCTGTTGTATCAACATCGCCGTTCCAACCGTTTGCTTCGAAGTATTCTACCATTGTTGTTAGTTGCTCAGCGTATGGTGTCCATGTGTATGTCTCAAGTCTGTTTGTGAATACACGGCTGTCTGCCATTGCAACGCCTTCTTCGATAAATGCAGGTGCGTAGATCTCGCCTGCATCGTTCAGGAATGCATAGGAGTAAACCGTGATATCAAGGTTCGAGATTGTGCCGTCTGCCGCTACCTTACCCGATAATACAGGTACTGTCTCGCCCGAGTTGGAGTGGAAGACATTGGAGGGTAGAACTGCCATTACTATGCCGTGCTCTGCGTTCCACATTGCTTTCTCTTTTAGCTCTGCGCTACCTGTCTCGCTTGTAACAGGTGTTTGATCCATTCTTGTTACGAGCATGTTCTTGCTTTCTGCGTAGTATGTATCACCGCTGTACTCGTAGTACATTGTGTCTACAACTTCGCCGCCCTCGTATGTAACTTCAACCACGCTTACTACAGGCTGATTTACCATTACAGGCGCGTTATTTAGCATGTAGACTTCATCCGAGCCTCTTGCCGCAAACATCTCTGCCTCGACTACGCCGTACTCGTATGCTACGTATGTGCCGTCTGCGATGCTGTCAACAGGTGTTGGTTCTTCGGGAGTGGGCTCTACAGGTGCAGGCTCCTCTTCCGGTGCTACGCCGCTTGCAAGTGCAAGAGCTTCCGTTACAGCCGTTTTCATCGCTTCGCTCGTTACAGTTGCGCCTGCAACCGAGTCGACCTCTGCCGAATCTGCCGCTACGAATGCTGCGGGTAGAGCGTCTATTGCCTTTGTGCCTATGCCTGCTGTTTCGCTGTGCGAGAGCACTTCAACAGCTGTGATGTCCGTGCCGTCTACCGTGACCTTCATGGAAACTGTGCCCATGAAGCCCTTTGCGGACACTTCATAGTCAACGCCCACAGAAGCAGGTACTTCGGGCTCTACGGGCTTGTCCGTATCACCCCATGTGATTACTTGGCCGGGGAATATAAGATTTGGGTTTTCAATTCCATTTGCCTTTGCAAGACTCATATAGTCTGTTCCGAAATCTTGTGCTATCTTCCATAGTCTGTCGCCCTCTTGGACGGTGTAGGAAGCAGCGCCTGCTACAAGGCTTAAAGCCATGATTAGCGCCATGACAATTGCAGCTTTGCGATTGTTACGCATGTTATCGCTCCTCTAAATTATATTTTTGGCAAAAATGCCATATACATTTTTACACAAAATAAGTTGATTGTCAACAGACATGAAAGGATTTATTAAGAAATTTTTAAAAAAAAATTAACAAAAAAAGTTAGATTGAGCTAATTTTTGATTCTTCTTATTTAAATAAAGTTTGCAAAAAACCCCTCATATATAGTAAAATTCGTGGGTTTCTTGGGTGCGAAAAGTTCGAACGCGATCGGTTTTTTGCAGGGATAATGCCCCTGAGAGATACAAAGACCACTTACTCGCTATTTTTATTTTATCTTGCAATGCGTGATAATAATCGGTATAAAAAATATACTCACATCTAAATATAACAAAAAACAAGGTCTGCGAGTAATTAAATCGCAGACCTTGCTATTATTGGAGGTAAAATTGTACCTCATTAACTTATAGATCAGAATGTTACTAATGAACATCCCTTGGGGTAATATCGGCAAAACCCTATCTATATAATACCGGCTACGCCTGTCATTATATTCATAGCCTGTGCACCAATTCCCGTATATATACTTCCCGCAAATGAGGTCATAAGCGCGGCGGCAAGCATAGTACAAGCTTGGTTTACTGTGTCTTTTTTCATTTACACACCACACCTTTCTTACAATTTTGTATGATAAGTTGTTTTTACACTGCTTGAACGTAGCTCGGCGCCATGTCAATGCCCTGTGTCGCCTGCTCTGTGGTGTGTGCGCCGTAGGCAAGTGTAAATACTGTCAGCGCTGCTACCGCTGTTAGGATGGGGTGCT
>CAYJFK010000076.1:0-7933 GCA_964369475.1 uncultured Oscillospiraceae bacterium | reverse complement strand
CCTTTTGCTCTTACACTGCTTGAACGTAGCTCGGTGCCATGTCAACACCTTGTGTCGCCTGCTCTGTGGTGTGTGCACCGTAGGCAAGTGTAAATACTGTCAGCGCTGCTACCGCTGTTAGGATGGGGTGCTTTAGTCCGTAGAAAAATCTCATTGTGTTACCTCCGTTTAAAATAATCTCTTGGCAAAACTCATATGTCCTTTATCTCTCCTCGAAATCTCGTTTCAAGATAATCAACACTGCCTTTTGCTCTTACACTGCTTGAACGTAGCTCGGTGCCATGTCAACACCTTGTGTTGGCTGAGCTGTACCGTGTACGACGTAGGAAAGTACGAATACCGACAGCATTACAGCAGCTGTTAGAACAGGGCGCTTTAGTCCGTAGAAAAATCTCATTGTGTTACCTCCTTAATAAATTTGCTCGACATAAAGTATATGTCTTTTGCATGAACACACTTGTATATTGTTTGCAAACAAAGAAAAATTCGGTTAATCATAATGCAAAATTAGAATTATCGTTTAATTTCTCTTGTTTACATCCTCATTATACCATTTTAAAAATATTTGTCAACACCTATACTTAATAATATTGAACAATTTTAAAATATTTTTCTGTTAATTTTGGACAAAATCGACATATCCAAAAAAACGCTTAATATAATTATAAAAAATCCCAAAAAAAATTAAAATTTACACCACCTTGCAAAGATATTCTATACGTGGTACAATAATATATATACACAAAGGGAAAAACTCGCATTTTACTTGAAGATCTGCTCGATAATCGGCAAGGGCGCACGCATTCTTTAGCACAAAACCTTTGCCGCTTGTTAAAATGTTGTGGTTATATGTGCCACACATGCCTGCTATATTAAAGGGGGTTTTGATTTGGATACTTTGAAAATTCTTGTATGCGACGATGATAAAAACATTTGTGAACTGTTAAGGTTATACCTCGCCAAAGAGGGGTATGCTGTTTGCATTGCAAACAATGGCGAGGAGGCTGTTTCGGTCTTTCACAGCGAAAGTCCCGATCTTGTACTGCTCGACATTATGATGCCGGTTAAAGATGGCTGGTTTGTATGCAGGGAGTTGCGCAAGACCTCTGCTGTGCCGATAATTATGATAACGGCAAAGGGCGAAACATTCGACAAGGTTTTAGGGCTTGAACTTGGGGCGGACGACTACATAACAAAACCCTTTGATACAAAGGAAGTTGTGGCACGTATAAAAGCGGTAATGCGCCGTGTCTCGACAGAGAACAGTGGCAAGGATTCTTCTAAGGAAGTTGTATATGACAATCTTGTTATCAACCTTACAAATTACGAGCTTAAGATAGGCGGCAAGGTCGTAGATGCGCCGCCAAAGGAGCTCGAACTGCTCTTTCATCTTGCCGCAAATCCGGGCAAGGTATATACAAGAAACCAGCTGCTCGACGAAGTTTGGGGTTTTGATTATTTCGGCGACTCACGTACGATAGATGTACACATTAAAAGGCTACGTGAAAAGTTAGATGGCATTTCTGATAAATGGGACCTTAAAACGGTATGGGGTGTCGGCTACAAGTTTGAAGTTTTAGCATAGGTCGCTTTACCGGCATACTTAAAGCGACCTTTATAGTCACGCATGTATAAAACAGAAGCTTGCACATCTCGTATTGTAATTTGCATCATAGGATGATTTAATGAATATACGAATAACAACCAAATATATAGTACAAACATTTGTAGTTGTGGTTATAATATATGTAATAACCTCCGGGCTTTTTACATTTGCAACAGACAGCTATGCCCATAATGACCAAAAATCAGCCCTTTCTGCACGTGTTGATCGCATTGCAGCGAGCTCGCAGATGTTTTTTATCCACGGTCATAACGAAGAAGATAATGTCGACATGCTTAACATGCTGGCAAGCAGTATGCAGGCAACTGTTTTTATTGTCTCTGTTCATGGCGAAGTTTTAATGACCTCCTCTGAAATGGTACTGCCTTGCGGAACTTGTATGCCACAGTCGGCTACCGACACCGTTTTGCAGGGGTATTACAGTGGCGAGGGCGAAATATCGGGCATTACAAACGATCTGCACTTTTTGTCGGGCAGGGCTGTTTATGATGATTTTGGCGAGATATTGGGTTCTGTTTTTTTAGCGGCAAGACCTGAAGGCTCTACCGCCCTTGTAACAAGGCTTACAAGGGCATTTACCGTTGCCGCTTTTACTGTCATGTCGCTTACTCTAATGGTGTTTTTCTTTACACTGCGCCGCATGACTACCCCACTTCGCTCCATGTCGGATGCCGCTCGTCGTTTTGGGCGTGGAGAATTTGATGTTAGGGTAGACATATCGGGCGACGATGAGGTGGCAGAGCTTGCGGTAGCCTTTAACAACATGGCAGATTCGCTCGGTCGCACAGAGGAGATGCGCCGCAGTTTTATTGCAAATGTATCGCACGACCTAAAGACCCCCATGACGACAATATCCGGCTTTGTAGACGGCATACTGGATGGCACCATTCCAAAGGAGGACGCATCGAGGTATCTCGGCCTTGTGTCGGGCGAGGTGCGTAGGCTCTCTCGTCTTGTTACGACCTTACTCGACCTTGCACGACTCGAGTCGGAGGAGATGGAATTTAAGATGAATCCCTTTGACCTGTGCGAGGCAATTCGTCAGGTGCTTATATCCTTTGAAAAGACAATTAGCGCAAAGGAGCTCTCCTTGAAATTGAATCTCGCTTGCGACGAGATTTCGGCAAAGGGCGATCAAGATGCCATTTACCGTGTTTTATACAACATTATAGACAACGCAATAAAGTTTACCCCCGAAAAGGGCGAGCTTACAATTACACTTGAAAAGCAAGATAAAATGGCTCGTTGTACCGTTAAGAATACAGGCGAGGGGCTGACAGAGGAAGATGTTAACTTAGTATTCCACCGTTTTTACAAGTCGGATAAGTCGAGAAGCCTAAACAGCAACGGTTCGGGACTTGGGCTTTATATAGCAAAGAGCATTCTCGAACGGCATGGCGGTGGTATAACGGCAGAGTCTGTCTATGGCGAGTATGCGGCATTTATTTTTACAATCCCTCTAACGACGACAGGCATAATAAGCCTTATGCCCGATTTTGTTAGAGAAAAAGATATCGGCATGAATGAAGGAGATAATGATGAGTGATAATTACAGGGGCTACGACGACCGCCCCGACGATTGGTACAGCACCGAATACAACAGCTTTTCCGGCGCATCGAGACGAAAGAGGGGTTGCCGTGTCTTTTTAACGGTAACGGTAGCCATAATTGCCTGTTCTCTGCTCGTCTTTGCAGGTATCGGGCTATATGCAATATACACAGAACCGGGCAACGAAGGCTTTATTCCAAGGCCCGATCAGATACTTCCTTGGGAGGAGGATTTCGAGACGCCAATTCCTGCACCTGATATAGAAAAAGAAGAGCCACAGGGCAACCCCGACGGCCCCGAGCTAATAATAACTCCACTTACAGAAGATGCGCAAGCACTTACCATTCCCGAGATTTCTACCGCTGTAAGCCCATCTGTTGTCGGCATACTGTCGGAGGGTGATTATGCCACTTCGACGGGGTCTGGCATTGTTATGAGTAGCGACGGTTATGTTATAACAAATGCTCATGTCGTGGAGGGCGGCCTCTATGTGACGGTATTTATGGCCGATGGCACGAGCTACGAAGCAAATATTGTAGGTAGCGACAGCAAGACAGACCTTGCCGTTTTAAAGATCGAGGGCAATAACTTTTTACCGGCAGCCTTTGGCTCCTCTTCCGATCTTGAGGTGGGCGAGCTCGCCGTTGCGATAGGCAACCCCTTAGGCATGGAGCTCTTTGGCTCTGTTACGGCAGGCATAATTTCGGCCGTCGATCGTGAGATTTCCTTTGAAGACCAGCTTATGACGCTAATACAGACAGATGCCGCCATTAACCCGGGCAACTCGGGTGGTGCTCTTGTAAATGAGTATGGTCAGGTAATAGGAATTAACTCGGCTAAGATTGTAAGCGGCAACCCATTCGAGACAAACACAGTAGAAGGACTTGGTTTTGCAATTCCGATAGAGAGCGCAAAGCCCATAATAGACTCGCTTATAAAGCTTGGGTATGTCCCAGGTCGCCCTGTTATCGGCATTGTCGGCGAAGATGTTAGTGACTATTATTCCGAGCACTTCGACCGTCCTTTGGGTGTATACATTCACAGTGTTACCGAGGGTACAGACGCAGTTGATAAAGGCCTTGAAGCGGGCGACATTGTTATTGCCGTAAACGGTATAACCGTTACAAATATGGAGGAGCTAAACGAAGTTAAAAACCAGTTTACCACAGGCGATACCATAACGCTTACAATAGATCGTGAAGGCGTTGTTTTTGACGTTGATATAGAGCTTACGGAGGAGAAATAATGATAGAGGCGATACTTTTTGACCTCGACGGGACGCTTGTCGACTCGGAGGAGGGCATAATAAACACCATGAAGAAAACTCTCGAAAGCTATGGAGTAACGGCAGAAGATGCTCAGCTTACCCCATTTATCGGCCCTCCTTTGATAGAGTGCTTTGCGCACTTCTTAGGGGAGGAGCATGCCGCAGAGGCGACCGCTTATTATAGGAAGCTTTACGGCGAAAAGGGCATATTTGAGTGCTACGTTTACGATGGTGTTATAGAGATGCTGCGAGCAATAAAGGAGAGCGGCATCCCGATCTCCCTCGCCACATCAAAGCCCGAGCCCTATGCAATTAGGGTGCTCGACCATTACGACATAACGAAGTATCTAACCCACACAACAGGCGCAAAGCTTGCGGTATCTCACCAGACTAAGGCAGAGGTTATAGAAGATGCACTCGAGCGGCTTGGCAGTCCAAACCGTGATAATGTGTTAATGGTCGGCGACAGGCTCTACGACATGGAGGGCGCTAAGACCTGCGGAGTTCCTGCAATCGGTGTTTCGTGGGGCTTTGCCGAAAAGGGCGAGCTCGAGCGATATAGCCCCATTTTTATTGCAAGCAGTCCGAGTGAGATTACAGATTACATATTAAAATAGCTTGTTTAGTCTTAGGGCAGTGATGAAGTTTCATCACTGCCCTATTTTATATAACCGATTGCATAGTATGTATATATTTCATTAGAGCACACATATTAATGTAGCTATATTGTATGAATATATTTAAAATTTTCGTCTATATTTTTCTATAATTATTACATTTTTAACTTGATTTTTCCATTTTATTGATTTATAATTGTATTATCAAATACCAATAAAGTTAACTATAACATAATATATATGCGTAACTTTTGGTATTTTTATATACAGCCGCACTTTCTTTATTCAGATAGCGTTCGAGGGCTTTATTCTCGTAATATATATTAAAAGGAGGCTAACAATGAGAAGCATTACAACTATTGATTTGCAGTATGCGCACAGATTTTTTGGATTTAAGGGTGAGGCGCAGTATCTGCACGGCCACACAGGAACTTTGACAATCGAGGTCGAGGACACTGTTAACCCCGGTGTAAACATGGTTTTCCCATGTAATGAGATTCAAAAGACAGCGTGGGATGTTTTAAAGAATTTCGACCATGCACTTGTACTAAGAGAGGACGATCCGCTTCTCCCTGCCATCCTTAAGGTTTACGAGGAGACAGGAATTAAGGACGGCACTCCCGAAAACACAATGAAGGGCGAAGCTTTTAAGACAGAGCTATGTACAGCTTATCCTGATTGCCGCCTTGTTGTAACCAAGGAGACAATGACTGTCGAGGGCATGATCAAGATGGTTTACGACCTACTTAAAGACAAGCTAAACATTGCAAAGATTACATTTACAAGCGGTGTAAATGTTGCATCTTCAGAGTTTGTAACAAAGAACGACATAGACAGATGCCCACTTTGCGGTATAGCTCTAAAAGATGACGCTTGCCCCAAGTGCGGATACAAAAATCCATAGTAAGAACATTCCCCCCCTCCACTAATGTGGAGGGGCTTTTGATTTTACATGCAACGGTCTTAAGTGCTCTTTAAGTGCCCATGGTGAATTTATTTTTTGTGTGTTTTATATATTTTTTATAAAAATGTAATTTACTATTGATTATTTTTTGTCAATGGTGTATATTATAGTTGGATTAATTTAATGCTATAATTCATATATGGATTAAATTTATAGTTTTAGGGCGAAAAGAGTAAAATTCATATAACGTATGCCGCTATATGGCGACATAGGCGGTTTAAAATCAACTTATACTTTGTCAAAAGGAGCACTATTATGAAAGCATGGCAACTTGAAAGGGCTTATATGGACGGGCAATGTCCTGTTAAAGAGCCCGATCACGAAAACGAGAGAAGATGGCAAGAGAGCAACGAGGCCGTTGAGTTTGCGCAAGATGCCTATCATAGGCTGTTGTGGGATTCGAGTGTGCCCGGTTCTTATGCTAAGGAGCATGTAATCGTAGGGGCTATTCAGGCGACCGAGAACATGGGGCTTGAGGTCGAAAATTCCGAAGCCTTAATCGAGCGAGGTCTTGCCGCCTTAAAGTCGGGCGACACGGTAGAACTTGCCCTCGTAACCTACGATGTGTGGGAAGCGTGTAGCAATGCAAAGCCGGTTCCCTCCCCCTATCACAGCTACAAGGTATATGAGAGCTTCGACATGTACGAGGAGGCCGTTTGGTGGCCTGTTCCCGAGACAGCCTCTAACTATGGTGCAAAGACCTATGCAGGCTGGCTTGGTCAAATTATTGGCGGTGCTTTTGGAACGGCTATGGAGGGCTACACGACCGATGCTATCGAAAAAACGCTCGGCAATGTGACCGACTACCCAAGACGGCCAAATACCTACAACGATGATATAACATACGAGATCGCTCTTCTTCGTGCCCTTCACGAAAACAAGGAGGCAAAAGCTGCCGACATTGCGCGCATGTGGGTAGCCCACGTGCCTGCAGGCTGGTCGGCAGAAGATGCGGCACTTAAGAATTTACAAAGAGGAATAAAGCCACCCGAGAGCGGCTATTTTAACAACCCATACAGAGAGTGGATCGGCGCTCAAATGCGTGGCGGTGTGTGTGGTATGCTCTATCCCGGCGATCCACGTTCTGCCGCTCGTCTCGCCTTTGAGGACGGCACGATATCGCATCACAACAACGGTGTTATCGGCGAGGTCTACAATGCCGTGCTTGTGTCGCTTGCCTATGTCGAGACCGACCCTCGCACACTTCTCGAGCGCACAGCAGGTTGTATTCCAAAGGACAGCGAGTATTACTCCGTTGTCGATTTTGCCATGACTGCATGTAAGGAAAATACCGACTGGCGCACTGCATGGGCGCTATGCGAGAAAAAGTACGAGCGCTACAACTGGATTCATGCCTACCCAAATGTTGCGGCTCAGATAGTTGCACTTTGGTTTGGCGGTGCTGACTTTGATAAGGTTATAAACATTATCGGCATGTGCGGTCAAGATGTCGATTGCAATGCCGCTCAACTTATGAATGCAGTTGCTATAATGGTCGGCGAAGACAATATTGCCGACCGATGGAAGGAACCATTCGGCGACAGGCTCGATACATACCTTAGAGGCATGAAATTAATGTCGATTTCTGGTCTTGCAAAGTGGACGCATGATATATCAAAAACACTAAACCCGACAAACCCTCATAAATAATTTGTCTTAATATCTATAATTGCAAATATTAAGTTTTAATTGCACATGTTGCCTTATCTTTTTGCGACAAATAAAAATAAAAAAAACAGTGGTCTATACATTAGTATATACCACTGTTCAGCTTGGAGAAAAAGTGTTTTCTCCAAGCTGAGAAATCAGCTAAAGCTGATTTTAACGCCCTCGGGGCGGGAATTTAACGCCAGAGGGCACCCTAATGGTGCCCCCTCGCCGCTCCCCCTCCTTCCGAAGGGGCTTGAGTTTT
>CAYJFK010000075.1:4390-10195 GCA_964369475.1 uncultured Oscillospiraceae bacterium | reverse complement strand
GAAATCAGCTAAAGCTGATTTTAACGCCCTCGGGGCGGGAATTTTACGCCAGAGGTCACCCTGATGGTGCCCCCCTCGCCGCTCCCCCACCTTCGAAGGAGCTGGCTTTTAGGTTTTTCTCCGACCTGTGCGGTCTGCTCGATCGGCTTAGCCGCATAGCCCCTCACTGCGACTTACAGTCCGAAACATGCCCTTGCATTTTCCGCTGTAATCTCGCCAAAGCGAATTGGGTCTATTTGCAAAAATTCGGCAAGACATCTGCATGTGCCTTCCATTTTTAAAGAATCGTTGCGCTTGCCCCTATACGGAACGGGGGCGAGGTAGGGGGCATCGGTCTCGATTAGGATTTTATCGAGTGGCACGACTGCCGCTGCTTCTAAGGAGCGGCGAGCGTTTTTGAAGGTTACGACACCGGGGAAGGAGATGTACCAGCCGTCTTTTACAAGTTCGGCCGCCATCTCGGCAGAGCCTGAAAAGCAGTGCACGACACCACGACAGCCCGACGCCTTTAGCATGTCTATTGTGTCCTTGTGCGCCTCTCTGTCGTGGATTATAACGGGGGTGTCGGTATCTTTGGCTATTTGCAGTTGCTTTAAAAAGACCTCTTTTTGCAGGTCTTTCGGCACATCGCCCACCACATAGTCGAGCCCGATTTCGCCAAGGGCGACGCATTTTTCCTCTTTTAAAAATGCCCTTAGCTCTGCCTCGCTACCCTCGTTCCATCTGTCGGCTACCTGTGGGTGCACCCCTGCCGTTGCCCACATTAGTGGATAGCGCTTTGCCATGTCTATGCAGGCCTGCACCTCGCCCAAATAGGAGGCGACATTTATTATGCCGACAACGCCATTTGCGTATAGGTTGTCTATTAGCTCGTATCTATCCTCGTCAAACCGATCGTCGGTATAGTGTGCGTGTGAGTCGAAAAGCGGTATCATGTTACACCTCGTTAATTGTTTGGTCTATGGTGGAATTCTTAAAGGTCATTCTAAAGAAAATATTGCCCAAAATTATTTGCTATATAAAAGAATTACAAAAAAACCGCCCATAGGGCGGTTTTTTATATGGTCCGAGTGACAGGGGTCGAACCTGCGGCCTCATGGTCCCAAACCACGCGCGCTACCAACTGCGCCACACCCGGATATTTGCCCCGATAATTCGGGGCTAAAAGTCTACAAAACATTATACTCTTTAACGGGAAATATGTCAATATATAAGATGTAATTTATTACAAATATTTTAAAAGTGCCTAAGAGAGCATGTCCTGCGCCGCCTTGACGGCCTCTTCGAAGGCTCTTATCGCCTCCTCCGAATAGGGGCTCGATCCCTGTGCCATTATCTGACTGCCGCCCCCCTTGCCATTTGCCTTGGACATGACATCCTTTAGCAGATCGCCCATTTTTATATCGGTCAGCCCCTTCTTTTGGCTAAAGACAAAGGATAGCACATCGCCCTCTATCGCCATAAGGAGCGCCATGGCATCGTGCTCTATCGCCACCCTCTCGGCAAGTGTTTTTAGGCCTTTGCCGTCTGTGCCATTTAGCGTGCCGCTTACAAATGTAACTCCGCCTATGCTAAGAGCGCCCCTCAAGAGGGCTTCGGTGTCGTAGCTTAGCAGGCGCTCTGTCATGGTGGCGGCCTTTGCTGTCAGCCTGTCGTATGCCGCTATAATTTCTTCAAGCCGCTTTTCAAAGGCGGCACGCTCGCAGGAAAGCAGTTTTGCCCCCTTTAAAATAATGTCGTTTTGCGCTGTATAGTCGGCTATTGCACGGTCACCGCATACAAAGTATAGCCTCATAGCCCCCTTCGAGCCCTTTTGCCCTTCGATATTTTTGTGATAGAGCACCTTTAAAAATCCGACCTCGGATGTATCTTTAACATGACTGCCGCCACAACCGATAAGATCAAAATCGGCTATCTCGACAAGGCGGATAACCTCGTGAGGGTGCACGGGGTGGCGCATACGGCCCTCGTACTGCGGTATGTCGGCCTTTGTTATGTTTATGCCACGCACGGGGAGGGCTTTTTTTATTATGTCGTTTGTCATGCGCTCGGCCTTTTCAATTTGTTCCTCTGTGAGCGGCTTTGACAGGTCGATTTGGCATATCTCCTCCTCGCCTCTGTATATCGTTGTGTCGCTGTCGTATAGGTTTTCTATAACGGTCGACAGGATATGCTGGCCTGTATGCTGCTGCATTAGGTCGTAGCGGTACTCGTAATCGAGAAGGCACTCCACTTCGCCCACTTCGGGGCGGCTCTTTAAAATGTGGTATACCTCGCCCTCTGCCTCCTTTACGTCCATTATCTCAATGCCGCCTATACTGCCCCTGTCGGCAGGTTGTCCGCCGCCTTTGGGGTGAAATATCGTGCGGTCGAGCGTTACAGAGTAGCCGCCTTTTACCTCTGTTATTTCTGTTATATTTGCAGATACCTTTGCAAGATACGCATCGTCGTTACACAGTCTTATTGCCGCCATTTTTTTGCCCCTCCATATCGAATTATTTTTTATAGATGATAGTTATTATACAGCGGTAGGCGGGATTTTTCAAGTGTAAAAGGGGTCGTGGATATTCTATTAATCTACTTGTTTTATTAACAATTATATGATAAAATAAATCGCTATAAGCAGTGAAACGGATGTGAATAAATGGTTGATACAGTTAGAGCTTTGCTTGATGAGGAACATGCCGAAACGGGATACAGGCGCAGGGCTCTTATAGAGACATATGGATGTCAGCAAAACATAGCGGACTCCGACAGGATGAGAGGTCACCTCGTTGCAATGGGGTTTGACCTTGCTAAGGGCAGAGAGGATGCCGACCTTATTTTGTTTAACACATGCGCAGTTAGGGAGCACGCAGAGTTAAAGGTGCTTGGAAATATCGGCGCACTTAGGCATTTAAAGGCGAAAAACGACAGGCTTATTATTGCGGTGACAGGCTGTATGATGCAGCAGGCGCACCGTGCCGAGGAGATTAGAAAGAGTCATAGGCATGTCGACATTGTGCTTGGCACAAATACATTTCACAACCTGCCAAGCGCCGTTTACAAGGTGCTGGCAGAGGGTCGGCGCACTTCCGATATAGACGAGGGATCGCCCGAAATTCCCGAGGGGCTACCCGTTAAGAGGGACGGCGGCATACGTGCTTGGGTTACCGCCATGTATGGGTGCAACAATTTTTGCACATACTGCATTGTGCCCTATACAAGAGGCAGAGAGCGAAGCCGTAAGCCGGAGCACATTGAAGATGAGGTTAGGGCGCTCGTTGCGGAGGGCTTTAAGGACATAACGCTACTTGGGCAAAATGTCAACTCCTACGGCCATTCTTTCCCGAAGCTTTTAACAAGGCTCGACGGGATTGATGGTGAGTTTATTATTAGGTTTCTTACAAGTCACCCAAAGGATGCGACAGAGGAGCTATTTATCGCAATGGCAAGCAGCCGCCATATACCACGGCAACTTCATCTGCCTGTACAGTCGGGTAGCGATCGTGTGCTTGAGGCTATGAACAGAAGGTACACAGCGGCGCATTACAGGGGGCTTGTTGAGACGGCAAGGCGGCACATGCCGAGCGTGGCGCTGTCGAGCGATATAATTGTTGGATTCCCCGGCGAGACCGAGGAGGATTTCGAGGCTACGCTATCACTCGTAAGAGAGATCGAATTTGAGTCGCTCTTTACATTTGCCTATTCAAAGCGCAGTGGCACAAAGGCTTGCGACATGGAGGGGCAGGTGTCGGAGGAGGTCAAAAAGGAACGCCTCCAAAGGCTGCTTAAAGTTCAGGGCGAGATTTCGGCAAGAAAGAACAAGGCTCTTGAAGGGTCTGTGCAGAGAATACTTGTAATGCATCGAAAGGGTCTGCTCGAAGGTCGCACCGAGGGTGGCAGAGCCTGTTTCTTCGAAGGGGAGGACAAGCTTATAGGAAGCTTTGTCGATGTGAGAATTACCGAGGGCAAGACCCATGTTTTGTATGGGGAGCTTGTATAAATTTACAAGGGCTTTAAGGAAGTATTAGGGCAAATCTGAGCCGCTAAAACCGACTGGATTCGAGTCTTCCCACGCTAGGGTGATAGATATAATCCGAACCCTAAGGGATAGCAGTTTTGCATAAAGCGCCTTTTCGCCCATGGTCGGGCTTAAAATAAAGGAAATATTATAGATAAAAGGAGATATTATTATGACAGTTACAGAAAAACTACACGAACTCGGCGAGGCAATCAAGGCAGATCCCCGTCACATTGCGTGGACGGCGGCAAAGGAGCGTCAGGAGGCCGACGAGGCACTTCAGGCGGAAATCCTAAAGTTTAACGGCGTGCGTGACGAGCTAATGCAGGCCAACATGAGTGGCGAGAGAGACGAAGAAAAGATGGCCAAGCTAAGCGACGAAATGCGCTCCATGTACGAGAGCATTATGAACAACGAAGTTATGGCAGAGTTTGGCAAGGCTCAAGAGGAGCTAAATGCAATGACAGGCGAGATAAACGGCCTTATTCAGTTCTACATCACAGGCCAAGAGGCTTGCGGCGGCAGCTGCTCGAGCTGCTCGGGTTGCGGCAACTAATAGATAATGTAGCTTTGATTTACGAGCGGCCCACCCTTGGTGGGTCGCCGTAGACTGTAGAAAAACCTAAAATGTAAAGTTCACGGAAGGTGGGGGAGCGGCGAGGGGGCACCATCAGGGTGCCCCCTGGCGTTAAATTCCCGCCCCGAGGGCGTTAAGCTCAGCTTGGAGAAAACACTTTTTCTCCAAGCTGAGCGACCCACCCTTGGTGGGTCGCCGTAGGTCGTTATTTTTCGGGCAATAAATCAGGTCATTTACATGGAGGGCAAACATGAGTATTTTATGTTGGGATTTTGATGGGACAATTACATATGCGCCGATGATATGGAGTAACAGCGTTTTGAAGTCGCTAAAAGAGGTCTGCCCGAGTAGTGATATTTCTTTTGACGACATAAGGCCTCTTATTTCGAGAAATTTTTCTTGGGAGAGCCCTTATGACGACAACACAAAGCTTGTCGGCGAGGCTTGGTGGGACGATATGAATGAGCGTTTTTACAGCACATATATAAAGCTTGGCATCGACAGCGAGCTTGCAAGGGCGGCGGCTGAGGGTGTGCGTGCTCACATTGTAAATCACGAGAATTACAAACTTTACGACGATGCGATAGAGACCTTAAAGGCGGCGGCCGATATGGGGCACACAAATATTATGGTCTCCAACAACTACCCCGATCTGCGTGACGTGGTGGAAAAGCTCGGTATAACAGATCTGTTTGCCGAGATAATTGTCTCGGGTGAGATAGGCTACGACAAGCCACGCTCCGAGTTTTTTGATTTTGCAAAGAAGAATTACAAAGGCGAGAGATTTATAATGATAGGCGACAACTCCTATGCCGACGTTATGGGCGGCAAAGAGGCAGGCATGACAACGATATATGTCCACAGGGGGCATAATGAAAATGCAGATTACTGCTTTGACACCTTAAAAGAGGTGCTTAGCGTTATATAGAGTGATAATGTGTGTGGGTCTGTGTATGGGTATAGTGATGGACACATGCATGGCATAGGTATAGGCATGGGCATGGGCATAGACATAGACACAGATACAGGCATAGACACAGACATAGTCATAGACATAGATACAGGCATAGACACAGACATAGATACAGGCATAGACACAGACATAGACATAGTCACAGACATAGACATAGTCACAGACACAGACATAGACATAGACACAGTCATAGTCACAGACATAGACCAGACATAGGCATAGACACGGACAAGGACACGGACACAGACATAG
>CAYJFK010000075.1:1403-4290 GCA_964369475.1 uncultured Oscillospiraceae bacterium | reverse complement strand
AGACATAGACCAGACATAGGCATAGACACGGACAAGGACACGGACACAGACATAGACATAGACACAGTCATAGTCACAGACATAGACCAGACATAGGCATAGACACGGACAAGGACACGGACACAGACATAGTCATAGTCATAGTCATAGTCATAGTCACAGACAGACACAGACAATCACAGACAAACACAGACAAACAGACAAACAGACAAACAGACAAACAGACAAACAGACAAACTACAACAATAAGCGAGGGGATAACGATATGGCAAAGGCTAAGGGGCTTACGCCCATGATGCGGCAGTACAGGGAGATAAAGGATAGCAACAAGGAATATATACTGCTTTACAGGCTGGGCGATTTTTACGAGATGTTCTTTGAAGATGCCATACTTGCCTCGAGCGAGCTCGACATTGTGCTTACAGGCAGAGAGTGTGGCCTTGACGAGAAGGCCCCCATGTGCGGTGTGCCTTATCACAGCGTTGATGCTTATATTGCCCGACTTGTGCAAAAGGGTCATAAGGTTGCGATATGCGAGCAGGTCGAAGACCCCAAAGATGCCAAGGGCATTGTTAAGAGGGACATTGTGCGCCTTATAACACCGGGCACAGTTACCGATTCTGACATGCTCGAGGGGGATAAAAACAGCTATCTTGCCGCAATTGTTAGGGGCGAGGGCTTTGTTTCTTTTTGCTATGCCGACGCTTCTACCGGCGAGTTTTCGGCAGGTAGGTATACCCTTGAAGGCAAGATGTGCGACGAGATAGGCCGCATTGCGCCTCGTGAGATGCTACATTTTGATTGGGAAGTGTCGGACGGGATTTTGGATATTTGCAAAAAGAGCTCCACTCTTTTAACGGCGGTCGATGGCGGTCGTGAGCTATATGCAAAGGCATTTTTCGACAGATACGGCAGTGACTACGGCGACAGGCACGACATGGAGTACGAGGACTGCATAGCGGCCGGTCTTATAATAAATTATCTTATGGACAGCCAACGTTCGAGCGACATTAGGCTTTCTGAGCTTAGCTTTATGGGGGGCACAAAGACCCTTTCGATAGATTTTGCCACAAAGCGAAATTTAGAGCTTACCGCCTCTCTTTTGACGGGCGACAAAAAGGGCTCTTTGCTGTCTGTTTTGGACATGACAAAGACGGCGGCAGGCGCACGCTTTTTGCGAAGCGAGGTCGAGCGGCCTCTCTTTGATGCCGTCAAGATTAAAGAGAGGGTGTCGGCAGTTGCGACACTCAAAGATGGCGAGGACGAGCGGCAATCGCTTAGAGATGCTCTTGCCTCCTTTTGCGACCTTGAAAGGTATGTTACAAAGGCCGTCTACAAGTCGGCAAACGCAAGGGAGCTCGTCGCAATGGGGGAGACACTCTCTCTTGTGCCACGTGTAAAGGAGATTCTCTTGTCCATGGACTGCCCTCTTATATGGGAGCTTGCAGGAGAGCTCGACGGACTGCCCGAACTTGCAGAGCGCATAAAGGCGACATTTGGAGACGATCTGCCGACGACAATTCGTGAGGGAGGCATGATTAAAAAGGGCTTTGACGAGAATGCCGACTACCTTAGAGACCTCTACGAGGGGGGCAGGGGTCGCATTGTGGCGATAGAGCAGGCCGAGAGGGAAAAGAGCGGCATTAAGACCTTGAAGATTTCCTTTAACAAGGTATTTGGCTACTATATAGATATATCAAACTCCCACAGGGACAAGGTGCCAGAGCACTACATAAGAAAGCAAACGCTTGTAAACTCCGAGCGCTACATAACGCCGGAGCTAAAGGAGCTCGAGGGGGAAGTGCTGTCGGCAGGCGACAGGCTAAAGGCGCTCGAATACGAGATATTCGCAGCGGTTAGAGATCAGGCCGCCACATGTGCAGGTCGCATTTCCAAGACGGCAAGAATTATTGCCGAGGTCGACTTTTTGGCATCTCTTGCCGAGGTTGCGCAAAAGTATCGCTACTGTCGCCCCGAGATAGACGAGGGGGAGGACATAATAATAGAGGAGGGCCGTCACCCTGTTGTTGAACGCATGGGGGGCGATCTCTTTGTGCCAAACGACACAAGGCTTAACATAACGAGGGATAGACTTGCCATTATAACAGGGCCCAACATGGCAGGTAAGTCGACATACATGAGACAGACAGCGCTAATTATAATAATGGCGCAGATGGGCAGTTTTGTCCCTGCACGCTCTGCGAGAATCGGCATTGTAGACAAGGTATTTACAAGGGTTGGGGCATCGGACAACCTCGCAGGCGGTCAGTCGACATTTATGATAGAGATGAGCGAGACGGCGCACATTTTGAAAAATGCGACAAAGCGGAGCTTTATTATATTTGACGAAATAGGCCGTGGCACATCGACATTTGACGGCATGAGCATAGCAAGGGCGGTGCTCGAGTTTGTCGCCGACAAGGGCGAGATTGGCGCAAGGACGCTCTTTGCGACCCATTATCACGAGCTGACAGAGCTCGAGGGGCTTGTTGAGGGGGTCGTTAACTACAATGTCGCCGTGAAAAAGCGTGGGGACGAGATAACATTCCTCCGCAAGATAATAAGAGGTGCGGCAGACGATAGTTACGGCATACAGGTCGCAATGCTGGCCGGTGTGCCGCAGGCCGTGACGGACAAGGCAAAAGAGGTGCTTGGCGAGCTCGAAGCAGGGCGGAGGGATATTGCCCCTGTGCAGATGAGCTTTGGTGCGCCGAGGGAGTGCCCCGAGGTGGCAGAGGACGAGAGCTTGGCCGAGGTCAAGACGGCGCTCTTAAGGCTTGATGTTACGGCGCTTACTCCGATAGAGGCGATGAATGAGTTGTATAAGTTGCAAAAAAGAGTAGAAGAAATGCAGTAGGCACGGCCGCCGTGGGCGGCCTGCGGCGCA
>CAYJFK010000075.1:0-1303 GCA_964369475.1 uncultured Oscillospiraceae bacterium | reverse complement strand
CTGACAAAAGAGATGCGGTGGTGCAACAAAGGAGGATGGCTTTTTTGAATAAAATAAAGATACTTGATGAATCTGTCGCAATGCTCATTGCGGCGGGAGAGGTCGTTGACCGTCCTTCTTCCATTGTGAAGGAGCTCTGCGAAAACTCGGTCGATGCAGGGGCTACCGAGATAACTGTTGAGATAAAGGGTGGCGGCATTACATATATAAGGGTTACCGACAACGGTTGCGGCATGTCGAGGGAGGACGCTACTTCCTGTTTTGGGCGACATGCGACCTCTAAGGTTAGAAGTGCCGCCGATCTTGATGCTATATTTACCCTCGGATTTAGGGGCGAGGCGCTGGCCGCTACTGCCGCTGTTTCTAAGGTGAGACTGCGCACACGTCGACCTGAGGATATATCGGGCACGGAGGTAATAATAGAGGGCGGCAAGACCCTTTCGGTTGAGCAGTGCGGCTGTCCTGTCGGCACGAGCGTTGTTGTTACCGAGCTCTTTTACAACACGCCTGCTCGCCGTAAATTTTTGAAAAAGGAGACGACAGAGGCCGCTTCGGTCGGCGCTCTTATGGAAAAGCTCGTTATGGCATTTCCCGACATCTCCTTTGAATACATAAAAGAGGGCAAGACCTCTCTGATGACGAGCGGCAAGGGGCTGCGCTCGGCACTTCGCAGTGTTATGGGGCCGTCTGCCGCAAATATGCTCGAGATAAATGGCGGCGAGGGCGATGTTAAGATAACGGGATTTGTCTCGACACCCGAGGGGGCAAAGCCTAACAGATCTAACCAGCACTTTTTTGTTGCAGGCAGATATGTCCGCTCTCGCTCGCTGCAAGTGGCGGTCGAGGAGGCAAGCTCGGGCAGGGTGCCGCACGGTCGGCATGTCGGCATAGCACTTGTGATAGATGCGCCGCCCGAGGGGCTCGATGCCAATATTCACCCACAAAAGTTAGAGGTGAGATTTGCAAACGAGAAGGAAATATACGACATGGTAGTTGCCGCCGTGCGTGAGGCACTGCTCGCAAAGGGGACACTGCCTGCCTTTGGCAGTCGGCTTAAGTCGCCGCTACCCTCTGTCGGCGACTTGGGGGGCAGTTCGGCAATTGCATATGAAGTGCCGCCACGCCCCGAGGTAAAGCGCAATAGGAAGATAGATATAGATGCGGCAGATTGGGAATATAAGATAGATAGTAAAGACAGCTCGGCGCAAGGCGAGGCGAGCGGTAGCTCGGCGCAAGGCGAGGCGAGCGGTAGCTCGGCGCAAGGCGAGGCGAGCGGCGGCTCGGCGCAAGGCGAGGCGAGCGG
>CAYJFK010000074.1:0-10275 GCA_964369475.1 uncultured Oscillospiraceae bacterium | reverse complement strand
GCCACAAAACGCCCTGTGGCTTCAAAAATCGCTTTGCGACCCCTGACAGCGTGTGTCTTCGCCAGTCGAGGCATACGACGAGCGCAATGCTTGTTGCCTTGCCGAGGAGTATAACGAAGAATGGTGGAGACACACGCTGTCAGGGACGGGTTCGGATTACATCTATCACCCTAGGGTGATAGATGTAAATCCTTTACTTCTTAGATAGGTCACTGCTTTTCTAAATGCCGGTGCGTAGATATGAAGGCTCTCGTGTAAAGTTCCATCATAGTCGAATATAATATTTGCCACTATCTTTCGATTTCTCTGATTAGATTTACCATCTCTATCGCACCACAAGCCACATCATAACCTTTGTTACCTGCCTTTGTGCCCGCGCGTTCGATAGCTTGCTCTATGTTTTCGGTAGTTAATACTCCAAACATTACAGGGATTTCACTATTCATAGAGACAGTCGCAATACCTTTTGCAACTTCGTTACACACATAATCATAATGTGTTGTGCTACCACGAATTACAGCGCCCAAGCATATAACAGCATCATATTTCTTGCTGTTAGCCATCTTCTGTGCAATAAGTGGAATTTCATAAGCCCCCGGAACCCAAGCAATTTCAATGTCGTTTTCGCTTACCTCATGCCTTTTTAGTGCATCTATTGCGCCGCCAAGTAGCTTTGATGTAATAAATTCATTAAACCGTGCTGCAACAATGCCTATCTTGATCTCTTTTGATACTAAAATTCCCTCGTAAGTTTTCATTATAAAATTCTCCTCTTTATTCAATATTTAAGTAATGACCCATTTTGTCTTGCTTTGTTTTTTGATATCTCTTATCATGAATACCACACTCGATCTCTATCGGCACTCTTTTTGTAATTTCCAAGCCAAAATCTTCAAGCTGATACATCTTGTCGGGATTGTTTGTCATAAGATGAATAGATTTCACGCCTAAGTCTTCGAGGATCTGACAGCCTATAAAATACTCTCTGTCATCTTCGCCAAACCCCAGCGCAAGATTGGCTTCGACCGTGTCCATGCCTCTTTGCTGTAATTCGTATGCTTTTAATTTGTTCAAAAGGCCAATTCCACGCCCCTCTTGACGCATATAAAGCAAAATTCCTCGACCTTCTTTTTCAATTTCCGCCATGGCAGTAGCAAGTTGATCTCCGCAGTCGCATTTAGCAGAGTGGAATACATCGCCGGTCAGGCACTCTGAATGAACACGAATTAGAATATCTCTGCCGTCTGAAATATCGCCCTTTACAAGCGCTACGTGATGTTCACCATTTAATGTGTTTTCATATCCATAGGCTGTAAATTCTCCGAATTTTGTTGGCAGCTTTGGTTTTGCTATAAGCTTTACTACTTTATCAAATCTTTTTCGATACTCCTGTAAAGCTTTAATTGTGATAAACTTCATATCATACTTCTTTGCAAATTCTATAAGCTCGGGTGTTTTCATCATAGTTCCGTTATCAGCCATGATTTCACAGCACAGTCCACTTTCCTTTAGCCCTGCAAGCCTCATCAAGTCTACCGTCGCTTCGGTATGCCCGTTTCGCTCAAGTACACCATTTTTCTTAGCAACGAGTGGAAACATATGACCCGGACGCCTGAAATCCTCAGGTTTTGCATTTTCTTCGAGAACCTTTAATGCCGTTAGACTTCTCTCTGCTGCTGAAATGCCTGTCGTTGTGTCTATGTGGTCTATCGACACTGTAAAGGCAGTTTCGTGATTATCTGTGTTTTGACTTACCATTTGCGGGAATTTGAGCTTGCTCGCAAGATCCATGCTCATTGGCATACATATTAAGCCCTTGCCATGTACCGCCATAAAGTTGATATTCTCTGTCGTTGCAAACTGAGCGGCACAGATAAAATCTCCTTCATTTTCTCTATCCTCATCATCGGTAACCAAAATTATCTCGCCTTGCCTTAAAGCTTCTAAGGCTTCTTCAACTGTGTTATATTTAAACATCTTTACCTCCTAAAATCCATTTTGAGTTAGAAAATCTTTTTTCATACCTTTTGGTGTAGTCAAAAACTTCTCTATATATTTGCCCACAATATCATTTTCTAAATTGACAAAACTTCCAATTCTTTTATCTTTTAATATAGTTTGACTAAGTGTATGAGGAATAATAGATACCGAAAAACTATCTCTCTCGACCTTTGCAACAGTAAGACTTATTCCGTCGATAGTTATCGAGCCCTTTTCGATAATGTATCTCATAATATCGCTCTTTGCCCCTATCTTATACCAATATGCAATATCATCTTTTGTAATAGAGATAATTTTCCCTACACCGTCAATATGCCCTGACACGATATGCCCACCAAACCTGCCATCTGCTATCATGGCTCGCTCTAAGTTAACTAAACTGCCTTGCCTTAAATCTGCTAAACTCGACCTTGTTAGAGTTTCATTCATAACATCTGCCGAAAATATATTGCCGCTTATTTTGGTAACCGTAAGGCAAACACCGTTTGTGGCAACACTGTCACCGAGTTTTAAGTCTGCAAAGATAATTTTTGCTTCGATTAAAAGCTCGGCCGATTTAGCACCTTTTTTCACCTGTTTTACAGTTCCTATTTCTTCAATTATCCCTGTAAACATAACCGACCTCGCTTTCAATCAAAATATCATTATCAAAGTTCATAATTTTAGTAGTTCTTAAACTGACCTTGTTATCAACCTTCGAAAACCCATTTCCCATAATAGGAGATTTGGCACTTTCTCCACCAAAGATTTTCGGAGATATATAGCAGTGTATTTTATTTACAATTTCACTATCGAGCGCCGAAAAGTTAAGACTTCCTCCTCCCTCAAGAAGGATGCTGTCGATGCCTTTTTGATATAGTTTGCTCATAAGTTCAGGCAGGTTTACTCTACTGTCTGCACTCTCAGTAACAACAATATCAATACCTTTTTCTAAATATGGTTTATGATCTTTTTCATCGTCAATCGTTGTGGCAATAATCGTTTTTACACTTTTAGCAGTCGTTACAACTTTGCTGTAAAGCGGAGTGGAAAGCTTGCTATCACATATTATTCGAATTGGGTTTCTGCTCCCTTCGAGCCTGCAAGTAAGCTCTGGATCATCAGCTAAAACTGTACCGACTCCGACCATAATTGCCATATACCGATTTCTTGTTTTATGGACATCTTCTCGAGATTTCTCGTTTGTAATCCATTTGCTTTGACCGCTCGTTGTTGCAATTTTACCGTCTTGTGTCATAGCATATTTCATCAAAACATATGGTCTTTTGTTTTTAATGTAATGAAAGAATACTTCATTTAGCTCCAAGCACTCTTTAGAGCAAATGCCTACCACTACCTCTATACCTGCCTCTTGCAAGATCTCCACACCTTTGCCCGCCATTTTTTCATTTGGGTCGAGCGTACCAACGACCACTTTTTTGATGCCGCTTTTTATAATAGCTTCAGTGCAAGGCGGAGTCTTGCCATAATGACAACAAGGCTCTAAGGTGACATACATAGTTGCGCCGTTTGGTGAAGCAACACAGTTTTTAAGTGCATTTCGCTCTGCGTGTAGCTCACCGTATTTTTCATGATAACCGCTTCCAATGATCATGCCATCTTTAACAATGACCGCACCGACAAGCGGATTAGGGTTGACCTTTCCTATGCCTTTTATCGCTAATTCCAAAGCTATCAGCATATATTTTTCTTCATTCATGCTTACCTCCGATAAATAAAAAATTGCCCTTGAATACATCAAAGGCAAGTAAAAGGTTACACGAATAAATATATTCTAAAAGCAAAAAACTCTGAAATGATAAGATCATTTCAGAGCACAAAACATTAGAATACACCTACGGTGTAGTTTCTTATCTTCTCTCATCCAGACTATACTGTCGGCTTTGGAATTTCACCAAATCATGCGTTGCTTTCGCTCTGCTCGTGGGCTGTACCACCGGTAGGGAATCTCACCCTGCCCTGAAGATGTTATTCAATTGTTTTATAATATATCATGCTATTTTGGTTCTGTCAAGATATTTTTTATTCACTCATTACACTACATTTGCAATTGCATAAGACCTTAGTTTAAGCATTTGTTTTTATTATTCTGATCTTTTATGCTTATAATATCAAGCTCAATAATGTGGTTTATTAAGATAAATTGTCTTATCAGTTTTATAATTATCCTGAACAATATTCAGTTATTTGGTGTATATAAGTAAAATATTGCCTGTGTAGCGCAATGTAGAGCTTGTGGTAAAGCGCCTGTTGTCGCCGCTTGTATCGCAATACCGTATTGGGGTCATTCTCACGATTGTACACATGGTTAGTAGAGCGGATAATAATCTATTTATTCGCCTCATATCTACCTTCGAAATATTTAATATATTTATAATAGTTTGGTGATATTATAGCATCCACATAAATCCCCGTAAATTGTACCCTCCGTCATGGTAAGGCCGAGTTTTGGCACTATATGTTTTCTTACATGATAGCTCCTTTCAATAGCTACCCATCAAAAATAACGGACAACACCTCTTCTTTTGTTATACCGCCAAAATATTCTCTCTCATCAAATCTACCGAGCGCCGCCTTTATCTCGCCGTAGACAAAGGGGAGGCCTATAAGACTGTTTGTGACATCGTCCATCGGCCGAAGGGCAAGGAAATCTCCGTAAAAAACAGCACTTTTTATAAGGCCTTGCTCAACTTCTATATTCGCTTCAACTGCGCCTTTGTCAAAGCGTTTTTTGCCCGTTACACTCCCTTTGGGCGACCTGCCGTAGTTCCATTCATAACTTTTGTTGCGCTCTTCAAGCTCTCGCACGACCGCAAGCTCGTCCTCGGTCAGAGAACCCACAAGGGCGCCGTCTCCGATAAGCTCTTTTTTTATAATCTGCCAAAAGGCATAGAGCGTCATGCCGTCTTCTAAATAGTCCGAGATATTGCCAACTCGGCTTCTCACAGATTTTGTGCTCTTAGACTGAAATTTAGAAGGGTCGACCTTTAATGCCCCTGCAATCATGTCTTTATTCGAATTAAAGAGAAGTGTTCCGTGGTGGAGCACTCTTTTTTTATGTAGCCGCTGGGCAGTGCCCGATATCTTTTTATCGCCTATCAGAATGTCATTTCGCCCCGAAGCCACTGCCTCGACACCGAGGGCGGCAAGCGCTTTTACAACGGGGGTCGTAAATTTTTCCATCGTCATAACAGAGAGATCGCCCGAGTTCGTGATAAAGGAATAATTGAGATTGCCAAGGTCTTGATAAACAGCGCCACCGCCTGTCATTCTGCGTGACACAGCTATGCTGTGCCGCTCTGCAAACTCGGCATTTATCTCCTCCGCCGTGTTTTGGTTAGAGCCCACAACTATTGCGTTCTCGCTTTGCCAAAGGAGGATATAGTCGCCCTCCGTTTTGTTTTTTAGTATGTATTCCTCAACCGCCAAGTTGAAAAAGGGCGATGTGCTGCCCGTTTCAATATATGTTATCCCCATAATGTTCCTCCGATTATAAATTGGTGCTGACTGTATTAGGGTGGTAAAGACCATAGTCAAAGCACCTTATAATTTTACGGCAACATATACTGTGCATTACCTTTGCTTTATTTGCACACTTGTTAATTGCCACATATGTATATTTTCCTTCGCAATTTTCTAACAAACTCCCCTACCCGAAGGCAGTGTAAATGTAAAGCAAGAGCCTTGTCCGACTTCGCTTTTTACTGTAATCTCACCACCGTGCTCCTCGATTATATGCTTGCAGATAAAAAGCCCCAATCCACTGCCCGTGTCGTTTTCGGCTCTTTTTCTGCTACTGTTAAACCGTTCGAATACAAACGGCAGAAGTTCAGGGGCAATCCCCTCTCCTGTATCACAAACCGATACGGCGACCATCTCTGCATCGTCTTCTATCGAAATTGTAATTGTACCGTATTTTGTGTGCCGTGACGCATTGCCTATCAAGTTTACAAGCACTTGAATAATCCTCATGCTGTCGCAAAGAACGATAGGCATTGTGGGGTTTGGAATAAATTTGAGCTTGTTGTAGTTTTTAGAAAAAACAGGATAGTATGTATTCATCGTTGTTTGAATCATTTCGGTGATAGACTCAGGTTTAAGCTCTATCGACATGCGCCCCTCGTCAATTCGCCCTATATCGAGAAGCTGACTTATCATGAGCGCCATACGCTCTGTTTCACCGCTGACCAAATCCATACTTCTCTCTATTTCGTCTATCGCCGCTCCTGTTGAGATATTTTTCTTGCCCATCTGCATATGGCTTAAGATAACATTGAGCGGCGTTTTGAGCTCATGTGATACATTGGACAAAAACTCGGTTTTCATAGTATTGACCTGTTCAAGCATCGCTTTTTCTTCTTCGGTACGAAGTAGCAGTTCTCGTTGTTCTTTTGCCTGTATCTCCACAGGCTCGCTGACTCTTATACTAAGTTTTTTCGCAAAATAGAATGTGGTAAAAATCAAAAAAATCAACAATATGCCCAAAGCAATCACGCCGTAAATCAGTATGCGTTCAATGCTTTTTTGCGAAACTTCGAGCTGGTCTTTAAGTATGTCGTCCATAAGATTTATGATGGTTGTGGTGTTCGCAGAAGTGGTAAAAATACCAAGCTGTGAAGCATCCTCCATGGTATGCCATGCTAAGAAAAAATGCGCATCATCCGAGTCAACCGCATAAATGTTTACTCTATCGTTTATTAAAAGAGCTTCCTCTAAAGATGCTATATCCGGGTTGTGATAAAATAATTCACTTGCATTTGGCACAATTAACCCTTCGATTTGCTTAGTCAAATCGCTCGGCGTTGTGTTGTTTTCATCGCTTACAAATTTAATTTCACCATCTTGGGCGATGAAAAACGTATGCTTGATTGTCAACATCAGACCGCCGCCGTTTTCGTCTGCTCGTATGACCGCATTGTCTAAATCAGCCTTAGTTTCTATACTGCCATTTTGAATTTCATTGTCCACAAGCCTGTTTAGCACTTGATGTGTAAACAACTCATTTTGGGAAAATCCCGCATATATAAACTCTTTTAAATCATCAAAAATAATCTCGTTGTTTTGCTCGTTTTGATTCATAATACTGTATATGATAAAAGAGCTTGCTACCACAATCAATACAAGCGGTATTATAGTAGTCCAAAGTATGACTCGTCTCAACTGGGCTTTTAGCGATTTATCTTCCATCGTTTTATCTCCCCTATATTATGCAACCTCTAATTACAATGCACTTTGAATTCGCAAAAAGACATATCCGCCTTCTTTAGTTGTCATAAGTTCAAAAAATCCGTTTTCATGAAATCTCATTTTTTGGCGAAGTCTGTGAACTGTCATACGGACAGTAGCCCCCATGGTTTCAGGCTTGCCTCTCCAAATATCTTTGAAGAGAGTGGCTTGGCTAAATTCCTGACCGTGTCGCTCGGCTAAATAACATAAAAGCTGAAACTCTTTGGGCGTAAGCTGAATTTCTCTGCCGCTGAGCATCGCTGCACCCGTGTCTTTATTTAGCAGTAGTGGCGGTATAAAAACCTGCCCTGCACTTTGTTGACTTCGCCTGAGTTGGGCGGTAATGCGTGCAGAGAGTATCTCAATGCTATACGGCTTTACCACATAATCCTCCGCACCGTTTTGTAAACCTATTAGCGTGCTTTCCTTGTCGTCAAGACAAGTGAGGAAAATGATAGGTGCGTTATTGATCTTACGAAATTCTTTGCAAAAATCAAGCCCTGACCCGTCGGGTAGCATGATGTCGAGCAGCAGTAAATCGGGCGGGTGTTCCCACGCACGATGCCGTGCTTCTGCGAGAGTCGTTGCGGTGAATACTTCATATCCCAAAGCGGTCAGATGCTTTGCATTTATATCTAACACATCTGTTTCGTCGTCGACAAGAAGCAGTCTGGTACGTTTGATCGTATTCAAATTCACGCCCTCCTCTTAGCAGTTAATCCAAATTGTGTATTTCATTATATAATGCCTTTGCAATTTATTCAATATGTGCATACTTAAAATTTCGGTAACAGTTTTGTTACCCTGACTCACAAGCGTTTTGTTTTGTGTTAGAATAGCAACAGCAAATTATATCTTGCTTGAAGTATAGACAAATTTACAAAAAATAGGAGGCCTATTATGAAGCGACAGACCATAATTACACTGCTCTTTGCCATTTGCCTTATGGTGAGCTTGCTGCCGATATCCGCACAGGCATCGGACACATGGGACGGCAAAATCCCCACCTCAGTTACAACTACATGGGATAGAGGCGGTACAATCAGCACCGCCGAAGAGCTTGCGCAGTTTGCCTACAATGTCAACAATGGCAAAACGTACAATGGAGATTACATCACCCTCACCGCTGACATTGTGCTCAATGAGGGTGCGCTTGGTGCGTCCTCGCACGAATGGATACCTATCGGCACAGTAGACAACCAATTCTCAGGCAACTTTAACGGCGGTGGACACCTCATCTCGGGGGTTTACATCGACACTACCGATAGCCTTCAAGGACTTTTTGGCTATATCACCTCCGATAGCGTGGTGAATGATGTAAGCGTGAGCGGTAGCATCACCGCTGCAGACTTTGTCGGCGGTGTGGTGGGATATAACAACGGCGGCGAGGTTCTAAACTGCTTAAGCGCCATATCCGTTACCGCAACCGATAACGAAGCTCGTATTGGTGGCGTGGTTGGATTTAACGCAAGCGGCAAGGTTTTAAACTGCGCAAACACCAAAGATGTTACCGCAACAGGTGATGCAACTGTTATTGGTGGCGTGGTGGGGGACAACACCGGCGGCACTGTCGCAAACAGCTACAATGTCGGCGCTATTTCATCAACTACCGACAATGCCTTCATCGGCGGTGTGGTGGGGGACAACTCCGGGTTGGTTGAAAACTGCTACAATGGGGGCACGATTGACGGTGGGAACAGTGGCAATATAGGCGGCGTGGTGGGGTATAACCAGAGCTACAGCACGGTTGAAAACTGCTACTGGCTAAAAACTTCGGGCGCAAGCAGAGGTACGGGCGAGAACTCCGGCGGCACCCTTATCAATATTGGCTCATTTTCCTCGTCAAGCTCGGTCATTACACCGACAGACGGCGCAGTAAAGCCAAGTAATATTTCCCATGACAGCCTCTTTGCTGCCCTTATCTCAGGGCGACATGCGTATAACATAGACAAAAACTATGATCATGTCAAAAAGTGGGCTATAAGTGAGGATATCAACGGCGGCTACCCCGCCTTTGCGACCCATTGGGATGATTACATCGCAACAACTCCCCCTTCGGGCCAAGGCACGTCGGCAAGCCCTTATCTCATTGACGATGAGGCTGATCTTGCGTGGGTGGCAAAAGAGGTAAACGACGGAACTGAAGGCGTTGATCTGTCGGGCGCATACTTCTTCCTCGTAACCGACCTCGACCTCTCCGCACACGTATGGGTCCCGATCGGCACGTCCTCGAACCCATTCACCGGTAACTTTGACGGCGATTTTCACCTCATTTCCGGCCTGTCTATCGACTCGATGGAAGATGGCACAGGATTTTTTGGCGATGTCGGTGTCGGTGGAGTGGTGAAAAATGTTGGTGTGAGCGGTACCGTTATAGGTCGTAGCATCGTCGGTGGCGTAGCGGGAGACAACGAAGGCACGATCGCAAACTGCTACAACACGAGCAGCGTTACCTCAATAATAAACAGCAGTGTAGGCGGTGTGGTAGGAACTAACTACGGCACGGTCGTAAACTGCTACAACACAGGCGCTCTTTCCGCAATCGACCCCTATCCTCCAATCGGTGGTATTGCGGCAAAAAACTACGGCACGGTGAATAACTGCTACAGCACCGGCGAGTTAACCTTTGGGGACAGTAATCATGTCGGCGGCGTGGTGGGGTACAACGATGATTCGGGCACGACTGAAAACTGCTACTATCAGGGCGGTAATAATGTAAGCGTCGGTGTGGGGAATAATTATAATGGGATCGTTACAAATGTTGGCTCGTTTGACAGGGATACAACGCAGATTAGGATAGACTCCGGAGTAACATCTACCGATTCGATCACCACAAGCAACCTCCTTGATGCCCTTAACGCAGGGACGGTGGCCTATAATAACACAAACCCTGATATTGAAGCCAAATGGTGGGATAAAAGTGAATCTATCAACGACGGTTACCCCATACATTATGTAGATTGGAGCGACTACGCCTCAACAACTCCCCCTTCGGGCGAAGGCACGTCGGCAAGCCCTTATTACATTCGCGATGAGGCTGATCTTGCG
>CAYJFK010000073.1:0-10631 GCA_964369475.1 uncultured Oscillospiraceae bacterium | reverse complement strand
AATCAGCTTTAGCTGATTTCTCAGCTTGGAGAAAACGCTTTTTCTCCAAGCTGAGAGCCTGTTGATCTCTCAACAGGCTCTTTGATCGGTAAAAAAATATTTAATTCACCCAAGCTCCTCGCTTACTTCTTTGGCTACACTTACCACCGTTGCTATCTTATCCTCGAAGTTTCCCTTTCTCATGCGGTGGGTTGGCCCTGACAGGCTTATGGCGGCAATTGCTTTGCCTTCCGAATTTAGTATCGGTGCGCCTATGCAGGTTAGGCCGACCTCCAGTTCTTCATCGTCGAGCGAATAGCCACGGGTGCGGATATTGTTTAGCTCCTCGAGAAGTTCGTCCCAGTCGGTTATTGTGTTTTGGGTGTATTTTGGAAGATCCTCCGTCCTGTACTGCTCGAAGGGTAGGTCGTTAAAGGCGAGCAGACACTTGCCGACAGATGATCCGAAGGGGGAGGTGAGCGCTCCTACTGCGGGGTTTGCCACAATTATTTGACTCTCTCCGACCTCTTTATGAATTGTAAGGCTCTTGGGGTGGCCTTGCTCGGTCGTGTCCAAGACCGAGACATTTACGACCTCGTTAAAGACCTCGACCAGTCGGCGTGCATAGGGGCGCACTATTTTTCTTATGGAAATTCGCTCCCCCATACCCATGCCCATCGAGAAAATTTTCATGCCGAGCGAGTATTTTTCCGACTTCTCGTCTTGCATAACAAAGCCCTTTTGCTCCAAGGTGTAGAGCGTTCTAAAAACGGTGCTCTTGTATATTCCAAGCCTCTCGGCCATTTCGGAAACGCCCATTTCTCTCTTTTCCGTATGTAAAAGAAGCATTAAATCGAGTGCCCTGTCTACCGAGTTTATAATCAAAAATGTCCCCTCCCTTTGCCCAATTCTTTGTATGATACCTTATTTTACACGAGGGCGGAAAATTTATCAACAGCTTTTTTCGCAATATGCACATAAACCGAGCGGTAATTATATAAAAACTGTCTATTGACTACCGCTTATAATATTGATAAAATATTTTAGGAACATCGTTCTATTTTTTCATTTACGAATATGCATATGAAAAAGATCAATAAAAAAGGAGAATATACTTTTATGAAGGTCGCTGTAAATAAAGAGCGTTGCAAGCAGTGCGGTCTATGTGCGCTTCACTGCCCCAAAAAGGCAATATCCTACGAGAGCTACGTAAACAAGGCGAGCTATCACCCCGTTAAGATAGACGACGAGCTATGCATCGGGTGCGGTTTTTGCTACATAACATGTCCCGACGGGGTTTTTCACGTGATGGGAGGGGAGAAGTAATATGGCTAAGGAAATGATGAAGGGCAATGTCGCACTTGCAGAGGCGGCCGTGCGTTGTGGTGTTAGATTTTATGCCGGATACCCTATAACTCCCTCCTCTGAAATAATGGAGCACCTTTCGTGGAGACTTCACGAAGTGGGCGGCGAGTTTGTGCAGGCCGAGAGCGAGCTTGCAGGCGTTAACATGGTTATAGGTGCGGCGGCATGTGGAGTTCGTGCGCTAACTGCATCTTCAGGCCCAGGAATAAGCTTAAAGCAAGAGGGTGTTTCGACACTTGCCGACGAGGGTCTTGCGGCCGTCGTTATTAATGTAGTGCGCTACGGCAACGGACTTGGCACACTGCTTTCCTCGCAGTCGGACTACCTAAGAGAGACAAGGGGCGGTGGTCAGGGCGACTATCGTTGTTTTGTTCTCTGCCCCTCCTCAATCCAAGAGGCGGTAGACCTAATCGGCCTTGCCTACGATTTGGCGGAAAAGTACAGAATGGTTTCTGTTCTTATGACAGAGGGTGCACTCGGTCAGATGATGGAGCCCGTCGAGATGCCCGAGTTTATCGAGGCAAAGAGAAACGCTTGGGGACTTGATGGCAAGTATACAAATAAGAAGATAGGCATTTTCGACAGAAATCCAAAGGCCGAGGCCGTCGAGCTTAGGGCAAAGTATAACCATATATGCGAAACGGAGCAGCGCTACGAGACAGACGGTCTATCAGATGCAGATTATGTTTTTGTCTCCTACGGTCTGCCGGGCAGGAGCACACTTGGTGCTATGCAAAAAATGAGAGAAAATGGCCACAAAGTTGGGCTTATTCGTCCGATAACGGTATGGCCCTTCCCCCACAAGGCATTTGCCGAGATAAACAAAAATGTCAAGGGGCTTATAACGGTAGAGGCAAATGCGACAGGTCAGCTAATAGAGGACGTGGCACTTGCCGCAAAGCGTGCCTTTAGCGAGAATGTGCCGACATATGCTCTTACATATGATTTTGGCATACCCAAGATGAAGGATATAGTGGCAGATTTTGAAAAAGTCCTAAGCGGCGAGAGAAAGGCGGCATACTGATATGGCGATCGAAATGAAGGTACCGAGCATTGTAGATAAACCTATGAATTTTTGCCCGGGATGTGGGCATGGCATTGTTATCCGCATTATAGCCGAATGTTTGGAAGAACTCGGACAGGACACCAATGTTATATATGCAATCGGTGTTGGCTGTTCCTCCAACCTTGGCGGCGGACTTACAGCCGACAGATTTCACTGCTGTCACGGTAGGGCAGGGGCAATTGCGACAGGCATGAAGCGTGTTAACCCCGAGAATATTATTTTGTCCTACCAAGGGGATGGCGATGCCTATTGTATCGGCATTGCAGAGAGCCTTAATGCGGCATACAGAAACGAAAAGATTACCGTCATTACAATAAACAACACAAACTTTGGCATGACAGGCGGTCAGATGAGCGTTACAACGATGGAGGGGCAAAAGACCTCGACGACAATTCATGGTAGAAACACAAGCGTAACAGGCATGCCCATGAAATTTCCCGAGCTTGTGGCAAGCCAGTTTAACGTGGCATATGCCGCAAGAGGTAGCGTTGATTCTCCCAAAAATATAAGGGTGCTAAAGAGCTACATAAAAGAGGCTATAACGGCTCAGATCAATGGCGAGGGCTACTCGATTGTAGAGGCACTCTCCCCCTGTCCCATAAACTGGGGCATGACGGCAGAGGGCGCAATGGAGCATATTAGAGAGAATGTTATGGCCTCCTTCCCCGTTGGTGTATTCAAGGAAAGGGAGGGCAAATAGTATGATTAAGGAAATTATTTTTGCCGGATTTGGCGGTCAGGGAGTTTTAACTTCGGGGCTAATTATATCGGACATTGCAAGAGAGAGCGGAGCAAACACAACTTGGATTCCCTCCTACGGCTCTGCCATGCGTGGCGGCACTGCCAACTGTACTGTAAAGTACGGCATGGGCACAGTTTATAACCCGGCCCAAGAGGAGGCAGATATGCTTCTCGCCATGAACACCCCATCCTTTAACATGTTTGCTCCCATCGTTGCCGAGGGCGGCACGATAGTTGTAAGCGAGGCAGTCGATCTTTCGGGGTGCGACAGGAAGGACATTAACATTGTTGTTGTGCCATGTCATGAAATTTCGGCAAAGCTTGATCACCCAAGGGGCGCAAATATTGTTATGACGGGCGCAATTGTAAAGCTACTTGCCGACTACACAATGGAGGACGGCAAGGCGGCAATGGAGAGAATGTTTAACAAGAAGGGCAAGTCCAAGTTTGCCGCATTAAACGAGGCGGCATTTGAAGAAGGCTATAATTTTGTAAAATAGATTTATACCAAAAATTCAAATGACAAGGAGATGCAATGTGAAGGGTAAAATTAATCAGTCGATCAAGGCAAATTTTGCAGATGTTAAAGAGCTGTGCGGCCGCATAAAGGGCTATGCCGAGACCGCCATGAAAGAGGAGAAGTCGGCTAAAGACATTAAGGAATTTTTAGTTAAAAAGGGTTTTGTGCTCGAAGAAGACAAATGTGCAGGGCTCGACACCGCCTTTAAGGCCGTTAAGAAAAATGGCAACGGCCCAAGGGTCGCCATACCGATCGAATATGATGCCCTCGAGGGCATAGGCCATGCTTGCGGTCATCACATGATTTCGGGCATGAGCATACTTGCAGGGCTGTCGCTCGCCGAAGCGCTCGAGAGTTACGAGGGCGAAGTGGCGCTTTTCGGCACACCGGGCGAGGAGACAGGCGAGGGCAAGCCTCCCATGGTCGAGGCAGGTTGTTTCGATGACTACGACGTTGGAATAATGCTTCATCCCCACTTCACGACATGTGCAGATCCTATTGTAACGAGTGTCGGTACATACGATATTACATTCAAGGGCAGAGCGGCCCATTGCGGTGTAGACCCCTTTGCAGGCATTAGTGCGCTCGACGGTGTTGTGCTTATGTACAACTCCCTAAGCATGATGCGTCAGCAGATGAGGGACGGCACGAGAATTTCCGCCAACATAACAGATGGCGGCAAGGTTATAAACTCGATCCCCGACTACTGCGTTATTCGGGTGGAAATTCGCACATTCGACATGGAATACTACAAGCATGTAGAGGGCAGAATGATGGCATGTGCAAAGGCCGCCGCCCTTGCATCGGGCTGTGAGATGAGCTGCGAGATGGCAATGCCGCTCTGCTGTCCTGTCGAGGAGAGCAAACTGCTCGTTAAGGCATACAGGGAAATTCTCTCGGAGTATGGCCTATGCGAAACAGAGGAGCGCCCCAATCCCTTTGCAACAGACATGGGCGATGTTAGCCTTAGAATTCCGTCACTCCACCCCATGGTAAAGCTTGCCGAGGGTAGAGAGTCGCTCCACACAGAGGAATTTTTAGCCGCAATGGAGACCGATTATGCGTGGGAGCAGATGGTAAAGTTCTCCGAAACGCTCGCTGCGCTCGGCCTTCGTGTATTTGAAGACGAGGCACTGCTCGAGGCACTGCGCATAGAAAGAGCAAAAAAGCAAGGCAAGTAGGGCTTTGTGTCGGTAGCTCCTGTCATGGTGCGCCGTGATGTTGGGTATATGAGAAAAGAAGCTGTCGCCTTGGGCGACAGCTTCTCAGTTTGGAGAAAAACCTAAAATATATCCCCTTCGGAAGGAGGGGGAGCGGCGAGGGGGCACCATCAGGGTGCCCTCTGGCGTAAAATTCCCGCCCCGAGGGCGTCAAAATCAGCGCCAGCTGATTTTTTTTCAGCTTGGAGAAAACACTTTTTCTCCAAGCTGAAAAGCTGTCGCCTTGGGCGACAGCTTCTTTTAGCTTTGGGTATGCTTACAATATAAGCGAGATATAAAACTAAGTTATCAAGGCTCTAAGAATCCGTCAGGGCTTGCGGAATAGCCATTTTCCGTTACTGTCATATATAAAACTTCATCGTCGTTTACTACCTCGACATAGCAAACACCATCTTCAAATTTATCTGTTATATCAACTTTTTGATCATACCAATAAACCCAAACCGTTCCATCGTCTTTATACTCAACCTCGGGCGAGTTCATTTGCTCCAAAAGCTCCTCCTCTGTCAGCGGACGCTCGTTGCCAAAAATGTCATAGGCAATGCCGCCACCGCCTTGTTGCCGTTCATTTCCATCCTCGTCAATATAGTGCATCTCGTAATTGCCGTCGCCGTCAAAATCTATTGTAACGTCTGATTGCTCGCCTTGTATCCAAAGCTGTATAGTGCGCTGAATTCCTCCAATGTCCGCAGCATATACGACCGCTGTGCTTGTAAGTATAAATGCTAAAACTGCTACACATGCAAATAATTTGTTTTTGTTTTTCACTTTCTTTACCTCCAAAGAAAAATCGTCGGAGATATGAATAGCAGAAAATGCCTGCTTATATTTCTCTTTATTGCTCATCTTCCCATACCTCCTGTAATGTGTTTTTAAGTATCAGCCTTCCTCGTGACAGCCGAACCTTAACATTGCTTTCGGAAAGCTTTAAAATGTCTGCAATTTCCTTTATCGAGTAATCTTCGTAGTAAAAAAGATGTATTACCACTCGATATTTTTCGGATAAATTCATTACAGCGACAAATAATCCCGAAGCTTCCTGCGTCTCGAAGGTAAAGCTCTCCATATAATCTTCGAGCGGCACTGTATTTCGTCTGAAGAAGCTTATATTTTTATTCTTAGATTTGTTTATAGCAACTCGTATCAACCATGCACGGATATGCTCTAATGTGTCAAATTCCTTTTTTATAGTTAAATACTCAATAAAGGTATCTTGAACAATATCTTCCGCATCCTGCATGTTTTTACATATGTTAAATGCTATGCCAAACAGATTGTTTTTGTACTTTTCAACCAGCAGATCTACTGATTCTCGCATAACTTCCTCCTTTGCTTTTGAAGGCCTTTCACTAATAATACAAATAAGATGCCCAAAAGGTTACAAAATTAAAAACTATTTTTAAAAAGCTGCCTACAAATGCAAGCAGCTTTTTAAATGATATTAAATGTAATCCCACAAAACCGATCTACAAAAGCGCATATCAGGGCAAGGTCGTGTGGTGGTGTAAGAAAAACGACTCATGCCCTCGCCCCTTACCGGTTTGACTTCTACTTTAACATGCGGTCTTATCGGGAGCATGTCTACGGGGGCTTAGTTTATAGTCCATATATAAATACAGGCACAGACCAAGCCAAGCAGTATAGTACAAGTTAATAGCCAATCGCTTGTGTTACGCTGTCTGCTCTTATATCTAAGCTCGTCATTATAAGGCTTGTATTGTCGATTGCTCGCCCTTCTATATTCCTCAGGCTTTTCCGACTGTTTATGCCGAAGTGCGAGCGGATCGGTTTGATTTAGTATTCTGCTGTGAAAATTTACAATCCACCTTACATCTTCTTCCGAGGTCATATTTGCCTCTGTGCAGTTGTTCTCATGCACAATTTGATTTCTTATGTACCTGTAATGCTTTAGTTTGCGAAAATCCTCCTCGTTTCCCAAATGCCTTATTCTTTCCAAATGCTCTATATATGTCGTTACTCCCGTTGTGCTGCCAAGCAAATCTTTGCACAGATTATCAAGTCGCTTGTACTGCTCAATAAACCCCATGCTCAACCCTCTCAAGTTTCACCACGCACTCAACGTGCGGTGTTCTCGGGAACATGTCGACAGGGGTTACGGGGGTGCTTAGTTTGTAGCCTAAGTCCTCTAATATTTTGCAATCTCGAGCGAGTGTAGCAGGGTTGCAGCTTATGTAGATTATGCGGCTTGGTTGCATGGCGGCGACAGTTTCTAAAAGTTCTTTTTCGCAGCCCTTGCGTGGGGGGTCGAGCGTTACGACGTCGGGGGAAAATCCCTCTTTTTGCAAACTTTCCGAGGCCGTTATTGCGTCTGCCGCTATAAAGCGTGCATTTTTAATTCCTTTTTTCTCTGCCGCTTTTTTGGCATCGATAACGGCAGGCACGACTATTTCTACTCCGACTACCTCGGCAACGTCCTTTGCCATTGTAAGGCCTATTGTGCCTATGCCGCAATATAAATCGAGCAGTTTTTCCTTGCCGCTAAGTGTCGCAAGCTCTGCCGCTTTTTGGTAGAGCGCTTCGCACTGGCGGCTGTTTATTTGATAAAAGGAGCGTGGCGAGATTTCGTAGCTGTTGCCCGAGAGTGTATCTTCTATGCTCTCTGCGCCCCAAAGTAGCTTTAGCTTGCCGACCATCGGCACATTTGTGCGGTTTGTGTTTTGACATAGCTGTACCGACACAAGGTTTTGCACCTCGCTTTGAAGGCTCGCAACGAGCAGGTCGGACTTTGGCAGTTGAAGGCCGTTTATTATAACGACTACCATTACCTGACCGCTCACCTTGCCGTCTCGCACGAAAATCCCTCTGACAAGTCCCTTGTGGGACTGTTCGTCGTAGGCCGAAATGTTGTGTTTTTTCATGTGCTTCCACAAAATGGCGGCGGCAGTTTTGGCGGCCACAGATTGAAGCAGGCAATCGCCTTGCGGCACTACGTCGTGGCTGTTTTTTCTGTAAAATCCGTAGCCCTCCTTGCCAAAGGGGATAAGCGCCTTATTGCGGTATCTGTCTATATCGGGCGAGGGCAGACATGGCAGGCACTCGACCTCTCTGCCGAGCGCCTTTCTCATGGCGTCCATTACCTGTATCGTCTTTGCTTCGAGCTCTGCCTCGTATGTAATGTGGCGATATGTACAGCCGCCGCACTTGTAAAAGACAGGGCAGTCGACCTCTATTCTGTCGGGCGAGGGGGTTAGTATCTCCTCTATCTTGCCAAAGCCATAGGAGGTCAGTGGTTTTATGACCTTGCAATTTATAACATCGCCCTTCGCCGCATTTGGGGTAAAGAGCACATAGCGGTCGTGTCGTCCGACCCCACTGCCGTCGTGGGAGTAGCCTGTTATATCTATTTTTAGTATATCGTTTTTGTTCATGTTGTACCTCTACTTTGAAAAAGTTTATATTTTTATAATAACACATTATCTTGTACTTTACTATTGTAAATTTACATGATAGAATAATATATATATTTTTTGCAATATTATTAGTTTGAATTTTTGTTGTTATCAAAGCGAATGTACACATTTAAAAAGAGGAGGAGAAAAAAATGAGCAGGTACAGTATTATTTCTAACGAGCCGCATTTAACTGTAATCGAGGACGATTATGTTCGTATGTTTCTTATAAAGGGGCATACCGAAGCGGTGCTTTTTGATGTGGGCGACCCCGACGGCGACCTTGCAAGCTTTGTTAAGGGGCTTACAAAGTTGCCCGTTACCGTCGTTGTTAGTCATGGGCATCACGACCATGTGGGGGTGCTTGATCAGTTCGACAAGGTGCTAATTCACAAGGAGGAAGAACCAATTGTGAGAAAGCATTATCCCGACATGGAGTTTGGCTATTTGGAGGACGGCGACAGGATGGATTTGGGCGGAATTGTGCTTAAGGTCTTGCATGTGCCGGGGCACACTCCGGGCGGGCTTGCTCTTTTTGACGAGGAGACAAAGATGCTATATGCCGCTGATATGCTCTCTGACATGTCGCTTTATATGTTTATGGATCACTGCTCTTTCCCCGATTTTATAAAGTCGATGGACAGGTTTGAAGCGCTCGGATTTAAGGGGGCTTATACAAGTCATGGCACTCTTATTGTCGGCATGGAGGCGGTAGAGGGGCTACGCACTTTGATGGGTATGGTAATCGAGGGCAAGGCCGAAGTTAAGGTCGAGCACAAGGAGTTTACAGAAAACGATAGGGCCGACACTGTGCGGTATGGCAAGTATTCCATGCACATTTGAAGGGGTGGAAATGGGTATAATATTTGGTGATTAATACAATTTGTATAGTTATTTTGTTGTAAATTGTATTTTTTGTTGGTATTATACTTATTGTATATATTGGTCAAGGCTTAGAATTATACAGATTGTATAGTTTTCTCAAGAAATTTTTTGAAACTTTATTAAAAATAAGATCATTTTAAAAATAAAAAGAGGAGGACTTTAAAGGTGAAGGATAAATTTATTGCAAAGAAATATCAGAACTTGCAGGGCAACGAAATGGCGGTGGCATCGGCAATGGTGCCGAGAGACGATTTAATTGTGCTAACGCTTGGCGATCCCGATTTGAATACCGACAGCACTGTAATCGAGCTCGCCATGAAGGACGCAAAGGAGGGGCACACCCACTACACGCATCAGAGGGGTGACGAGGAGCTACGTGCCGAGATCATCAAGTATTATAAAGAGCGTTTTGGCATGGAGGTTTGCGACGATGAGGTAATGGTTACAGCATCTGCCAACCTTGGTTTATATCTTGCGCTCGAAGCTTCGATAGACGATGGGGACGAGGTTCTTATGCTCGAGCCTTTTTATCCGCCCTATCCCGATCAGATTTTAATGGTGGGCGGCATTCCTGTCAGCGTGCCGACATATGCCGAAAATGGTTTTCAGGTAAAACCCTCTGATATAGAGGCAAAGATTACGCCAAAGACAAAGGCCATTATTGTAAACAATCCGACAAACCCGACAGGCATTGTCATGACGAGGGAGACGCTCGAGGGCATTGCCGAGGTTGCGAAAAAGCATGATCTGCTCGTCTTTGCAGATGATATTTATACAGCTTTTTGCTACAATGCACCCTTTATTCCCATTGCCTCTATCGAGGGAATGAGGGAGCGCACCATTACCATTAACAGCTTTTCCAAGGACTACACCATGACGGGATGGAGGGTTGGCAACATTATTTGTTCCAAGAAATTTGCCGACCTGTGCGCCATTATTAACGAAAATGTAGCCTTTACCCCATGTGCCGTTTCGATGCGTGCCGCCCTTCATGCCATGAGGGATAGGGAGAGGGTGCAGAGGGAGACGATAGGCGAGTACAGAAGTCGCTGTGAGTATGTCGCCAAGCGTGTAGCCTCGCTTAAGAAGATGGAGTGCGGACTGCCACAGGGTACATTTTACATGTTTGTCGACATTAGACCGTCGGGGCTTACGTCGAGGGAGGCCGCCGCTCTGCTTAAAGAAAAGGCAGGGGTTGCAGTGCTACCCGGTAGCACATTCGGCGAGTCGGGCGAGGGCTTTATAAGGCTTGCTTGCACGGTGGCTGAGGACAAGCTAAAAGAGGCTTTTGACAGGATAGAGAAACTGCCCGAGTTTAATTAGGCTTTGTTTTATATGCCATCGGGGGAGGGGCGCAAAGCGCCCCACCCCCCATGGCTCATTGCGATAAAGGGTGGGGTTGTTGGCCCCCCCCCCATTATAGCCAGCAAAACGCCATTGCCAAGG
>CAYJFK010000072.1:0-10767 GCA_964369475.1 uncultured Oscillospiraceae bacterium | reverse complement strand
ATGTAAAGTTCACGGAAGGAGGGGGAGCGGCGAGGGGGCACCATCAGGGTGCCCCTTGGCGTAAAATTCCCGCCCCGAGGGCGTTAAAATCAGCGCCAGCTGATTTTGTCAGCTTGGAGAAAACACTTTTCTCCAAGCTGTAAAGAGCACCGCCCCTCGGGCGGTGCTCTTTGTTAGGCAGGCCGTAAAAAACCTAAAATGTAAAGTTCACGGAAGGAGGGGGAGCGGCGAGGGGGCACCATCAGGGTGCCCTCTGGCGTAAAATTCCCGCCCCGAGGGCGTTAAAATCAGCGCCAGCTGATTTTTGCTTAGGTTTAATTTGTATAATATAAAATCATGCTGAGCTCTGCGCTTTGGTTGCCGACATTTTTATAAGAATGGGGAAGGTCTGCCGTAAAATGGAGGGAATCGCCTGTGCCAAGAGTGAAAATATCATCTTGGATGGTAATCTCGACCTCTCCGGCAAAGACCGTTATAAATTCCTCCGTTCCAGACATATGAGGAGCGGCCTCCAGCTTTCCGCCCTCTAAAATAACAATGCGATATGTCTCGAAGGAGCGCTGCTCATTAAAGCTGAAAACGGGATAGTTTATATACTTTCCGTCGCCCTCTATTATTTTTTCACTCGCATCGAGCCGAATTAAAGTAGCGCCTTCGTCCTGCGCTTCTACAAGCGAGGTAAAGGCAACCTTGTAGCCGCTCGCTATCTTCCACAAAACAGAAATGGTCGGGTTTGCATCGCCCTTTTCTATCTGAGCGAGCATACTGCGTGAAACACCCGTTATATTTGCCGCCATATCTAATGTAAGTTTTTTGCTCTCTCTAATCTGCTTTATGTTTTTGGAAACGGCAGAGTTTATATTCATAATAAATACCTCTTAAAATATATTGACATTATATTAGACTTATAGTACAATATAAAAGAAATGATATATTGTACTATAAGTCTAATATATCACATTTTAAAGGAGGAGGCAACAAAAAATGTTCAGCTGGATTAATTTTCTCACATATGCACTTATAACGGCGATAACTCCAGGGCCAAACAACATTATGTCAATGTCGAACGCAGGGAGGCTCGGCTTTAAAAAGGCTCTGCCATTTAATCTTGGAATTTGGGTCGGGTTTAGCGTTGTTACAATTGTTTGTACCCTGCTTAGCACTGCCCTATCTTCCATCTTGCCGACGATAGAGCGCCCAATGCTTATTGTCGGTGCGATATATATGCTCTACCTTGCATACGGCACATGGAAAAGTAGCGGCGAGATAGAGGAAGTTAGCTCTAAGAGTGGATTTTTCTCGGGTCTTGTGCTGCAGTTTGTCAACCCGAAGATCTATATATACTGCATAGTCTCCATGCAAGCCTACATACTGCCCTTTTACTCAGACAATATATCCGCTCTGATAGGCTTTGCAGTGCTCCTCGCCTTTATCGGCTTTGCCTGTACACTACTATGGTCAGCCTTTGGCTCGGGCTTTAAGCTTTTGTTCTCTAAGCACGCTAAAACGACAAATACAATTATGGCACTTCTGCTTGTATACTGTGCAGTAAGCCTATTTATGTAACAAAAAAAGGAAGGCAGAGCCTTCCTTTTCAGCTTGGAGAAAAAGTGTTTTCTCCAAGCTGAGAAATCAGCTAAAGCTGATTTTAACGCCCTCGGGGCGGGAATTTAACGCCAGGGGGCACCCTAATGGTGCCCCCTCGCCGCTCCCCCTCCTTCCGAAGGGGCTTGATTTTATGTTTTTCTCCAGCCTGAAAAGGAAGGCAGAGCCTTCCTTTTTGCTTAGGTCTCAAATTACATCGCTTGCCCTGCGTCCTATTCCATTACTCTATCCTACAATAAAGCGCATTATATATATCTACATGATCTACCTCGTCTATCGTAAGACCGAGTTCGGAGTTGCTGAAAATATCAGCACTACGATTTAGCTCTGCAAATGTCGCTTGCCTTGGCAGTGCCGCAAATACTAAGTGGGGGTAGTCCTCGGGTATCTCTATAACATATGTATATGTAGTAACAAGATAATACTGCTCTCCTCTAAAAGCATCGTCCCTTGCGTATGCAAGCTCGATATATGCCAATCCGTCGTTATAAGGTACTTCGTGCTTAAAGGCGCTTATGCCCTCGGTCTGCGGTATTGCATATTTGGTCTCGGTCGGGATTAAGTAGCCGGTATCGTAGTCGTAGAAATCCCATCGCCAGAAAAAGTTGTAATCGGCCGAGTTGTCGGGCACATTGTCGTAGGGGAAGTAGACCTTAGCCTCAAAGCCTATCTGCCTTTGGTCGCCTATAATCTCGTCGTGCAAAATTTCCACCGAGTAACCTATATCGTGACGCTCGTAGCTATCGCCGACATCGTCCCCTCGCAGCACTTTGTATCCGCCATTTGCAAGGGTGTAGATGCTGCCGTCTGCCTGCATATTTACCGCAAGCCCGAGCAACTCAAAGATAGCGCCGCCCTCGCCGCTAAGATCGCCCTCTGTCGGCACTTCTGTCGGCGGCAGGCCTGTTGGCTCGGTCGTCTCTTGCAAATATGAGTGAGATGTGTTGTTTAGGTCTAAGCTTCCGTCATTTGCAAAGGTCAAAGACCAATATACCTCCGACGAGCTGTCGCCGCCAAAGGGAACAAGATTTACCATGCCGTGCCCTTCGTAGTAACTGCCGACACTCGGGATCGAGTAAAAGGAGAGGCCGTGACCTGGGGTAATTCGATATGTAAAATCGGGATAAAAATGTATTGTAACGTCGTTATAGCCGTTGTACCAGTCGCCCACAACAGAGCTTGATGCTTGTGTGCTTTGACTTGGTGGGCTGTAATTTTCCGCAAGACCGTGAAGATATAATAGCCCAATCCCTTGGGGGTTTTCGGGGTCTGACAAAATATATCCGCTAATTGTACTGCCATCGTCAACTTGTAGCAGTATCTCGCCGCCGACATACTCGTATGATCCCTGCACTTCCATTCTCGGATCGGTTAAATAAAATGTGCCGTTATCGTTAAAGGCGCAAAAATAATCTCCGCCGCCATTTCTTTCCCATCTTCCAACAATATACTCGGCAGGCGCTGTCACATAGCTATATAGCTCGTCAAAGGGGATCTCCTTTTCAAAAAGGCCGCTACCGTCGGTAAAGGAAAGGCCGCCGCTCTGACCTATTAGCGCCGTCGAGGTATAGCCCTCCTCGCTCGTTAAGGTCGCTGTCGTACCGTCGAACTGGTATGTGCCAAGAGTTGTATTTGTGCCGTCATACCTTGTGTAGTGGCCGCCGCCAATGGTCAGCGTTACATATGCGTCGTGGCTTAAAGCCATAATCCACTCGCCTTCTATTCCATTGCCGTCATGCCCACTGCCGCCCGAGCCTTCTAATGTATACTTAGCTCCGCTCTCGATTATATGTATTGTATTGCCATCTATTAGCTCGAATATAGTATTTAATTGAGAATCTGACATAATGTACCCATTTGCCGCCTCGATATATTTTGCAACACCGCTCGTTATAGTCGCCCCTGTATCGTCGTAAAGTGTGTAGTTGCCCATGTTGTCTATATCGTAGTAGTGACCGCTCTCTCCATGCCACCTGCCTGCAAGCGCATCGAGCTCTTTGCTACCAACTGTATTGCCTTCGACCGTAATGTCGTATGGCTCGTTGTAGATGGCACTGCCCATGTATGGGCTACCGGTATTAAATGATCGCAAAAAGCCTGTGTTTACCATTAGATAACCGCCGCCCTCTTGCGTGTAGTATATCTCCTCCACGCCCATATTTTCCGAAACGGTCATCAACATGCTGTCGAGCAAAAACCATGTTTCATAAAATGGGTCGTCAAAGGCAAAGGCAGATTTTGGCTGCGAAGCTCCGCTTACAAGCGAAGACTCTGCCGCCCAGTCTATCGTGAAATTGTCTGCCTCAAGCTTTGATGCATGAAAATCGTAGCCTGTAAGCTTGGATAGCTCGCTCGACAGGAGCTCCACTGTAAGCTCGCCCTCGTATGTAATCTCGTATTGGTCGACGGCCTGCCCCTCGCCCTTTGTCGCCACGGTGTAGAGTATGGCGGTCGGCGCCTCGCTGTCGCCACAAGCGACAAATGTCAGTGTTAGGCAGATCGCCAGCATGGATAATAGCAGTTTTTTCATATATTGTTCCTCCCACTTGTAAATTCAGTTATTTTTTGCACAACAATCTCATGGATTACTTAACTTTAGCACAAAACAATATTGCAATGGGCAATTATCACAAAATTGTTATCGAAATACCTTGATCAATCCATAATAAATCAAAATATCTGCGATAAAGAAAAATAGCCCATATTAAAATAATTATAACATTATATAGATTGATATGCAATTGTTGATTGACTCTTTTGCTTGCATGACACAATTTAGACAAACATTAATTATCAAAAAAGCTTGACAATTAATGTTAGTCTGTGCTAATATGTTCGATAGTTAGCAAAGGCTATTCAAATGTGATAGCTTTTTGGCAGAAAGGTGTTTGGATGAAGAATTACAAAATAACAATTGCAATGATAGTTGCAATAATAATTTTATCTCTAATATCCATCTTCATCGGAGCATACAATGTTTCGCTCGAAGGGATACTGCAAGGCGACTTTACGCAGGTAATGGTCATGCTAAATTCGAGACTCCCAAGGCTTATGGCGATACTGATGACCGGCATGGGAATGAGCGTAGCGGGACTAATAATGCAAAACCTGTGTATGAACAAATTCGTATCGCCCACAACAGGCGCTACAATATCATCGGCACAGCTCGGTATACTAATAGCACTGCTCTTTGTCCCTGCCGCAGACCTTGGAGTAAGAACGGCATTTGCCTTTGCCTTTGCAATACTCGGCACGTGGGTATTTGTGTGGTTCGTGCAAAAGATTAAATTTAAAGATGTTATAATGGTGCCGCTAATCGGCATAATGTTTAACTCGGTAATAGGCGGAATTGTCAGCTACCTTGCATATGAAAATGATTTAACACAGGTACTTAGCAATATGCTTGTAGGAGACTTTTCCTTAATTCTTGCAGGAAGATACGAAATTGTATTTCTAACACTTCCGCTAATTGCAATTGCATTTATCTACGCAAACCACTTTAACATTGTGGGCATGGGCGAGAATTTTTCCAAAAATCTCGGTGTCAACTACAAAGTGGTAATGTTTGGCGGCCTATCTATCGCCGCTGTAATATCGGCAAGCGTAGTTGTAACGGTCGGAACGATCTCATACATAGGCCTTATAGTTCCAAACATTGTAACGATGTTTAGGGGCGACAAGATAAGGGGAAGCATCCTCGATGTAGCGCTATTCGGTGCGGCATTTGTACTTGTTTGCGACATGATCGGCAGAGTTGTTATAAGACCATTCGAGCTCCCGATAGAGCTAATTTCGGGCATACTCGGAAGTGTCGTCTTTATACTTCTATTATTCAAGCGCCTCAGCCCTCCCAAAGCTAAGACAAACAAAAAGGAGGTAGTCTACAATGGTTAATACCTCCCGCACAAAAGCCCCCACTTTAAAAAGCCCACAGGCTAAAATGTCGTCCTCGACAAAAAAGTTAATTGTACTCTTTTTCTTGGCGGTAATACTGGCGGTTGTATATCAGTTTATATTTGTAGACATGAACTTCTTTGGCTATGCAATGAAGATACGCGGTCCAAAGCTTATAACAATGACAATAGCGGCATTTTGCATAGGCACAGCCAGCATGGTCTTTCAGTCGATAATAAGAAACAGAATAGTAACTCCTTGCCTTCTCGGCATGAACTCGCTTTACATTCTAATTCATACAACGATAGTGTTTTTCCTTGGCGGCAGTAGTTTTTTGGCGGCAAACAAATATGCCTCCTTTATGGTAGACATAGTGCTAATGGCAGCTCTCGGCTCTTTTATCTACGGCACACTATTTAAAAAGACAAAGTACAACATCTTGTATGTCCTGCTTGCAGGTACAGTGCTTGCAACCTTCTTTACAAGTGTCTCCAACACCATGATACGTGTTATGGACCCCAACGAGTACGACAAAATGCTAACAGAGCTCGTGGCAGGCTTTGATCATGTCAACGCAGAGCTTATATACATGGCACTCGCCCTTATAGTGGCGACAATTGTTGTTTTTTGGAAGGACATTGGGCTGCTCGACGTTATAACGCTTGGAAAAAATCAGGCAATAAATTTAGGTGTCGACTACGACAAAACGATAAAAAGACTTCTAATAGGAGTAACATTCTTTATTACAATAGCCACTGCCTTGGTTGGCCCTATATCCTTCCTGGGCCTTATAATTGCAAATCTTGCAAGAGAATTTTTTAAGACATACAAGCACACATATTTAATGCTCGGATCTTTTTTAATGGGTGTAATAGTGCTTGTCGGCGGACAGACATTAATAGAGCATATATTTGGTTTCGGAACGCAGATTTCGGTTTTCATAAACCTGTTTGGCGGAATTTACTTCCTATACTTAGTGCTTAACAACAAAGGAGCGACCTAATGAAAATATCATCACTTAATAAAACCTACGGAGAAAAACATGTAGTTAAAGAGGTCTCCTTTCGGTTGCCTAGGGGCAAGGTCATTTCTTTAATCGGGCCAAACGGTGCCGGTAAGTCTACCGTGCTTAACATTATAACAAGACTTATCTCGCAAGACAGCGGAGATGTGGAGTTTGGCGGTACAGAGCTAAAAAAATGGAAAAGCAAGGAGCTTGCCCAAAAGCTTGCAATTTTAACACAGCAAAACAACATAACAATGAAGCTTACAGTTAAAGAGCTCGTAGCCTTTGGCAGATTTCCCTATTCGGGAAGCAATCTAACGGCAGAGGATTACGAAATGGTCGACATGGCCATAAACTACATGGAGCTCGAGGAGTTTACAGACAGGTTTATAGACGAGCTCTCAGGTGGTCAGCTTCAGCGTGCATATATAGCGATGGTAATAGCGCAAGACACAGAATTTGTCTTTTTGGACGAGCCTACAAACAACCTCGATATATATCACTCCTCCAACCTTATGAAAATGGTTAGAAAGCTTAGCGAAGACCTTGGCAAGACTGTAATAATGGTTCTTCACGAGATAAATTTTGCCTCGGCATACTCTGACTATATCGCCGCATTTAAAGACGGCGAGCTATACAAGTTCGGAGAGGTAGAAGAAGTTATGACAAAGCAAACGCTAAAAGATCTGTATCAAGTAGATTTTGATATTCAAATGATAAAAGGCAAGCCGATCTCGATTTACTATTAATTTTTACAATAAAATTAACCTCACCTACGAGAAAGTTTCTCCGAAGTGGGGTTAATAAAAGCGGACAAGTTAGCGCACTCTAATTTAATATTTAGGCAAATGCCTTAATATACAACAAACACGAAAAGAGGAACAAACATGAAAAAGTTATTAGCACTTATACTTGTTGGCATGATGTCGCTATCCCTTGCGGCATGCACGCAGTCAGAGCCTGCCGACGACGCCGCAGATGCAGGCGCAGATGTAGCCGAGACCGTCATTGTTTCGGTCAACGATGCAGAGGGCAAGCCGGTAGAGGTAGAGTTCCCGCTTGACCCACAAAGAGTTGTTTGCCTAAACTGGCAGACAGTAGACTTCTTAGATGCAATGGGCCTTGGCGACAGAATTGTCGGCGTTATCAAGAGCGGTTCTTACCCTGAGCATCTAAAAGCTTATGTAGACAACGAGGACATTGTAAATGTCGGCGGCATGAAGGATGTCGACATGGAGGCAGTTATGTCGCTACAACCCGACGTTATATTCTCGAGCGACAGAACAGAGGCTCAATTTGCAGAGTTCTCCGAAATAGCTCCCACAATGTCGGCCGCTGTATACTACGACATGGGCTTTATGGAAGGCTACAAGCACCTTGCCTCGCAACATAGCGCAATCTTTGGCCTAACAGGCGAAGTTGATGCTATTATCGCAGGCTACGAGGAGAGAATTGCGGCAATCGCAGCATTTGCAGAGGGCAAAACAGCACTTCTCGGCATATTCGCAGGCGGTCTTAACACGCTTGGCAACACAGGACGTGCCTCTATCGTTGTAAACGAAATGGGCTTTGAAAACCTTGCAGGCGGCGAGAATGTAAACCACGGAAATGTCTCCTCCTACGAAGCTTGGCTCGAAATGAACCCCGACTGGATGTTCATTCTTGATAAGGACACAGCAGTAGGCGAAGAAGCGACAGCCGCTAAGGATCAAATGGAAGTAGACAACCCTGTTATCGCAGAGACCGAGGCATTCAAGAGCGGTCAAATCGTATATTTAGAGCCGGGCGCAGCATGGTATCTTGGCGACGGTGGCATAACAGCGCTAGATCTTATGATCACTTGCGTTGAAGAGGGCATCGGCCTTAAATAAGCGATAGATATAATGAGTGAAGGTCTTGGCCATTCGCTCGATCTAAAAAACCCCTGTTCGAAAGTTCGAACAGGGATTTTTTGCGTAGCGTGGGAATACTTGAACCCTGTCGGTTTTAGCGGCTCAGATTTGCCCTAATACTTCCTTAAAGCCCTTGTAAATACAGCAAGTATTCCCTACGGTCTTTGCGTCGTCTTAGGGCAAATCTGAGCCGCTAAAACTGCGAAGCACCTGTGGGCTCTTCATTTTTGAGGGATTTTTGCCACGGAGGACGAAGCCTTGCTGACGCAAGGTGAGGACGACAAGGTAAAAAGCACCAAAAAGGGACTGCCCACAGGCGACAGGGTTCAAGTATTCCCACGCTAGGCTCATGAGTACATCTTTCCCCCTGAATAAGTGGGATGTTAGCCCTGCGTAACAAAAAATGATGTAAATTTGATTTATATCATTTGGGTGATGATACAACTTAACGATTATTCACATATATTTATTATACTCGTTAAATTATACAACAAATTCATGCATATATTATCTAATAATGTGATTGAAATATGATTTGATTGATGGTACAATACTTATAGTGCAAAACAACAATAAAAACAAAAGGAGATTACTATGAAGAAGCTTTTAGCACTTATACTTGTCCTTGCCATGATGATGGTATTTTTCGCAGGCTGTGCCGCAGAGAGCACAACGCCACCTGCTGATGACGGTCAGGACACAGAGCAAGGGGCCGATGCTGATACAGGCGACGACACAGAGGAAATGCCGGAGGCAACAGAGGGCACAGCTCAAGGGCATAACGGCGAATTAAAGGTATCGGTAACATTTGATGGCGACATGATTTCGGCAATCGAAGTTACAGAGCATGTCGAAACGGCAGGCATAGCAGATCCTGCTCTTGAGGGAATTCCGGCCGCCATTATTGATGCACAGAGCCTTGATGTAGACAGCATTGCAGGCGCAACGGTGACAAGCGCCGCTATAATCGAAGCTGTTAAATCGGCCGCTATGGCGGCAGGGGTTACTCTTGTAGTGGCAGAAGATGTTGCAATAGAGGCCGGCGAAGATGTCGCAGCAGATGTCGTAGTAGTAGGCGCAGGCCTTGCAGGAGTTATGGCTACATACGAGCTGAAAAATCAAAACCCAGATTTAAATGTAATTTTGCTTGAAAAATCAGGCGCAATGGGCGGAGCGCTTCCCTATACAGGCGGCGCAATAGTAAGCCCAACCTCGCAACTTCATGTACAAGACGGCGTAGAGTCGACGCTTGCGGATTTTGTCGACCACCTAAATGTATCCTCGGTAGATGCTGACCTTAACTCCGGTGTAATCGAGGCAGTATTTGACAGGGCAGACGAAACATTCGATCTTTTTATACAAAACGGCTGGACGGTAAATAGATATAGCAAGTCCAACCCGACCAACGACAAGATATATGCATACTGGATCGAGGGTGCAGGCTCGGAGTTTAACAACTTCTTAGGCGACTTTGCAAGCACTCACAGCATAGAGCCGCTATACAACTCAAAGGCAACAGAGCTCGTTGTTGAAGATGGCGCTGTTAAGGGTGTTATGGTAGAGGATGATACATCTTCCTACAAGATAATGGCAGATGCTGTTATTCTTGCGACAGGTGGATTTGCCGCTAACGACGATTTGGTTATGGAGTTTATCCCCAACATCCCCTCCAACTACCTAATGACGGTACACGCAACGGCGACGGGCGACGGATTTACAATGGTAGAGCAGTTTGATGCCCCTGTTATCGGCTCGGGCACAATGGGAACACTTAAAACGGCAGACAACCAAAACCCAATCCCCATGGATATAATTGTAGACGAGGATGGCCTAAGATTTACAGACGAAACACAGGTTAACTACTGGGTACAAAGAGACTTCCTCGACATAGGCAAGGAAAATGCCTACTACATCTCGGGAACAGTGGCAGACCGTGCCGAGACTCTTTCGAAAGCTGTCGAGAGCGGTGCGGCCATGATGTATGACACAGTAGAGGATCTGGCGGCGGCATATGATATAGACCTTGCAGCACTTCAAGCATCTATCGACTCCTTCGACGGCGAGATGGTAGCACCTTACTACGTGTCGGAAGTGGTCTTTAGATCCTTTGGTACACTTGCCTCCCTTGAGGTAGATCAGAACATGGCTATAATCGACGGTGCAGGAAATGCAATCCCCGGCCTATACGGTGCAGGCGAGCTTGTAGTTGCAAACGCATTCACAACAAGATACCCCGGCGGCGGTTTTGGAATTTCCTTTGCCGCAAACAGCGGATCTTATGTCGGCATGAAGGTAGCCGAGATGATAGGTTAATTTTTAGTTATATAAGGTTAATAAAAGCAAAGGGGGCTATCCGTTTTACGGATAGCC
>CAYJFK010000071.1:0-11047 GCA_964369475.1 uncultured Oscillospiraceae bacterium | reverse complement strand
GGCGGTGCGCCTGCGGCGGCGGTGCGCCTGCGGCGGCGGTGCGCCTGCGGCGGCGATGCGCCTGCGGCGGCGATGCGCCTACGGCGGCGATGCGCCTACGGCGGCGGTGCGCCTGCGGCGGAGATGCGCCTGCGGCGGCATTTATGTCACATAACTCAAACCAAATCTTGACGGAAACTTTAATATAAAATACGCACATTTTGTGTGGGAGGTTAAATGTATAAAATTTTAATGGCGACAATGGGGCTCGAGCTTGGTGGTGCCGAGACACACATTGTGGAGCTTTGTAAGAACTTAAAGAGAGCAGGGCATGACATTGTGCTCTGTTCGTCCGGTGGTCAGCTTGTGGCTGAGGTAGAGGCGAGCGGTGTTAGGCATGTAACGGCACCTCTTGCCTCTCGAAATCCTCGGGACATGATGACTGCTTATCGCATTTTAGCGAGGACGGTTAAGGATTTTTGCCCTGATATTGTCCATGCTCATGCACGAATTCCGGGCTTTTTGCTCTCCTCCATTTGTAAAAGGGAGGGCATCCCTCATGTTACATCGGTTCATGGTAGTTACAAGGTGTCGGCATCTCTGCGTGTGCTTACAAAATGGGGGTCAAAACAGCTTGCGGTAAGCCCTGATATAAAGGACTATTTGACAGATAACTACGGCATTGCGCCACGGGATGTTTTTCTGACGGTAAACGGCATTGACACGGAGGCATTTTGCCCTGCGGCTGTTGATGATGGGCTTCGAAGCGAGTTTGGCATAGCAGAGGGGTTGCCGCTCGTTGTTACGGTGTCGAGACTTGATGATGATGCGGTTGGTGGCGTGGAGCGGCTTCTTGCGGCGACAAAGGGGCGAGAGGATATAGCTCTTGTCGTTGTTGGTGGCGGTACTCATTTAGAGCGGTTAAAGGCGGCATATCCAAGTGCTGTCTTTGTAGGAATGCGGCGAGATGTCTCACGCTTTCTTGCGTCGTGCGATATATTTGCAGGGGTTTCCCGTGCCGCTCTCGAGGCTATGGCTTGCGAGAAGCCGGTTATTTTGATAGGGCAAGCAGGTTATCTCGGTATGCTCGAGCCCTCCAAGTTAAAGAGGGCGCAAAAGACAAATTTAACCTGTCGCAGTGAGGGCTTTGAGACGGCAGAGGAGATAAATGGTGAGATAACTCGACTGGTCTCGTCTAATGGGCTAAGGGAGGAGCTTGGCGCATGGGGCAGAGAGGTCGTTATGCGTGAATACTCGATAGATCGCATGACGGAAGATGCCATAAGGTGCTATCGTGCCGCTATTTTGGAGGGGCGTGGGGCTAAGTACGACTTTTTGCTATGCGGCTATTACGGTTATGGAAATGCAGGGGACGAGATGCTACTCGAGACAATTGTAGGCAACCTTGTAAAGCAAAACGAGCATGTGCGGATATGTGTTTTGAACAAGGGCAAGACAATTTCGACACATCAAGATGTTGCACTGGCAAGGCGCTTTTCGCTCTTTGAAGTGCTGTCGGCAATGCGCCATTCGAGGGTGCTCGTATTTGGCGGCGGCAATCTGCTTCAAGATGTTACGAGCGTTAAGTCGCTTGTTTATTACCTCGCTATTTTGAGCCTTGCAAAGCGGCTTGGGCTAAAGACAATGCTATATGCAAACGGCATCGGGCCGCTCGGTAGCGAGATGGGGAGAAATCTTTCCAAGAAGGTCTTGTCGAAGGTAGATGTGATAACGCTTAGAGATCCTGACAGTGTGAAGTTGCTTGAGGAAATAGGGGTCGTGGCTAAGTGTGTAGAGCTTACGGCAGACGAGGTATTTACGGCGATAGAGCGGCCTTTTGATGTGGTAGAGGGGCTACCCGAGAAGTATATAGCGGTATCGGTTAGGGGCTGGGATAAGGTAGATAATAATTTTTACAGCAAGATAGCCGATGTGCTGGAGGAAGTGCACGACAGGTATGGGCTTGAGGCTGTGTTACTGCCTTTTCAACAGCACCTTGATATAGAGCCGTGTGAGCATCTTTATCAGATCATCGAGAGTCCTGTTAATATCGTTATGGGAGAGGAAAATATTTTATCAGCCGTGACAAATGCAGATGTAGTGCTCGGAATGAGGCTACATGCCCTTATATTCGGTGCGGCGGCAGGAGTGCCTTCTGTCGGCATTGTATACGATCCCAAGGTAGAGGCATTTTTTGATATGATAGGGGAGCGGCGCTTTGTTTATTGCGATGGCTTTGACAAAGAGGAGCTTTTGGGTCATGTTATAGCGGCGATAGAGAGCGATAAAGAGAGCACAAAAGAGGCGGCGGCGAGGCTTAGGGCGGCTGCGAATGAAAATTGCAAGGCGGCATATCGCCTGCTAAATGATGAGGAGAAGCAATGAAGTATTTAGGAGTTGACTACGGCGACCGCCGCACAGGGCTTGCGATAAGCGATGCGCTCGGTATGCTTGCGAGCACGGCAGGCACTGTTGTTGGGTCTGACATGGTAAAGGTAGCCGCAGAGGTGGCGGAGAAGGCAAAGGAGCTTGGAGCAGGTGCTATTGTGCTTGGGTATCCTAAGAATATGAACAACACCGAAGGGCCGAGGGCGGAGAAGACAATGCTTTTTAAAGGGGAGCTCGAGAAGGTCTTTTCGGGTGAAGTTATACTTCGTGACGAGAGGGCGACAACGGTCTCGGCTACAAGAATGCTAAACGATACAAATACAAGAGGGAAAAAGCGCAAGGCAGTTATAGACTCGGTTGCGGCGACCGTTATACTGCAAGACTATCTTGATTTTATTAGGCGGTAGGAGAGGTCTTTGAGGTGGGGAAAAATGCTCGCCCACCACAAGGGTGGGGTCGCATTTTTCGGCTCCGCCGTGCTACACTTTTGCTTGGGCAAAGCGGCTCTGTCGCCCTTTCGGGGGCGACATACTTTGCGGCGACTTATGCCCCGCCTAAAGAAAGATGCACCCCACTCGCCGCAAAGTAGATGTGCGGCATATCTCCTATTTTGCGTATCATCGAGGCCATGCCGCACATACAGCCGCTACAAAGCTTGGGGGCGTAGTGCGCCAAAGTTTGCCTATGCGACTTGAGGGGGCGCCCCCCTTTTTTTTTCACACACAACTCACTTTGCCTCTTGTTCTTTTTTGGAAAAGAGCTCTGAAAGCCCGGCGCCGAACACGAGTATGGCAAAGACCTTGCGCAGCAAGTCAGGCTCTAAATTTTGAGCCATAACGCTAAAGGCAATGGCGGTAATAATTCCGGCACTACCCGATTTTATGGCGACATCCTTTTTGATTTTTCCGCTTTTAAAATGGATAAAGGCGGCGACGGCCGCTGTCGGGAGGAAGTAGAGCAGATTTATTCCCTGTGCAATTCGCTGTTCTACATCCATAAATACAGTCAGAATTATTATTAAAAGCGAGCCGCCGCCGACCCCCATTCCGCTTAGGATACCAACGGCAAATCCGAGCGCTATCAGCAGTAGAAAATTATCCAAACCACAACCTCCAAGCCGACCAGATTAAAAAGAGAGCAAAGCCCTTTTTTAGCAAATTAACGGGGATCTTCTTTAGGAAAATTGCCCCAACTCCGCCACCTATCGCACCGCCTATGCAGAGCGGAGTGGCATAGGAGAGGTCGAGTTCTCCTGAAAAGAGGTATACAGCAAGGCTGACAGCCGAAAGGCACATCATGACAGCTACCGCCGTTGCGTGTGCCGCCTTTGTTTCGACCTTGGAAATCCGCTTTAAGAGCGGCACGAGGAGCAGTCCGCCCCCTCCGCCGAGCATACCATTCAGCGCTCCGGCAAAAAAACCGGGCAAAAAGTCTCTTTTTTTAATAAATTTCCACCTCCACGCTTGAAAAATAGTTCTAATAATGCTATAATACCCCAAATAATGTATTTTACTTTAAAAATCGGAGGACGCTTTAATGCTCAACACAAATGCAAGCGAAAAATTCCTATACGAAGGGCTGACCTTTGACGACGTACTTCTAATTCCCGCAAAATCCGACATCTTGCCGACCGATATCGACCTGTCGACACAGCTTACAAAGAAGATTAGGCTTAATGTGCCTATGCTTTCTGCCGCTATGGACACGGTAACAGAGGCCAGAATGGCTATCGGTATTGCACGAGAGGGCGGCATTGGCATTATTCATAAGAATATGTCGATAGAGCGTCAGGCAGACGAAGTAGACAAGGTTAAGAGGAGCGAGAACGGCGTTATAATAAATCCGTTTTTCCTATCGCCCGAACACTACGTTTTCGAGGCGGAGGACCTTATGGCAAAGTATCGCATTTCGGGCGTGCCGATCTGCGAGGGGAACAAGCTTGTAGGTATCCTTACAAATCGTGACATGCGATTTTTAGAGGATTTTAACATGAAGATAAAGGACGTTATGACAAAGGACAACCTTGTTACAGCTCCTGTCGGCACGACCTTAAAACAAGCACAATCGGTACTAAAGACCCACAAGATTGAAAAGCTTCCCATTGTAGACGATGGCGGCGTTTTGAAGGGTCTTATCACGATTAAGGACATAGAGAAGTCGATTGTCTACCCAAACAGTGCAAAGGACAGCGACGGAAGGCTTATATGCGGTGCGGCTCTCGGCGTTACAGGTGATGTGTTAGAGCGTGCGGCGGCACTTATCGAGCGTGGTGTTGACCTGTTGTGTCTTGACTCGGCGCACGGTCATAGCGAGAATATAATGAAGTGTGTATCCAAGATTAAAGCGGCATATCCTGACATTCAGCTAATGGCAGGTAACGTTGCAACGCAGGACGGTGCAAGGGCTCTTATAGATGCAGGCGCAGATGCCATAAAGGTCGGTATAGGCCCTGGTTCTATCTGTACAACTCGTGTCGTTGCCGGTATCGGTGTTCCTCAGATTTCGGCCATATACAATGCGGCAAGCATAGCTTCGCAGTATGGTATACCGGTAGTAGGAGACGGCGGTCTTCAGTATTCGGGAGACATTGTAAAGGCTCTTGCGGCAGGTGCTAATGCCGTTATGGCAGGCTCGCTCTTTGCGGGTTGCGACGAGTCGCCCGGTAGCGAAGAAATATACCAAGGCAGACGCTTTAAGGTATACCGTGGTATGGGATCTATGGGCGCAATGAAGGAAGGCTCGTCCGACAGATATTTCCAAGATGGCACAAAGAAGTTTGTTCCCGAAGGTGTTGAAGGCCGTGTTCCCTACAAGGGACTTGTTGCCGATTCTATATACCAACTTATGGGTGGTGTTCGTGCCGGTATGGGTTATTGCGGCACTAAGGACATTGCAACACTGCAAAAAGAAGGCCAGTTTGTGCGCATAACGGGCGCAGGTCTAAAAGAGAGCCATCCGCATGATATATACATTACCAAGGAAGCTCCAAACTACTCTGTCAGCCCTCAATAATAGATTTTCTTTGCATCACAGCTTAGTTTCTTTTAGGGTTGTTTTAAGGTGATTTTTAGAGTATAATATAAAAGGCGGTCTTTGTATTAGTGTTTTTAAAGGTGGTAATTAACAGTGAATTATAAACTTGTGGTAGACAGTTCTTGTGACATTTCGCCCGAGGTTATGGAGCGCACGGGGGCGGTTAGAATTCCGCTCGTCATGCGTATGGATAATATGAGCTATATCGACGATAGCAACCTTAACATAAAGGGTTTTATTGACGATATGATAAAGTTTAAAAATCCGCTTCGCTCCAGCTGCCCATCCCCAAGTCAGTATGCAGACCATTACACGGGGGAAGATCCGATATTTGTTATAACGCTCTCCTCTCGTTTGTCCGGTTCTTATTCCTCCGCAGTAGCAGGCATTGAAATTGCGCAGGACATGGGGCACAAGGGGGATGTGCATGTATTCGACTCAAAGAGTGCATCGGCAGGTGAAGTGGTAATTGCTCACATGATAGACGACCTTGCAAAATCAGGGGCGACAAAGCAGGAGATTATAGACAAGGTAGAGCATCATATTAAAAAGATGGAGACGCTTTTTATACTGGAAGATGTTATGAACCTTGTTAAAAACGGCAGAATGAGCCGTGTTACAGGTACATTTGTAAGCGCCCTTCACATAAGACCGCTACTTTCGTCGGATGGAGACGGAAATATAATTTTGCTCGACAAGGCACGTGGAACGCAAAATGCAATAAAACGTCTTGTAGATGTTATAGGCGAGCGTTGCCCTGATACATCGGGAAGAACATTTGTTATTGCCCACTGCTTTAACCCCGAGATGGCAAACTACTTAAAACTGCTTGTGGAAAAAAGGCACAATTTTAAAGAGGTCGTTATTGTGCCAATGGGGGGGCTGTCCTCCATGTATGCAAGCAAAGGCGGACTTGTAACGGCATTTTAAGTTGCCTTTAAAGGCGATATAACTTAAGCTATGGAGTGGTATGCCGTCTTGTAGCGAGTTATAATTCCATAGAAAGCTTCGAACAGTGCTCGGTTTTAGCCGGCAATTGATCGTTTCACTTGGTTAGCAATTGGGTGAAGTATATTTTGTCGTGCAATTTTTGTAGCATGGCAAGGTATACTTCACCTTTATTTATTTTAAACATATGGTGATAGGCAGAGCCTTTGTTTTCCGCTCGGTCTATCGCCTTATAAACAACAAAAAGGGAGGTCATAAAGATGATACTGGCAATTAGCGGAAGCCCAAGGCGTGACAGGATGATTCACACTGCGATGAAGGAGATACTAAAGGGGTGTAACGAGCCTTACGAGATTATCTCGCTTGCAGGCAAGAAGATTAGCGGATGTATTGCATGTACGGCATGTGCAAGCGACAACATTTGCAAAGTGCGTGACGATTGGAACGAGATTGGCGATAAGATGAAGGAGGCCGATATTATTATTTTTGGCGCTCCAAACTACTACGCCATGCCCAATGCACTGTCGCACTGTTGTTTAGAGCGCACATTCTGCTTTAGGCATATGGGCACATTCTCGCTCGAAGGTAAGCTTGGCGTAACGGTGACAACGCTACCTCGAGGCGACATTGACCCTGTTAAGGAGGTAATCGATCGTTTTATGCTCTCCAATAGAATGGAGGTCATAGGCGGTATGAATGTAATTGGGTACAGCCAGTGCTACACATGCGGCGAGGGCAAAAACTGCCTTGTCGGGAGCGTTGTGGGACGTCATGGTGTGCTAGAGGAGATAGAGCCACAGCATTTGCCGCTCGAGCTATGTCAGCAGTCACGCACAATGGAGGAAGTGGCAAGAATTAGAGAGCTGCTTAAAACTAAGGGTGTCTCCTTCGAGTAGGTTTTATTTAATGGCAAGTCGCAAAAAATATGCATATTGATTGTGAAATTATTCTTGCAATTATTTTTTTTGTATGATATAATATTTTTGTAAACAAAAAATAACTTTTCAAAGGAGGTTTTATTATGACGATGGAGATCGCCGCCATGAGCATGGCGATGAGCGAGGCCAGTGTTCAGCAGCAGGTAAATGTTAGCCTGCTCGACAAGAGCATGGACAATCAGGCTGCATCGGCTGAGAAACTGCTCGACATGATGCCGCAGAAAACACCTCCGGCAAGATACGGCAGTAAGCTCGATCTTTATATCTAAAGCTTAAAAAAGGTGCGAACGCATTGCGTTCGCACCTTTTTTTGATAGAGATTAAGCAGGTAAAGCAACTGCAAGTGGTGTTAGGGTGATTTGCAGATACTCACGCATCGAGCATGGGTGAAAAGCGCTTGAAAACAGGCTGTAACAGATGGTGGAAATCATCTGTTACAGCCTGTTTTTGTGAAAGGGGGATTTGTTTTTAAGTTGATCTGTTATGCAGGTGTTATAATTCCAAAACGCAGAGCAGGCAGGTTGTTTTGGTCAAAGTCGTAGACTCTAATAAGTCCATACATTGCAGATTGCATTGTGATTAGCTCGACAGTTTTGTCGCCATCTATATCGGCAATAAGTGCGGCGATAGTTCTGGGGTAATCCGACTCGCCGTGCACAAAGACGGGAGATGCTACTATATTTCCCTCTGCATCGAACTGGTATTCACCCCAAAAGCTTTTGATATGTTCGCTTTCTATATAGTCGCTGTCGAGTCTTTCGCTGCTAAAACTTGCATAGATGCCGTCGTTATATGAAATCGCACTTTTTGAAACATAGGAATTTGTATGTGTGTGGAGGTTTATAGCTGTGCCATCGTCTGAAAAGTATGTTGTAATTTGATATTGTGCCGTATTGTCGTAATGCGGTATCTGCTCGTTTGAGGCATCCCCTTGAATTTTCAAGGTGTTATTGGCATTGACGATGCTCTCCTCTATGCCGTCGCCGTCTATGTCGAAAAACCATGCATCAACAATTACAAGCGGTGTATCTTTCGACACCTTATCTATCTCGCTCTTAAAATGCTCGCTCCAAACGAGGTTGTCGGGCTGATTATCGACGGTGTATGCCTCGTACCGCACATCTTGTATTAGTGGGTCAAAACCGCCTTCGACATAAAGTGTATTCCCGATAATAGAAGCGGGAGAGCCGCCTGATATGTATCTGTCTTGCTCGAGGGGTGATTGTGGAGAGTCTTTGTATATTTCTCCTATGTCATGAGCGGTATAGCTGTCGCCGACAGTTTCTTTGCCGAATAATTCATAATAGTTAAAGAACCAACCGAACTGGCCATCTGCGCCACCTTTATCGAGAAGAATTTGCTCGCCATTTACCACTGTCGAAATGGGCAGTTGTGCATTATAAAACTGCACCCAAACCGAACTGTCCTCGGGCAGGCTTGCTCTGTCGTCGGGAGCTTGAAGGTCTACTTCATTGTCGGTGCTTGGCAAATTTGCTTCGTCGCCGTAGTTTGGCAAATCTTCTGCTAGAGCATTATTTTGAATGTCATCGGGCATATCATCTGTCTTAAAACCATCACTTTGTACACAAGAAGTGAGAAAAAAGATCAACACCAAACCAAGAAAAAGCTTTTTCATAAGTCATGCCCTCCATAAAATAAACCAAAAATTGCCCCAGCAATTTTTCACCACAGTTCTTAGCTCTTAGCTCTTAGTTCTTAGCTCTTACCTAACCCTTCATACTCCCCGTTTCGGCAAATCTTGCGTGCCACGACAGAGCCTCTCCTAAAATATGAGGGGTCTGCCCTCCGACACTCTCACATGCACGGTTGAAATAATCTCTAAGCATGGGGCGGTAGTCGGGGTGGGCGCAGTGCTCTATTATTACCTTGGCACGCTCTCTGGGGGCAAGGCCACGAAGGTCGGCAAGGCCTTGTTCTGTTACTAAAATTTGCACGTCGTGCTCGGTCGAGTCGATATGCGAGGCAAAGGGCACTATGCAGGAGATGGCGCCGCCCTTGGCGATAGAGGGGGTCATGAATATAGATAGGCCGCCATTTCGGGCAAAGTCGCCAGAGCCGCCTATGCCGTTTATAATTTTAGATCCGACGACATGTGTCGAGTTGACATTTCCGTATATGTCGGCCTCAACCGCTGTGTTCATGGCGACAATTTCGAGCCGCCTGATAAGTGCGCCGCTGTTGCTGGCATCTTGGGGGCGTAGCACTATGCGCTCTTTGAAAAAGTCGAATTTGCTGTAAAAGAGCTCCGACATTTCTTTGGAGAGCGAAAGGGAGGTCGAGGAGGCGGCATTAATCTTGCCCTCGTCGACAAGGCGGAGTGCGCCGTCTTGAAGTACCTCGGTGTACATCTCCATCTCGCCAAGGTCGCAACCTCTAAGGCCGTCGAGCACGGCATTTGCAACGGCACCGACACCCGATTGTATCGTGATGGGGGAGTTTAGCCTGCCTTCTTTTTGCTCTTTTTGAATTAGGTCGATTATTAGCTCTCCGATCTTTGCCGATGTTTCGTCGGGATCGGTAAAGACGGGGAATTTTTCGGGCATATCATTTATTACAATGGCGGCAATTTTAGAAGGGGCACAAGGGATATATGGAGTGCCGACACGGTGGGCGGCGCTCTTTATGTCGGGCTCGCCCTTGTGGATATCGTGAAATCCCATCAGCTCTTTTGGGTGATTTAGGTTTAGCTCAACTATAACAAAATCTGCCGCCTCTACAAAGGCAGGGGTTGCGCCTGCCGCAAGGGTTGGAACGAGTCCGCCATTCTCGCATATCATGCAACAGTCGACAATTGCCACATCGACCTTGCCGAGCTTGCCGCTCTTGGCGACTCTCGGTACGTGGCCCAAGTGGATGTCGGCATATAAAATGTCGCCCTTGTTTACCCTGTCACGCACGTCTTTATGCGACTGAAAGGGATAGCGCCTTGCCATTAGACCGGAGCGTGCAAGCTCGCCGTCGAGCTCGTCGCCGACAGATGCGCCGCAGATTAGAGTTAGATTTTTGGCGGTGCCAAGCTTGGCAATTGCCGTTGGCATTGTTTTGGGGTAGCCCATGCCTGTAAAGCCAGATGCGCCTATAACCATGCCCTCCTTTACGAGTGATGCCGCCTCCTCGGCAGACATGACTTTGGCCTTCAGGCTCTCGCATAATATCCTATCACTGTACATTTTATTTCCTCCTTGAAAATTATATCTATATTACGGCTCATACATCGCCTCGCCGCCGCCTGCCGCCATCCGTGCCTTGCGGCACTGCACAAGGGCGGCTCTCTCGCTCCCGCAGGAGCGAGAGCCTTTGCGGCGGTGGGACGATAGGGGTGATCTTACGCTCTGCGCCTACTGGGGAACGCCAATCAAACAGCACGGTACAGCCGCAAAGGCGCACGCAAAATGCTTCGACTGTAATTTTAGTAGAGGCATTTTGCGTGCAGAGCCGCCCGAGCCTCCGTAGGGCACCCAAGGGAAAGACCTATAATCCGAACCTGCCTCAAAACGGCCTGTGTTTCCGCCATTCTTCGTTATCCTCCTCGTCAAGGCAACAAGCATTGCCTTCGTCGTCTGCCTCGACTGACGAAAACACAGGCCGTTTTGAGGTCGGGACGATTTTTGAAGCCACAGGGCGTGATGTGACGAGGCGGAGCATTGTGGCAATGCTTATTGCCTTGGCATGATGCGTAAACGTTGCTCACAGTGCGCCCTGTGGCTTCAAAAACGGGTTCGGATTATAGGTCTTTCCCA
>CAYJFK010000070.1:8170-11198 GCA_964369475.1 uncultured Oscillospiraceae bacterium | reverse complement strand
GCCCCCTCGCCGCTCCCCTCCTTCCGAAGAGGCTTGATTTTAGGCTTTTCTCCAGTCTGCATAACAAATTTGCTTACTTTATAAAAAAATTAATTTTACTAAATCAAAATGGCATGTTATGCTGTCTAATATACAAAAGAACCTTTGGGGAGGTGGCTTATGAATAAATCAGAATATGCACAAAGGGTCGCAGATATAAAGGAGCGGCTCTATCGTACGGCATTTTGTTATTTTGGAAATGCGCACGACAGCTTGGAGGCGGTAGACGAGACTGTATATAAAGCGCTCGTCGCACTGCCGAGGCTTAGGGAGAGCGAGTTTTTTGGAACGTGGATTACACGAATACTTATAAATGTATGCAAGGACGAACTTCGACGAAAAAAGAGGTATACCGAGGTTTTCGATGCAGAGAGCATGACTGCCGAGCATTTTGACGGATTTCCCATAAGAGATGCGCTGGAGCGGTTGCCGACCGAGCTTAGAGAGCCACTCGTGTTAAGATACTTCACAGGGCTGACATTAGAGCAGGCGGCCGAGGCGCTCGACATACCGAGGGGTACGCTCTCCACTCGCATACGAAGGGCAAAGGAGCTACTTAGAATAGCGCTTACCGAGGAGGATTTATAATGGATAGAACAAAAGAGTTTTTCGAATATATTAATAGCATAGAGACGCCCGCAGAGCTTGAGGGTGCATTTGCCCGTGCAGAGAAAAGGCAAAAGCGAAGCAGGGCATTAAGGGCGGTGCGCAGGTTTTCTCTTACGGCGGCGGCATCTGTTGCGGCATTTGCTTTGCTTGTGAATGTGTCGGTAACGACGGCATACAGCATTGGAAAAGTGCCGTTTTTGCGAGAGCTCGCAAAGGCCGTCGCAAGCTCGCCCTCCCTTGTGGCGGCCGTCGAAAACAGGTATGTTCAGCCTATCGAGCAGGAGGTCGTACAGGGCGGTGTTACGGCACGTGTAGAGTATGTCATTGTAGACATGCACAATTTGAATGTATATTACACGCTTGAAAGCGATCTGTATGACGAGCTCGATGCTACTCCCTTTTTGTCGGATGGCGAGGGGAATAAGATTGACGATATTTCGACCTCTTGGGGTGGCATGGTAGAGGAACAGGGCGATATTAGGAGCATAGAGGTGATCTTTTCCGAAAGGGAAGTGCCGCCATCGCTGACACTGGGCTTAGAGGTAACAGGGCAGTCGAGCGAGATCGATTTTGACGGCCTTGCCCCATCGCAGGATACAAACGAGAGCTTTTTGACCGATCACGAATATGTCTCCCCTCCCGTAGTCGCAGAGGTAGAGTTTGATTTGACATTCGATCCATACTTTACAGCGCAAGGCGAGATCATTGAAATAGGCAAGGAGGTTGAGATAGAGGGCAACAAGATATTGTTCGAAAGTGCGGCGATATACCCCACCGTTATGAGCGTTACATTTAGTCAGGCAGAGCAAAATAAAGATATTGTCGGCGATATGGAGTTTTACATTTTAAACGAGCGGGGCGAGCGTTTTGACGGGGTTGCCGGCGGCATTACGGCCTCTTACGACAGGGAAAACAGCCACACAAAGACATACTATCTCGACAGTCCGTTCTTCTCGGACAGCGAAGAATTTACATTTTTTATCACAGGTGCAACCTTGCTTGATAAGGAACACGAGAGGGTATATATAGACATAGAAAATGCCTTGGCACCATATCTCCCCGACGGCGTTCGCCTTGAGGAGGTAGAGTCTTTTGACAGCGGTACGGTGCTGACATTTTCGGTAGAATATATAGAGGAAGGGCATATGTATCAGGTCTTTGGCAGCAGTTATTATGGGCTTGATGGTCATGAACATTTTATGAATTCTTTTGCCTCGACAAATTATTTCTTAGACCAAAACGGAGAGGTAGATGAGACGAGATTTACCGATTTTGTGTCACTAAAGGATTATAATGAAACAGGTGTTTACCTTTCATCTATGTTTACTCATAGGGTTGTTTTGGATAGGGAAATAGATATAAAGATAAAGTGAAATATTTAAATCACCGTTACTTTTAATGTAAATATTTGTTATGGGGGCGAAATTAGAGAAGATAGTTTTTTCTCCCACTCGATACAGGCAAGGCGAGCGACAATCTTTTGAATGTCGCTCGCCTTGTGCGTCTTGGGGGATTTGCGGTGTCGGTTGAATATAATTTATCACATAAACTAAAAAAACTTGCTTAATATTGAGTTAATAATTGTTAAAAGCTATTGACTAACAGATACATATTTGATACAATTCACTAACATAATTTAATTAGTGTAACTTTGATCAATAGGAGTACAACACAATGAAAAAAAATAACAACCGTGGTTTTACCCTTGTGGAACTTATGACCGTTGTTGTAATACTTGGAATACTCACAGCCATTGCCGTGCCGCTCTTTGGAAATGTTACGGAAAATGCGGCGGAAACGGTAGATGCCGCCAATGCGGAAACACTGATGAGAGCGGCCTATATTATACTGCTCACATCTGAAGTAGATGTTCCGGCAGGTTATATTGTTGAAGTGGCATGGGCGACAGATCCTCAACATGCGCTCCCCGGATCTATTTTTGTTAGAGTGCCAAGCGGTAATTCTTCACTTAAGGGGACGAAACCGTCAATTCCCAACGATAGCACAGTTTTTTACGAGCTCGATTATGCACTGTCTACCGCTATGGGGGCAGATGTTAACAAGCTCAACACATCGTCCAACGACCCGTATAAGCCCATGATAGATGGTGCACAGTCGGTCATTGGGCAGAAGGACGATTTTATTTTTCATATAGACACAAGCTCGGGCCAATGTGCTGTAACGAGCGAGTCTTATCCGTGGGTTGAGCAGCTCGGCGTAAGCGCTACGGGCAGATAGCGGATTTTGTAGAGTAAGTTTTACATATGCAAAAAAATGACGTGGCGAATTTATTCGCCACGTCATTTTTTTGCGCCGCCACAGGCTCGCCGCCACAGGCTCGCCGCCACAGGCTCGCCGCCACAGGCTCGCCGCCACAGGC
>CAYJFK010000070.1:7779-7912 GCA_964369475.1 uncultured Oscillospiraceae bacterium | reverse complement strand
CAGGCTCACCGCCGCAGGCTCACCGCCGCAGGCTCACCGCCGCAGGCTCACCGCCACAGGCTCGCCGCCACAGGCTTACCGCCGCAGGCTCGCCGCCGCAGGCTCGCCGCCGCAGGCTCGCCGCCGCAGGCTT
>CAYJFK010000070.1:2759-7679 GCA_964369475.1 uncultured Oscillospiraceae bacterium | reverse complement strand
ACCGCCGCAGGCTTACCGCCGCAGGCTTACCGCCGCAGGCTTACCGCCGCAGGCTTACCGCCGCAGGCTCACCGCCGCAGGCTCACCGCCGCAGGCTCACCGCCGCAGGCTCGCCGCCGCAGGCTTACCGCCGCAGGCGGCTATTGTGTTGACTATGCTACTCTACTAGTTCAATTGAGGTTGCCGGTGTTATTGGGGTTTCGATAAAGGTGTAGGTCACTGCTATCTTATCGCCAACATTTAATGCTATCACCCTGTTATCACTTGTTGCCGCCATCGAGAATAGTGTATCCTCGCCCATTATTTTAAAGTAGAATACCGAGTTGCCGTCTATAACTGCCGTTCTGATCTCCTCTATAACTCCCTCCGACAGCCCCTCGCCAAGGCCGCCGCCTATGCTGCCGCCTGTGCTGTTGTTTTGCATTAGCTGAATATATGCACGCTCGGTTTCGGCTATCGTTGCGCCTGTTGCCACTATTTGGTAGCTGCTAACATTTACCATGGCATACATTTTAACGAGCTGTGCGTTGTCCTTTAAAGCTATAAAATATGTCGGCTCGTTGTAGACATTGAGTAGCAGTGGGAAGGTGGCGTTATAGCCGAGATGCTGAACGACACCCTCTGCCGAGTTCATGGCGGAATACTCGTCTGCACCTGCTATCGAGTAGAAATTTGTCTCCTTGGTGCGCTGATTTGTCAATATAAATCCTACATTGGACTGGTCGCCGCCGACAGAGGTAATGCCTGTGTATACATAGACATCGCCATTTAGCGCCATGTAGTTGTAGCCCCTTGTAGTCATTGTCATGCCACGCTGGCCGAAGATCGAGTTTATAAAGCCGTTTTGGTATCTGCCGTAGTAGTCGTACTGCTGAATTATAAGATCGGCACTGTACACAGCATCGACCCATGTCGGCACGTCGGCGACCTCCATATACTCCATCTCGCCTGTTTGGGCATTCATCAAGACGACACCAACGACATCTCTGCCACCAAAAAGGCCTATTGTGTTTGTAACCCTTGGGGCTACCCAGTAGGGAGTGCCCTCGTCGTCTATTTCAAAAACGGGGGTGTCGAACATATAAAAGGGGTAGTTAAAACGCAGTGTGCGGTAGACATTTCTAAATAGTGGCTCTGACATGGAGTATTTCATGCCCTCCTCCAGACGCTCGACAGTTACCTCTTGCGAGAGCATGTCTACAATGATGTAGGCGGGCAGACCCTCTGTGCGGTTGCCAAGCCACTTGAAGAAGTCTCCGTATTCAAGTGGGGTTACACGCACAGGACGCTGATCGTAGTTTATCTGATTGTAGTTGCTCGTAACCTCAAACTGCGACACAAGATCAGAGAGCTCGCCGAGCTTTCTGTCGCCAAGCATTTGGGCGGAATTTTTGTCGAGCAGCGGCACTTGATTGTATGTCACTTGCGAGACATCCTCGGTAAAGTTGCCCGTTTGCACGTCGAGCAGCTCTTTGTAGGAGTTTGCCCTTATAATTGGGGAGGATACAAATGTGCCGACCACAAAGAGCAGGACTATTGCCGCCATAGCGACTACCGGATAAAAGATCTTTAAAATGGGCTTCATGCGCCGTCTGTTTTCCTTGCTAAAGTCCCTAAAACTTACCCCTGCAAGCTCTACACTTGCCTTTTTGATGGAGGAGGGCAGGCGTGCCACCGAGTAGAAGGCGAGAAGTAGGAATATAAAGCTGTAAAAATCGGGCGATTTTAAGTTTAGCGCAGGGAGCTGGACAAAGAAAAGTGCCAGTCCTAAAATTAGTGTAATTATTATCGCCCTAAGCTCGCCGCTTTGAGCAGATTTTATCTTTTTGTTCTTTTTTGGTTTGCCGTTAATGTCGACCTCGACATATTCGTCATTATTATTCATTTTTTCCCTCCTGTTTGTATTGTAATTAATATTGTAACATGTCTTGATTTATGTTACAATATTATATTGACAATTAGTGTCGCATTTATAGGTCTTTGACTGTATTAAAATTTATTTATAAAGTTGATTTGGGAGGGCTATTATGGGGGTAGACATTAAGAAATATCCACAGTTTGACAGGGCAACTCTTAAAAGAGGGGCAAGAAACCTTATTACCGATGTGGCAGGGGTGACGGTCGGGCATGTCACGCTGACAGAGGGTACGGCAAGAACGGGTGTTACGGCGATATTTCCGCATGGCGGAAATCTGTTTGAGCAAAAGGTCGTTGCCTCCCATCATGTGGTAAATGGCTTTGGAAAGTCGGTCGGACTTCTTCAAGTGGAGGAGCTCGGCACTATCGAAACGCCCATTATTATGACAAATACCCTGTCGACAGGAACTTGCCTTGATGCATTAACCAAGCACATGCTAAAGGAAAATCCCAAGATCGGGGTAGATACAGGCACTGTAAATCCGCTTATTATGGAGTGCAACGACATGTCGCTAAACGAGATCAGGGCGCAACATGTAACGGCAGACCATGTCTATAAAGCAATGGCGAGCGGGGCGGCAGACTTTGAAGAAGGTGCGGTCGGGGCTGGTACCGGTATGAGTTGCTACGACATGAAGGGCGGCATAGGCTCTGCCTCTCGCTTAGTCGAACTGGACGGCAAGCAGTATACCGTCGGCGCTCTGCTACTTACAAATTTCGGCTCGGCAAAGGATTTTACCTCGGTAGATGGGGCGATAGGCCTTGAAATAGAAAAAAAGTTAGAGGAGCTTTCCAAAGCCGACAAGGGCTCGGTAATAATGCTCATTGCGACAGATGCGCCTGTTAACTGCCGCCAAATAAAGCGTATGTGCAGACGTGCGCAGAGCGGCATTGCGAGAACGGGCACAATTTCGGGCAACGGTTCGGGCGATATTGCTGTCGGTTTTTCGACATACAGGACGATACCGCATTTTTGCAAGGAGGACATTTTGCCCCCTTCCCCAATGCTGACAGAGGACGCTATGGAGGTAATGTTCCGTGCCACCATCGAGGCGGTGCAGGAGTCGGTTTACTCCTCCATGCTACATGCAAAAACGGTCTACGGCTACTCGGGCAAGATGCGCCGCTCGCTTGCCGAAGTGTTAGAGCTTTTGTAGGCGGCAAGGTGAGATATGGACAAAAAGGTTATAGGAATTCTCGGCGGCATGGGCCCTCTTGCAACGGCTGATTTTTTTACAAAGCTCGTTAAGCTTACCGCCGCAAAGGCAGACAGCGAGCACCCTCGTGTCGTTATGGACAACAATCCATCAATTCCCGACAGGACGGCAGGTATTTTGGGTCTTGGCAAGTCGCCCCTCGCCATGCTTAAAGAGGGGGTAGCAAATGTCGAGGGCATGGGGGCGCAGGTAATAGCCATTCCCTGTAATACGGCGCATTATTACTACGACGACTTTGTGGGGGCTGCACAGTCTGCCGAGGTGCTAAGCATTCTTAAGACAACGGTAGAGGCAGTAAAGCGGCGTGGCTACGGACGGCCGGCACTGCTTGCCACTGTCGGCACATACAACAGCGGCATATATCAAAGGGCATTCGAGGCGGCAGGCATAGAGCTCGTTGTGCCGGAGGGCGAGGAGCAAAAGTTTTATTACAACCTTGCCTATATGGTAAAACAAGGCGACAAAAACTATCCCAAAGGCGAGCTTTTAACAAAATTACAAGGGCTCTACTCGATGGGGGCAGACTGCTTTATACTTGGGTGCACGGAAATCCCCGTAGCTTTTGACGATATGGGGATTTCGGAAAATGTTATCGACACCTCTCTTGAACTTGCAAGGGCGGCGCTGATAAAGGCAGGTTATGAGGTGACATTGTGAAAAAAGCAGTATATTTTTTCTGCCCATTAGAGGAACTTGACACATGCTCTCTTGGGGTGCTAAAGCACATAAAGGAAATGCTCCCCTTGGAGGAGAGCGGCATAGTGGTAGACGGGTTTGCCGCCTACAAGTATTTCGACAAAGAGGGAAATAGGTTTGACTTTGTCAGCACGAAATACTATCTGTCGCACAGGTACGAGGACTATCTCGACATGATGAATGAGCATTTTTCGGATTACGATGTGGCGGGCTACATAAACTGGCACGGCGGCGCAAATGCTCCAGACAAGGTGCTAACGGTGCACAGTATAGGGGACGTTATTACAGGCAAATTTGCTCCGTCAAGCCCTGTATACATAAAAAATCTTGCGACCTCGCTCGAAAAGTGGAGAGCAGAGCTCTCTCTTGAAGATTTTACCGTGCACACAGAGGCTACCCACTGGTCGGGCACAATTCATGGGAGCGATACAGCGCTGATAGAGGGCTATCCTGTGCCACTATTTGACATAGAGATAGGCTCGCTACCCGAAAGTTTGGCTCACCCTGTTGCGCAAGAGGCCATAGCGAGAAGTCTGCTCGAGGTCTTTAAATCGCAGGAGCGCACAAAGGTCGTGCTTGCGGTAGGCGGTATTCATTTTGACGATACATATTCAGTCGCTTTAAAGGACGATGCCTCCAACATTACAATAGCCCACTTTTTGCCGACAATATGGATGGTAAACGGCGGCTACTCGGGCGAGGAGGGGCTTGCCAAGCTCCGTCACGCAGTAGAGACAATAGAGGGCGGAATAGATGCCGTTATATTTAACGACAACATGAAAAACCCCTACAAAGCCTGTGTTAGAGAGTTTGCCGAAAAAGAGGGCTATCCCCTAATAAAACACCGAAAACTCCACACCCCCTCCGAAATAGATTGGAGCTAAACAAAGCTTGCACTAAGTGAAAAGAGAATATATGAAGAAAAATCAAAGATTTTTCAACCACAGCTATTACTTATTCACTATTACCTATTACTTTACCCCCCCTCCAACATAGACCGGAGCTAAACAAAGCTTGCACTAAGTGAAAAGGAACATATGAAGAAAAATCAAAGATTTTTCAACCACAGCTATTACTTATTCACTATTAC
>CAYJFK010000070.1:0-2659 GCA_964369475.1 uncultured Oscillospiraceae bacterium | reverse complement strand
ATATGAAGAAAAATCAAAGATTTTTCAACCACAGCTATTACCTCTTCACTATTACCTATTACTTTAATAAAAAGGAGAATGAAAATGGAAAAGATCGTTGACATCGCAAAAAAACATTTCGACTATGTTGTTGAAATGCGCAGAGAGTTTCACAAGTTCCCCGAGCCAAGCTTCGAGGAGGTTCGTACCTGTAAGAGAATTTGCGAGGAGCTCGAAAAGATGGGTATTCCTCATAAGGTAGTTGCAGGCACAGGCGTTATGGCGACAATTAAGGGCGCAAAAGAGGGCAAGACGGTAGCGCTCCGTGCCGACATCGATGCTCTTACAGTTTTGGAGCTAAACGAGTGCGACTATAAGTCGACAAACGAGGGAGTTTCCCACGCTTGCGGACATGATGCTCATGCCGCAACTCTACTTGGAGCGGCAAAGATCCTAATGGAAGTTAAAGACGAGATAGCGGGCGAAATTCGCCTACTGTTCCAACCTGCCGAAGAAATCGGAAAGGGCGCACTTAAGATGATCGAAGAAGGCTGCCTTGAGGGTGTAGACCGTGCAATGGGTATACACATCTGGTCTAATCTTCCTGTCGGCAAGGTCTCTTGCGAAGTAGGCCCCAGAATGGCGGCGGCAGATTTTTACAAGTTTAAGGTAACGGGCAAGGCAGGGCACGGCGCTATGCCTCACGAGGGTATCGATGCAGGCCTTGCATCGGCATCTATCATGATGAACTTGCAATCGATAGTAAGCCGTGAAATCTCGCCCTTTATCCCGACCGTTGTAACTGTCGGTAAGATAGAGTCGGGTACACGCTTTAATGTTATTGCGAGCGAGGCAAATGTAGAGGGCACAGTGCGTACATTCAGCCGTGATGTTCAAGGCTCGGTACAGGGCATAATGGAGCGCATTATAAAGAACACAGCATCGGCATACCGTTGCGAAGCCGAGATGCTCGATTATCACATTCTAACAACACCTTGCATTAACCCCGAAGCTGCCTCCAAGAGGGCATACGATGCCGTTGCAAAGAACTTTGGCCAAGATGCAATAACAAACTACGACCTACAAATGGGCGGCGAGGACTACTGCTTTATTATGGACGTAGTGCCCGATTCCGTTTTGTGCTTTGTAGGTTGCGGCAACCCCGAAAAGGGCGCAGACAAACCTCAGCACGCAGGCGACTTTAAGATAGACGAGGACGGAATGCTATACTCCATGACGCTATACGCTCAGTACGCAATAGACAGCGCAATGTAGCTTAGCTACTTGCAAAGATCGACCACCAAGGCACATTATCCCCTTGCCGCAGTAATGCGGCAAGGGGATTTAATGGGTAGAAGCACTTGTCCGAAGGGTAAATATATTACAGGAGTAAATAATAATGACACAAAAGATCCCGATAAAAAACAGATACATTGTACTGCTTAGCGGTATGTGCGCAATGCTCGCCCTTGGCACTCCGTATTTTTGGAGCATATTCCAGTTTTACCTTGTGGAAAACCTAAACTGGTCATCGGCGGCGGCATCTTTTCCCTTTTCCATAATAACAATGACATTCCCGATAGGAACACTGCTCGGCGGTCGCCTTTCCGACAAGATAGGCCCTAAGAGGGTAATGCAAATTATGGGTATAGGAGTGCTTGGAGCAAGTACAATTTTATCGGGCTTTGCGATAGATATTGGCCCATTTGCGCTATATGTAACATTTGCAATGCTCGCAATAAGCGGCGGCGCTGCCTACAACGGAATATTACCGGCCATTCAGATGTGGTTTCCCGACAAAAGAGGCTTTGCCATGGGATGTGTTGTCGGGTGCGCAGGTGTTGCAGGCATGTTCTTTAGCCCATTTGCCGAATTTCTGCTCTCGAACTTTGGGGCAAAAGGTGCTTTTGTTGCGATAGGTATTACATATATTATACTAATGGCGATAGCCTCTCTCGGTTTTGACAGACCCCCTGTCGGCTGGCTGCCCGAGGGGTACACCCCACCGAAGGCTTGGAACTCCGAGAACGATCTGTCGACGGGCGAGATGCTTAGAACTTCGGCATTTTGGTTTTTGGCACTCTCCATGCTAACCTCTGTAATTGCATATCTAATGGTGTCGCCCATGTCCAAGAGCCTTATTGTAGAGCGTGGACTGACACAGGCAGTCGCAACGGGCGCTGTTATGGCGGCAGGGCTTGCAAATGCAGGCGGTCGACTTATGGGAAGCTGGGCGAGCGATAAAATCGGGCTTAAAAATGTTCTTATGCTCTTTCAGGGCGCAACGCTTATCGGCATGGGGGTACTCTCCTTTGCAAGCGGGTGGACGGTCGTTATTGTTTATCTGCTAATCGCCTTTTGCTACGGTGGGTTTATATCGGTATTCCCTTCGCTAACAAGCACGACATTCGGCCTACGCTATGCAGGTGCAAACTACGGCTGTGTTATGATGACAACAATCATATCGGCAGCGGTCGCACCGATATTTGTCTCGACATTATCGGAAATCGGCACCGGTCAGCTACCTTTTCTTGCGGCGGCGACATGTAGCCTTTTTGCAATAGTTTGCATAAATCTAATGCCGAAAAAGAAATAGATATACAGACTGGAGAAAAACTCAAGCCACTTCGGAAGGAGGGGGAGCGGCGAGGGGGCACCATCAGGGTGTCCTTCGCCGTTA
>CAYJFK010000069.1:0-11833 GCA_964369475.1 uncultured Oscillospiraceae bacterium | reverse complement strand
GCCCCCTCGCCGCTCCCCCTCCTTCCGAAGGGGCTTGATTTTAGTTTTTCTCCAGTCTGAAAAGAGGGCATATGCCCTCTTTTTTTCTATCTGAAGTCTTATAAGTGCTAAGTAGCCTCTATTATTACTCTTACAAATCCATCTTGTCAAGCAGTTCTTTTAGCGCCACAAGTTCTTCCTTTGTAAGGGTAACACCCTTGCCCATCTTTGCCTTGCCGGGCGACCACTCTCTAATGTCGTACTTTGCATCTCTACCGTTAAAGCTGACAAGATTTAACTCCTTCGTCCAGCCTGTGCGCTCCGACAGTATGCCGATTTCCTCGGTCACTTCATAGGTAAATTCAGCCATTTTTTATCCTCCAAATATATTAATTATTATTAGATGCCGACAAAGCGCCCTTCTTTTTCAAGGAATAGAGCTCGCCGCCAACAACTGCTATAAGAATAACTGCGCATCCGATCATCTGCAAAAATGTCAGAACCTCGTTGTTGCCCCATCTGTCTCTGATAAAATATGCACCTACTGCACTGAATATAGGCTCTGTTGCAAGAATTATGGCAGAGCGTGCAGGGGGGAGCATTTTAAGGGGAAGATTGTAGGCAAGAAAGGCAAATCCGGCAACACCTATGCCGACAAAAAGTGTAGCACCAAGCACGAGCGGCGTTTCAAAGGCAATGCGCTCATTCGGTGCGGCAACAAACCATACGCCAAGGTATAAAAACATTGTAAAAAACATTTGCACGGCGGTAAAAGAGGACATTTCAAATGATATTTTCTGCGTAATATGATTAAGATATACAGCAGAAAATGCCATAATAATTGCCGCTACAAAAGACATTATGTCTCCTAAGTTAACGCTGTCAAAGGAAAAGCCCGCATCGCTTATTATACCCGAAACAAATGCCATTCCGACAGTTGCCACCATAAGTGCAACAAATTGATCGGACGTTGTTTTGCCCTTGAAAAAAATCATCGAAACAACAGGCATCATGAGGACATAAGAGCAAGTTACAAATGTTGCCTTTGATGCCATTGTAAAGTTTAGCGCATACATCGAAAGGTACATGCCCGAACCGCTTAAAATTGCACATATAAAGGCATATTTCCAAAGCCTTTTATCTTTTAGTGCGGCAAGTCGAGCAGGTTCTTTTCTGCAACCCATCAAAAAGAAGATTGCAATTGTTGCAAATCCAAGAACACCTCTTACACCCATAAAAACAAATGTAGTTATGTAGCCTTGCACAAATTTTGATATGGGATAGCTTATTCCATAAGCAAAACAAGAAATTATTAACATTAATTCATATCTATACTTAGACATACTTCGCTTTTTCTCCTAAACCAATTGCATTAAATTCTTCGGGTATAACAGTTTGGCAGTGCTACGGTCTAAAAACCTCAATATCTCCGCCCCAAAGATCTTCCTGACAAGCAGCCATATGCCTATCGGAGAAAAGCCCCGGTAGACCGCCTGTGTGAACAAAAACGATCTTGCTACCCTTGGCAATCTTTCCGCTCTTTATCATGTCGAGCAGTCCTGTAAAGACCTTGCCCGTATAGCAAAAATCCAGTATTATTGCCTCTTTTGAAGCCATGTAGTAACAAGCAGCCCTTGTTGCTTCGTCTGATATATTATATCCGGGGCCAACATATCCTGTATCTACATTTAGCTCGTCTCTCGTAAAACTAAGGCCGGTTTCATACTTTTCGGCAATGCGATTAATATAATCGAGCCCCTCCATTATAACAGCTTCCTCTTTAGGAGAAACGGCAATGCCTATCAGTTTGCCCTTTAAATCATAATACTTCATGCCTACCGTAATTCCTGCATAAGTTCCCATAGAACCGTAGGGGCTAATTACATAATCAGGCTCGACATCCATTGCCTTTAACTGTTCGGCCATCTCGCCAACACATCTTATGTAACCTGCCGCACCGACATCGTTGCTGCCGCCTACCGGAATTGAATAGACCTTGTCGCCCTGTTTTTTATATCTTTCAATAACTGCCTTTGTTGCCTTTTCTTTAAGCAAAGCACTCTTTTCGGCAAAATCAGCATCGCCTTCGATAGAAGAAGTGTCCATAAAGACAACCTCAGCCCCCATCATGCGATCGAGTATCAGATTTCCTGTTGCTTCTTTAGGAGGTGCGCCATTTAAAATAAGAACGCATTTCATGCCATAACGAGCAGCCGCCGCCGCTGTTAGCCTGCCGTGATTTGTCTGGTATCCACCATATGTAAGCAGTGTATTGCACCCTTGATCGATAGCATCCTTAACAAGGTAATCGAGCTTTCTTAGCTTATTTCCGCCCGTGCCAAATCCCGTTAAATCGTCCCTCTTTATGTAAAGTTCCACATCAAGGTCACGACTTATGTTTTCAAGTTTGTGCAGCGGTGTGTTAAGCATCCCCGTTTCAACATAACCGACATTCTCAATTTTCATAACAACTACCTCCTTTTATTAAAGACGTCGCCGCCTTATTTACTCCTCAACAACAGTCCATTCGCCATCTTGCCTGAATGAAGTTAACATGCTCTCATATGTCACGCCGGCAAACTGCAAAGCATCGAGTGGGTAGGTGAGATTTGCTCCGTCGATAGTCACATCCTCCTCAGCAGTACCCTCTGCGATGACAAGATTATATGCAGTTTGTGCATATTCTTCCGATATATAATTTAGCGATAGCATAACTTCGCTAACGACTCCATCTGTCCAAGTTATGGAAGTTTCGGCATCGACAAGCCCTGTCGGGTCGCCCTCGTCTGCCTCTTGGGTTGCCACCATTGTAGCATTTGGATGCTCGGTTTCTCCACTACACCCATAAGCGCCAAAGGCTAAAATCATTGTTAAACTTAGTAAAATAAACATTTTTTTAAATTGCATCGATAACTCTCCTTATAAAATGTCGCATAAAATATTTTATCATATCAAGATATAAAAAGCAAGATTAATGAAAATTGCAATATTACAAAAAACTATTGACTAATACACAGTAGTGCGATATACTGTGTATAACATAGTAGTTGGGAGGTCTAAGTATGAAAAAAAGAGAATTTTTAAAAAAGCTAAGCAATGCCCTGCGACTTTACATGCCAAAAAAGGAGAGGCTTGCCATAATGGGAGGCTACGAGGAGTATTTTAGCAACAACGATACCCCCGAGGAGGAGCTCGTGTCGCAGTGCGGCGATATTGGTCTTATTGTAAGCGAAAATATTGGCGGCAGAGTGGCGACAAAAATGCTCTTTCCACGAGTGTTATTATATGGCGCACTTTGCCTATATGTATTTTTTGCATACAGGTACATCTACCATTTTCCCTTTAACATGATATTTATCCCGCTTTTTACAACGCTATTTTTTATACCGACGTTGGTTTTGCTAGGAAAAAACGCCACCGTAAAGTGCATATACCCCATGCCTAAAGCCGGTATATTATTTGTGGCAAATACAGCATTGCTTTTTGTCGCAGTAGCGCTCGTCTATATTTTGCCGCTTGGTCAGCTCGTGTTGGAGCGGCCAAGCGAGGTCGGGGTAATGGCCGATAGAATACTTCTTATATCAAGCCTGTTTTTTACCGTGCTCCTCTTTCTATCGGGAATCTCCGTATTCAAATACGGTAGAACTGCGCTGATATTTACTCTACTCAACTTCACAATATTAACATCACTGGGAGCACTCCTAAATGGACTTTCATGGCTGACTAGCGTAAACAATATACCTCAAATATTCCTGTCGACCTCCATGTACACAGCATTAACAGCGGCAGTAGGCGGCATTTTATGCATAGCTTCGATTGGAGTAGCGAGGAGGAAGGCATGATTGCTCAACTTAAAAAAGGTGTGCTCGAGTTTTGCATTTTGCTAACAGTATCAAAAGGCGAGTTTTACGGCTATGAAATTATGAAGGAAATGACAGCCGCTTTCGACGGAACAAGCGAGCAAACTGTCTATGCCGTCCTCCGCCGCCTACTCGAAGGAGGTCATGTCGAATGCTATGCAGGCAAGGTGTCAGGCGGCCCTCCGAGGAAGTATTACAGATTGACCGATAGCGGAAGTGCTTACCTAAGAGAATGTCGTAAGGACTGGGAATATGTTTCAAGTGTTGTGGAAGGTATGCTAAGCAAATAGACGAACAAAAAAGGACAACGGCGAGAGCCGTTGTCCTTTAAACAATATAAACCCTTACGATACCTCGGTATTTGGAGCAAGAATGTTCATACTGTCGACACCCTCTACTGCAAACATTGCGTCGTTTATAGGATTAGCCTTAATCTTTTCGCCGTAAACTTCGTAAACAAGCTCAAAGGAGTCGGCAAGTAGATTCTTAGCCTTAACTGTTACCTCTGTGTAGTGCGTTGCAATGATTTCCTCGATGTTTGTTAGATCAGCATTTGATCCTCTCACTACAATCAGATGTGCCTTGCCCTTGTGGTTTTTTCCACCCATAATCATAACACCGCTTATTACAATCGACACTATAAAGGCCATTATAAATTCGCCCGTAGAACAAATAATACCTATCGCAAGCGACCAGAAGATAAAGACAACATCTCTAATGTCTTTAATGTTGGTTCTAAATCTAACTATCGAAAGTGCACCAAGCATACCAAGAGATATGTTAATGTTAGATTCGATTGCCGAAAATAGCGACATTGTTATAAGCGAAACTAAAACGAGTGTTATGTTGAAGTTTTTGTTATAGGAAATTGTGGAATGAACCTGCTTGTATGTATAGAACATAAAAATGGTAACAAGTCCTGTGATAAATAGGGTTATGGTATCAGGGAATGCCGATTCGATTTGTGCCCCAAAGTCGAATATCTCTGCAAGGGTTGAATTCATGATGTTTTCTCCTTTTAATCTTAAAAATGTAGTTTATTGAGTGCTAATTACCGTGCATTGTAACTGTGCATGTAATAGCTATATTATTTTGTGTTATTTAAAAAGCTCTTTTAATGATCTTTTAATAATAGTATTGTTTAATAGTAGTATTGTTTTAATAGCTGTCTCGACGAGCCGTACTTGCTCATGGGTTTCTTGGTCAAATTGCACTTCGATAGTACATCTTGAATTTGCGCAAACAAAAATCTGTCGTACTTAACTTCGAGTATTGTCTGATCAGGATCCATTACTCTTTTAAAGTTAAGATCGTCGCTAAATAGGTCGTAACTAAAGTCGGTGTATCTAACATTGCTGTCGAGTGTTATTCTTGTGCTAAAGAAGGGATGAGTGTATGCCCTTCTGTCGTACTCGATTATCGAAACAGGGCGATAGCTGTGGGTCGTCATAACTTCGTATAGATACTTAGCTGTGTCGGAAGGATGCTCGAGAAGTGGGGAGTAGTCTTCATTTATCATCTTCATTGCATCTTCTCTCGACATAATAACGCTCTCTTTTAACTGTCTGCCAAAGGACTTTCTCTTTAGCTCTACCTTAACTGTCTTATCCTTTGTAGAGTATATACGCATTCTAATGCGGCGCTGATAAGGCGACTTTTTGTTTTTGTTTGTTATGTCTACATTGTCGATGCTATCAAAATATAAACTTCTAACTCTATAACCGTTGTAGCCACCATATGCATCGGGTGTAAGCAGTGTATCAAGCTGGCTGATAAGGTAAATTCTGTCGGTAAGCGAAAGTAAGCTTTTGAATTCCTTTCTCGATACGGCAAGTGTTTTAGCTGTACTCATAATCTTTCTCCTTTATTATATAATTTGTAAAATTCTGTTTAAGCTGTTTTTTACACAGATTTTACATTGTACCATAATAATGTGCGAAAGTGGTAAAATATTGCAATATTTTTTAAAAAATTCCTGACTATATTGCACTAAAAACACTATTTCTTTTTGTTAACATTGCACAAAAACAGTAAAAAGTTCTCACTTTTGGTATATTTTAGCGAACTGCAATAAAAAATACCGCTGCGAATGATCGCAGCGGTAAGATTATTTAAACTTGATAAAACTATTTTTTGCAAATTTTGAGAAAAAAAGATAGAATTAGGCATGGAAAACATTTTTTCCGCAACCCTTAAAGACAAGTTTAACGGTCTCTATCTCCTCGCCTTAACAGCAGATTCAAGCCTTGTCATTGCCTCTGTCATGGTCGCTTTTGTGCAAGCGGCGTTCATTCTGGCAAAGGCTTCGTAGCCCTCGCCAAACTCGTGACCAAAGATAAATCCAAGCTTTGCCTCTTTAACAAGAAACTCCCTAAGGCTATCCTTGTCAAAGCCCATATCGGAGAAATCGAGCCACATTAGATATGTGCCTTCCGGCTTGTGCGTCTTTACCTCGGGAATGTTATCTTTTATATAGGTAACAGCATAGTCTAAAACTTCTTCTATATACTTGTTAACCTCCTCAAGCCAAATCTCGCAATCGGGATCGCCGTATAGCACGTCAATTCCTATTGTGGCAAATACATTGTCGAGCGTTGTCGCAATTGTCGACAGCGCCTTTTTATATTCCTTCATTAGCCACTCGTTTGGAATTATAATAGAAGCACTCGCAAGCCCTGCCACGTTAAAGGACTTATTTGGCGACATCATGGTAACACTTCGCTCCCTCATGCCCTCTACCATACCCATAGGAATGTGAGTTACGCCCTCTCTTACAATGTCGCAGTGAACCTCGTCCGAGACGACCCAAATGTCGTACTTATTGCAAAGCTCGCTAATCTTGTTAAGCTCGTCCTCCCTCCAAACACGACCTGTCGGATTGTGGGGGGAGCAGAATATCATCATACGTGGCTTGGACTCGATTATCTGCGCCTCGAACTGCTCGAAATCTATCTCGTAGCTGCCATTCTTTTTAACGAGCTGACTTTTAACAAGCACTCTGTCCTTGGCGCCTACAATGTCGAAAAGGGAATCGTAGTTTGGCATGTGAATTATAATACTGTCGCCCTTTTCGGTTAGAATGTCTATTAAAAAGCTAAGGGCAGGTATAACACCGGGAGGGCAAAAGCCAATATCTTCTTTCGAAACTTCAAACCCAAAACGACGCTTTAGCCACGAGGCAATAATGTCGAAATACTTAGCATCTCTTTGAGTATATCCAAATATGCCATGTTCGACCCTTGCCTTAAATGCCTCTATAAGAGGATCGGCACAACGAAAATCCATGTCGGCAGTCCACATGGGGAGCACATCTTCCGTGCCGTATAGCCTCATATTGCTGTCCCACTTGTAGGAGTTTGTGCCGCTTCTCTTTATCGGTCTGTCAAAATTATACATTTTTTCATCTCCTTCGAATTATAAAGTCAGAAATAGCCATAATTATAAGAAAGAATCTTTTTTGGAGGTCTCTATGTTTCTGGAACATATATTAGAGGGAATACTGCCCTATATCATAACTTCGATAGAGCTCGTAGGTGTCTTTGTCGTTTGCATAACTGCAATAAAAGGCTTTGTGCACTACATTGCCGTGCATGTGCTAAAAAAGCAGTACGATATAAAATTCGAGCTTGCCGACGGGCTTGCAACGGGGCTCGAATTTAAAATGGCGGCAGAGATACTTAAAACACTGCTAATACAAAGCCTTGACGAGCTCTACATTTTGGGTGCAGTTATTGTGCTTCGTGCCCTGCTCTCCTTTATGATACACTTCGAAATGCACACAGCAAACAAAGCAAAACACGGTTAGGGCGATACCTATAATCTATATAAGCGACTTAATCTTGGCAACAAGCTTTTCTGCCTGCTCCATTGGTGTCGCCCAAGAAGAAACAAGCCTTATTGCGCTCTTTTGTGCGCCGGCTTCCCATATCGCAAAGGAGAAATCCTTCTTTAGCTCCTCTATTGCCGCATTGGGAAGCACTAAGAACTGCTGATTTGTAGGCGACTTAGCAAACATTTCGGCTCCCATTTCTTCGAGTGACTTTGCGATATATGCCGCCACTTCGTTTTCATGACGAGCGAGCTTGTAGAAAAGGCCGTCCTCGAATAGTACGTCAAACTGAAGGCCTGTAATCCAGCCCTTTGCCATCATAGCGCCTCTTTGCTTGTATAGGTAGCGGAAGTCCTCTTTTAGCTTGTTGTTTGTTATAACGAGCGCCTCGCCGAGCATTGCACCGTTCTTTGTGCCGCCTATGTAAAAGCTGTCTGTAAGGCGTGCTATGTCTGCCATTGTCACGTCGTTCTCTGCGCAAGTAAGAGCAGAGCCAAGGCGAGCGCCGTCCAAGAAGAAGTACAAATTCTTCTCTTTGCAAAGTGCCGATAATGCTTCAAGCTCGCTCTTTTTGTATATCGTGCCAAGCTCGGTCGAGTTTGATATGTAGACAAGCTTAGGCATTACCATATGCTCGTCGTCCCCGTGAATGTCGAGCACCTTTTGCACCATTTCGCATGTTAGCTTGCCATCAGGCGATGGCATTGTTAAAATTTTGTGCCCCGTAGCCTCGACAGAGCCTGTTTCGTGGACATTAATGTGCCCTGTATCGGCCGATATTGCCGCCTGATGAGGGCGTAGAAAGGAGGAAATTGCAAGGGTATTTGTAAGCGTGCCGCCTGCTATGTAGTGAATGTCGGCATCTGGAACGCCGCATTCCTTGCGGATTTTATCCGATGCGCTACTGCTAAATGTGTCAAGCCCATAGCCTGTATACTGTGCTGTCGCCTCGGAAAGAGCCTTTATAATGTTAGGATGGCAAGTTTCGCTGTAATCGTTTGTAAAACTGTACATATTACTCTCCTTTTATTTTTATAGTCGCTGATAGTTATTATGCCCGAGAAAAACCTGAAATTAAGTCCCTTCGGAAGGAGGGGGAGCGGCGAGGGGGCACCATCAGGGTGCCCTCTGGCGTTAAATTCCCGCCCCCGAGGGCGTTAAAATCAGCTTTGCTGATTTTCTCAGGTTGGAGAAAACACTTTTTATCCAACCTGATAATTATTATAATGCATGACGGTTGAAAATACAACATAGTTAAAGAGGGAATTTTGCCACAGCACTCTTTTGTTGAAATCACCGAAAAAAAGCCTCTATTTTTATATGATAATGCATTGCAATTTGCAAATTAGTTTGCTATACTGTGTATAGATAAATCTATTTATGTGTTTAATTTTTTAGACATACATCAAATTTCAAAATTAAAAAAGGAGGCACTATATGTTCAAGATTGAGATCAACCAAAAGTGGTGCAAAGCGTGCGGTATGTGCGAAGGCTATTGCCCAAAGAATGTATTCGATTTTGACGGCGAGCACATCCCGACCCCGACAAGGGAGGCAGACTGCATCGGGTGCAATATGTGCGTACTACGCTGTCCCGATTTTGCTCTGGAGGTGACAAAAAAGTGAAAATTTTTACAATGGGCAACGATGCAATGGCGCAGGGCGCAATAGCTGCTGGCGCGCGCTTTTTTGCAGGGTACCCAATAACACCCTCGTCGGAAGTTGCCGAGATTTCGGCTCGTAAGCTGCCCGAAGTTGGCGGTGTCTTTGTCCAAATGGAGGACGAACTTGGCTCTATTGCCGCTATAATCGGCGCATCGGCCTCGGGCAAAAAGAGCTATACGGCAACCTCGGGCCCAGGGTTTTCTCTAATGCAGGAAAACTTAGGAGTCGCTGTCATGGCGGAAGTGCCTTGCGTTATAATCAATGTCCAGCGCTCAGGCCCATCGACAGGTCTTGCAACAAAACCGGCTCAGGGCGACTACATGCAAGCACGCTACGGCACACACGGCGACCACGGCATAATAGCAATATCCCCCTCGTCGGTGCAAGAGTGCTACGACTATATGATAACGGCATTTAACCTTGCCGAGCGTCACCGTACCCCCGTTGTCTTTCTCGCAGACGAAGTTGTAGGACACATGAGGGAGGCATACGAGCCGTGGGAACCAAAAGCAGAGGACATAATAAACCGCACCGCCCCGACCTGTGCCAAGGAAGATTTTGAGCTGTACAACTTCGAAGGTCACCCCTACGACGTTGCACCGATGCCGGCATATGGCGGCGATTATGTATTTAGAATAAACGGTAGCGGCCACGACAATGTGGGAGCACCATGCGGCGTGCCTGCAAATGCAGATCGGTTTGTACGTCATTTTACCGATAAATTCGAAAAATACATAGACGATATAACAATAGTAAACAAATTTATGCTCGATGATGCCGACATTGTTATGGTAACATTCGGCTGTTCGGTACGCAGTGCAAAGGCCGCCATGAAAAAGGCAAGGGAAAAGGGAATAAAGGTGGGGCTACTCCAAATCGTAACGGTATGGCCATTCCCCTCGAAGCTTGTAGGCGAGATTTGCAAGGGCAAAAAGGCCGTAATTGTGCCCGAGATGAACTTAGGGCAGATGGCAGGCGAAGTCAAAAAGGCGACCGACATTCCGGTAATCGGTGTAAACCGTGTCGACAGTCTAATAATAACCCCAACCGAGATATTAGCGGCAATAGAGGAGGTGGCAAAATGAAGTACATGGACTATTTAAAGACGGAAAAATTCCCCCTCTTTTGGTGTAAGGGATGCGGCAACGGAACGGTGCTCGGCGCTATTGTGCGTGCATTTGAGGAACTCGACATGACGCTCGAGAATACCGTAGTAGTAACAGGCATAGGCTGTTGGGGCAAGGCAGACGACTACCTAAACACAAATGCCCTCCACGGCACACACGGCAGAGCGCTTGCCTTTGCCACAGGGGTAAAACTTGCAAACCCAACGCTTGACGTAATCGTCCTAATGGGCGACGGCGACTGCGCCACGATAGGCGGCAACCACTTTATCCACGCATGTCGCCGCAATGTAGATGTTACGGCCATCATGGTAAACAACTACAACTACGGCATGACGGGCGGTCAATACTCAGGCACAACCCCGACAGGCTCTGTCACAACGACGAGCCGCATGGGACATGTCGAGCAAGCATTTGACATTTGCGCCCTTGCAATAGCGGCAGGCGCTCCCTTTGTAGCAAGAGCATCGGCCGACGACCCTGTCGGCATGAAAAAGCTCATTGTCGAGGGTATTAAGCGCAAGAGTATGTCCTTTATCGAGATTATCGCCGCCTGTCCCACTCATTTTGGGCGCAATAACGCCCTTGGAGGCCCTGTTGATATGCTAAAGGCAATAAGAGCACGCAGTGTTACACCGCAAAAGGCACTTACAATGAGCTCGGAGGAACTGTCGGGCAAGATTATAATGGGCACACTGTCCGACATGCCATCGAAGGATTACAGCACTCTTTATGCAGAGATGTCGGAAAAGGTACAGGAGGGTGTAAAATGATTAGATGGGATATAGTTTTTGCGGGTGTCGGCGGTCAGGGGCTGCTCTCTTGCGGCACGCTGACAGGGGAAGCGGCAACGGTAGAGTGCGGACTAAATGCCGCAATGGTAGCCTCCTACGGTGTCGAGACGAGAGGCACATTTACAAAGGCTGATATTATTGTGAGCAGTGAAGAAATAGACTTCCCCGAAGTCGAGCACCCAAGCGTTGTAATATGCCTTCACGAGATAGCTTACAACAGATATGCTGGCAAGCTGCCCAAGGGGGTTACCCTTATCTACGACAACACGGTAATAGAAGAAAAGCCCTGCGACAGCACGCAATTTGGCTACCCGATAGCCAAAACAGCCTCCGACATGGGTGCAGTAACAAGTACAAACATTCTTGCCATAGGCATAATGTGCGGCAAGCTTGACATTCTTCCAAAGGACAAAATGGAGACAGTTATAGTGCGCTCCCGTCCAAAGGCAGCAGAGAAAAATATCGCATTATTTAATGCAGGATATGAAATGGGTAAAGCATAAAAAAAGGGGCAGACCGTAGGTCTGCCCCTCAGCTTGGAGAAAAAGCGTTTTCTCCAAGCTGAGAAATCAGCTAAAGCTG